>NFUN01000135.1 GCA_002197525.1 Acidobacteria subdivision 13 bacterium RH2 MAG17b | reverse complement strand
GGAGCGGGGCATTCCTAAGCCTTTGATCTGCATAGTGACACTCTACCAAGAGTGTCACTAATCATTCTGGACGAGCACAGCGCAACAGGTTCAATTTGGAAGAAAGAATGACGCAAGACCCCAAAAGAATGTTTAAGGGGCGAACCCACAAGTGATTGAAACTAAATAAACATTAGAGGACCAAACCCACTTTTAACCGCTTAACTTATTGAAAAAAAGTCAGTAACATCGCATTTGCCAAGCAAAGCCACTTATCTTTCATGAAATCAATCAGATACAGCCACGGCTGAAATTGTTTTTCTGGTTTTGCGCCAAATTGGCGTATGATTGTGCGCACGCACGGGCTGGCAACCGTAACCACTTAAGGTGAGTGAAGAAAATGTCCAACATGAAAATGACGAGAAGAGTGCTGGTCCAAAGAGGATTGGCAGGCGCTGGCGCGGCTCTTGCGCTTGGCGCTGCAGGCAGCGCAACACTGGCTGCTGCGGCTCCCACCGCCCGTCCATCAAGCGCAATTGACCCGCCCGCCACGGAGGGACTAACCCATTACGTTGCGGAGTTTGTGGTAAACACAGCGTACGCGGACATACCTGCGAACGTGATCGCGATTGGCAAGAAATCAATCCTGGATGGACTTGGATTGGCGCTTGTAGGAGCTGTCGTTAAGACCGGAGACCTGAGCCGCACCTATCTCAAGTCGCTCGGCCTGTCGCCTGGCGGCGCGACCCTGATTGGTTCTTCCATGAAGCTGTCGCCGCGTTTCGCTGCTTTCGCAAACGGCGTAGGAATTCACTCCCAGGACTACGATGACACGCAAGCCCCCGGCGGGCCGCACCAGAATTTCGGCTTGCTCCATCCGACCAATACGACGCTGCCGGTGGCGCTGGCGCTCGGCGAGGCAAAGGGCGCTTCCGGCCGAGACCTGATGTTGGCCTATCATCTCGGCGTCGAAGTCGAGTGCAAGATCTGCCAGGCAATCAATCCCCGTCATTACATCGACGGATTTCACACGACAGGCACGTGCGGCACGTTTGGGGCCGCCACGACGGCGGCAAAGCTGCACGGACTCGATGCGCATTGGGTTGCTAACACTTACGGCATCGCGGGAGCGGAAGCTTCCGGTCTGCGCGCGAACTTCGGGACCATGACGAAACCTTTTCAGGCCGGCCACGCGGCGGAGTCGGGAGTTGTTGCGGGCGACCTTTCGGCGCTCGGCTGGACCGCCTCACTTGACGTTCTGGAAGACCCCAGCGGGTTTTTCCACGCGGCGGGCGGCGGCTACAACCCGGAATACATTATGGGCAAGCTCGGCAAGCCGTGGACTTTTGTCTCTCCCGGAGTCGCGATCAAGCCGTTCCCCTCGGGATTAGTAACGCACCCAGGTATGACGGCGATGTTGAAGCTGATTAAGGAAAACCAGATCCGCGCGGATCAAGTCGAGAGCGTTACTGTGGGAGTTAACGACTATGTGCCGAAGGACCTCTTCTATCACGACCCGCACACGGCGCTCCAAGCCAAGTTCAGCATGGAATTCTGTTTGGCGGCGCTGTTGATTTACGGCAAGGCCGGGCTGAACCAGTTTCAGGATAACGTGGTTAACAGCGCTGAAGTGCAAAGCATGATTAAGCGCGTGCACATGGTGGTCGATCCACGCTCCAACGCCGCTGGCTCCAACTGGACGAGGACCTTTATAACAATTCACCTCAAGAGCGGCCGCACTATTTCCGGAAGCGCAGACTTCGCCAAAGGCACGCCTCAAAATCCTATGAGTTTTGATGAGGTCGCAGGCAAGTTTCAAGAGTGCGTTGACTTTGCAAAGTGGCCCAGCCAGAAAGCCAATGCCGTCGTCGAGATGGTTCGCGAGCTTGAGAATGTCTCTAACGTGAAGGCGCTGACTGCTCTTTTGGCGACGTAGAGCTTCGATAATTCACCTGGCGAATGAGGTTTGGCCGGTAGGCCACAGAGACCAGCGGTAGTGATAAACTATTTGTTGCGACTTGTCCCAACGGTCGAGACGAATAGAGCCGCTGGCGTCTGCCGCATCCGGCCCTGTGGAGCTAATTTGATGGAAATGCTACGAAGCCTGCTATTCGTTCCGGCGGACAGCCCGAAAAAGTTGGCTAAGGCCAAAACACTACGCCCGGACGCATTTATCTTCGACCTTGAGGATGCGGTAGCCCCGGACAACAAGCTGGCAGCCCGCCGAGAGCTCGCGGTGGAATTGGACGCACTCAAGCCTTCAGCTTCCCGCATCTTTGTTCGCGTGAACAGCGCTAAAACCAGCTTCCTTAAAGACGATCTGCGGACCGCCGTCCATCCCTGCGTGGATGGGCTTGTGCTTCCCAAGTCAGACGATCCGGCTGAATTGGCAACGGTCGATAGGGAAATTTCCCGCATTGAGGAAGAAAAGGGAATCGCTCCGGGAAAGATCAAGCTACTGCTGATCATCGAAACTGCTTTGGGGGTTGTTCGCTCGGGCGATCTCGCGCGATCCGGTCCGCGGACCATCGGTTTGGCTTTCGGTGCGGAGGACTATTGCGCGGATATTGGTGTAAGCCGAACTCGGACAGGAGAAGAAGTGGCCTTTGCGCGCTCGGTGGTTGCCGTCCACGCCCGGGCTTATCAGATCCACGCTCTCGACACGGTTTTCGTCAATTTTCAGGACGAGGAAGGTTTTCTTGAAGAAGCGAGACGCGCTAAGCAGATGGGCTTCACCGGAAAGGCCCTGATTCACCCAAGCCAGATTGAACTGGTCCATCGAGCTTTCGCCCCCGAAGATCACGAGGTGAACTGGGCCAAGCGGGTTGTTGAAACCTATGAGGCTGCGAAGGCGGCGGGCATTGGCGTGGTAGCCTTGGACCACAAGATGATCGACGAGCCTGTTCTCACGCAGGCCAAGAGGATTCTGCATCAACACGAGGTTAGTCTCTAACCCGCCGGCTTACGTCGTTATGTATAGAACAAGCGCAAGACCTGGCGGTAATTCAGCCTCTCGCGGCCGAAGATTTCCCCAATGACAAATCCAAAGAAAACCAATCGTCCGGATTCGTACGCGGCCACTGGGCCTCTGAGGGGGCTGCGCGTGCTGGATCTGACCGCTAACGTGGCAGGCCCCTCCGCCACCATGATCTTGGCGGATTTGGGTGCAGACGTGATTAAGATCGAGCGGCCCCAGGGGGGAGACGACGGCCGGAAAATGGGGCCATACCGCGGAACCTGGAGCGCTGCTTTCGTTCCGATCAACCGCGGAAAGCGCTCGTTGGCGCTTGATATCCGGCAGGCCGAGGGGCGCGATGTGATTCTGCGTTTGGCCAAAAGCAGCGATGTCTTCATAGAGAATTTCCGCTTCGGCAAAGCCGCTTCGTTGGGTTTGGACGAGCAGTCGCTAAGGGCGGTTCGGCCTGACATTATCTACGCGTCGCTCACGGCGTTCGGCACACGGGGGCCGGATCACGAAAGGCCGGGATACGATGCGCTCACCCAGGCGCGCACGGGCATCGTCAGCATAACCGGCGCGCGCAAAGGCTACGAGGGCCGTACCGGTATTTCGGTTATGGACATGGGCTCCGGCATTTGGCTCGCGCTCGGCGTTCTGGCGGCGCTTTTCGAGCGCCAGCGCACGCAGAAAGGCCAGCGGGTGGACAGTTCGCTTTTTGAAACAGGCATTATGTGGATGCATTATCACTTGCTCATCCGCCAGTTTACGGGCATCGACCCTGAACCGATGGGGGTGCAATCCCCTGCATTTGCGCCTTACGGCGACTTTCCCACGGCGGACGGCAAAATTCTGATCGGCATTTCGAGCGACCGCCTCTTCATTCGGCTTTGCAACGCCGTTGATCGTCCGGAGTGGGCGCGCGATCCCCGCTATGCGACGGCCTCCGAACGCTTGCGCAATCGTGAACAACTCGAAAGCGAACTGGCCGCCGTGTTCAAAACCGCGCCGATGGCTAGCTGGCTTGCCCGGCTTGACGACCATGGAGTCCCGTCGGAAGCGATACAGTCTGTTGGCCAGGTTTTGAACGATCCGCAGTTGGCTGCGCTAGGCCAACTTGAAACGGTCGCTTTGCCAAGCGAGACGGACGCGGAACCCATTGCAGCCCAAATTCCTCGATTGCCGCTTAACTTCTCTGAGACGCCGTCTCAGATCGGCGGCCCTCCTCCGGAGTTAGGCGAGCATGGACGGGATATCCTGACAGAAGCGGGATACAGCGAGCAGGAAATCAGCGGCCTTGCAGAACGCGGCGTGATCTGGCTGCCTGGCCGCCAGCCCTTAACGGAAAGGGTAAGCCATGGGCGGGAAAAACGAGATGACTAGCCCTCTCACTGCAGGCGGACGGCTTCGCGCGGCTGTCGCAACCGAGCAGCCGCTTCAGGTTGTGGGATGCATCAACGCGTACGCGGCCAGGCTGGCGGAACGAGTAGGCTTCAGGGCTCTGTATCTTTCCGGCGCCGGAGTCTCCGCAGCATCATTGGGTCTTCCCGACCTGGGCTTCCTGACGCTCGATGAGGTTTTAACCGACGCGCGCCGGATATGCGACCGCACGGAGTTGCCTCTTCTCGTCGATACGGATACGGGTTTTGGCGGCGCCTTTCACATCGCTCGCACCGTTAAATCCTTAATCAAGCTCGGGGCCGCCGGAATGCACATTGAGGATCAGGCGCCTGCAAAACGCTGCGGGCATTTACCCGGCAAATCCCTGGTGAGCAAGAGCGAGATGGTGGATCGCATTAAGGCTGCGGTTGATGCGCGGACGGATGCCAGCTTCGTGATCATGGCGCGGACCGATGCCTTGGCGGTTGAGGGATTAGACGCGGCGCTGGAGCGCGCTTGCGCTTGCGTCGAGGCGGGAGCCGACATGATTTTTCCTGAAGCGCTGACCGGTCTTCCCCTGTACGCGCGCTTTGCAGAGGCGACCGGGGTTCCCGTGCTCGCCAACATGACGGAATTCGGCGTCACGCCACTTTGCGCGCTCGATCAGTTGAAAGCTGCCGGCGTCAGTTTAGTTCTCTATCCCCTCTCGGCCTTCCGTGCGATGAATGCAGCGGCCCTGAAGGTCTATCAATCTCTGCGCGAAGAAGGCACTCAGCAAGGCGTTATCGGTCTGATGCAGACCCGCGCGGAGCTATACGATTTTCTGGACTACCGCGCCTGGGAAGAGAAATATGCGCGCCTTTTCCCGCCCACAGAAGGCAAATAAGGGGTGGAAGCCGAAACCTTATGTCCAACTCCAATCCCAGCCTTCACGCCGTCCTCGATAAAATTGCTGATTACGTTTGCGACTTCGAGATAAAGAGCGATGAAGCATACCGGACCGCGCGCCTTTGCCTGCTGGACTCGCTCGCCTGCGCCTGCGAAGCGCTTTCCGACCGCGAATGCATAAAGTTATTGGGCCCCATCGTTCCCGGTACAGAGATGGTGAATGGCGTTCCGGTGCCGGGGACCGGTTTCCGTCTTGATCCGGTTCAAGCGGCTTTCAACATCGGCTGCCTGATTCGCTGGTTGGATTTCAACGACACTTGGCTGGCGCTGGAATGGGGACACCCATCAGACAATTTCGCTTCCATCCTCGCTGTGGCCGATTATCTTTCCCGCACGTCCGCAAGCCAGGGCAAACCGCCCCTCCTGGTGCGCGATGTGTTGAGCGCCGCAATCAAGGCGTATGAGATTCAGGGGATGCTCTCAGTGGAAAACAGCCTCAACCGGCTGGGATTCGATCACGTGCTGTTCGTGAAAATAGCAAGCGCCGCAGTGGTCACCGCATTGCTGGGCGGCGGCAGGGAAGAAATCATCAACGCAGTCTCTCAAGCGTTTGTAGACGGGCCTTGCCTCAGAGTTTACCGGCACGCGCCCAACGCGGGCTCCCGCAAATCATGGGCAGCGGCGGATGCCGCGAGCCGCGCCGTCTTTTTGGCCTTCCTCACGCGAAGGGGCGAGATGGGCTATCCCTCTGTGCTGACGGCGGCAACGTGGGGCTTTCAGGATGCGTTCTGCAAAGGCCAACCGTTAAAGCTCACCCAACCTTTGGGCTCCGGCGTCATGGAAAATGTACTCTTCAAAATCTATCCGGCGGAATTCCACGCTCAGACGGCGCTGGAATGCGCCCTCCAACTTCATCCGCTGGTCAAAGACCGCATCCATGAAGTCGAACGCATCAACTTGACCACGCACGAATCAGCGATTCGGATCATCGACAAGACCGGGCCGCTCCATAACCCCGCCGACCGCGACCACTGCCTTCAATACATCGTTGCAATCGGGCTGGTTTTCGGCAATGTCACCGCTGACCATTACCGGGATCGGATCGCTGCTGACCCAAGAATCGATCTGCTTCGCTCCAAAATGGCGACGGTGGAGAACCGCCAATACAGCGCGGATTATCTCGATCCCGCGAAACGCTCCGTCGCCAACGCCGTCGAGATCATATTCAAGGACGGCAGCCGCATCCCTGCGGTGGAAGTTCAGTATCCGGCTGGACATCCACGGCGCCGCGCGGAGGCTGTGCCTCTGTTGGAACAAAAATTCAGGGCTGGTTTGGCGCGAAGGTTTACCGCGGGGAAGCAGGAGAAAATTCTTGAATTATGCGGGGACGCGCGCCGGTTGGAGGAAACTCCAACGCACAACTTCCTGGACCTCTTTACGAACTACACATAACGACATAAGCCGGCGACGGCCATTTGCTGGTGCGCCGCTCTATGAGCGGCGAGATACGTCGGTCGCAGGCCCGGCGCTGCAAAAAAGGCCGTCACTATATCTGCAAGTCTTAATAGATTGCCCCTATGGGTTATCAGCCGCCGCCGTCAGCGTAAAGAAGTGGTGTCCCATGATGGCCAAGGTCATTGCCTTGTCCAAGTGCTGGCGATGATAGCGGGCAGCCTCGATGATGAATTTCCAATATTCCTTGCGATAATCGCTCCGCATTCCTTGCCGCCAGAACGACCGCACTACGGCCATCATGTCAGAGAAACACACTGGGTCGCGAGCTGCGTCACCCAGATGCGAAAGGAATGCGATGGCCCGTTCAAAGTATTCCTCAGGATTATAGATGGTCTCTAGTATCTTCCGGTAGCCTGCCAGCAGTTCCCCCGCGTCCATTTTGGGTATGAAATTTAAATCAGCGATGGTGTTGTTGCCCAGACTCTGCTTTAGCAGCCGCCCCTCTGTCTTCAACCGGCGCCATAACTGAGTGTTGGGCAGAGCGGTAAGCAGGCCAACCATAGATAAGGGGATCGCCGCCTCGCGGATGAATTTGATCTGGCGCTCAAAGACGTCAGGAGGATCGTTGTCAAAGCCCACGATAAAGCCTGCCATCACTTCGATGCCGTGAGCCTGTATAAGCTTCACGCTTTCCAGCAAATCCCTCCGCAGGTTCTGGAGCTTGTGCGTCTCTTTCAAGCTTTCGACGACGGGCGTTTCGATCCCCGTGAAGACACGAGTAAAATGCGCTTGGCGCATCTGCCGCAGCAGTTCCTCATCTTCGGCAATGTTCAACGAGGCTTCCGTAAAGAGAGAAAACGGGAATTTATGATCCCGCATCCACTCGACCAGCCGCGGCAGAAGTATTTTCACATTCTTTTTGTTCCCAATGAAATTATCGTCTACCAGGAAGACCGGACCGCGCCAGCCGAGTCTATGGATTTGGTCCAACTCGGCGCAGACCTGGTCGGGGGTTTTGGTACGCGGCCGGCGGCCGTAAATCTCGATAATGTCGCAAAATTCGCAGTTGAACGGACAGCCCCGCGAATATTGCACTGGCATGGCGCTGTAGCTCCGCAGGTTGGCGAGGTGAAGATGGGGCAGGGGCACCTGGGTGAGATCCGGCAATTGTGCAGCCTTGTAGAATGGCTTCGCCGTGCCGCGCTCCAAATCCGCAGCCAATTCAGCGATGAGCTCTTCAGACTCACCCTCCACCACGTGATCCGCTTCCGCGATGGTTGGGTCCTGGGCGCTCGCAATGGGTCCGCCTACCACAGTGCGCAGACCTCGCCGCTTACAGCGCTCTATTTGTACTTTCATGAAAGGGCCTTGCACCATCATGCCGCTGAAGAAGACGACGTCCGCCCAATCGAGCTCGGCATCCTTCAGGCGGCGCACGTTCAAGTCCACCATTCGCCGCTGCCAGCTTTGCGGCAGCATCGCCGAAACGGTTAGCAGGCCGAGGGGCGGATACGCCGAGCGCTTTCCCACAAAGGGAAGCGCATGCTTGAAACTCCAGAACGTGTCGGGAAACTCCGGATATACCATTAGGACTTTCATTCGCCTGTTGTCTCCTCGATTCGGCAGTTGTTTCAGGGATTACCCATAGTACCGCACTTTCACGCTGTGCGGTGATTGTATCGTTTTAGCCATTTTATGCTGGCCTGCGCAATCGCCCGAAGCGCGCCGGCAAAAGTCCAGTGATGCGCGGGATAGAGCGGGATAAAATAGGCGCCAGTATACGATTCCCAACAGACATGCAGGATCAAAAATGGCGGTTTGCCGGATGCGGGCGCTCTCACCCTACCCAGCGCTCACCTATCGCCAGATGGGCCGCCGTCCCTCTGAGCATTGGGAGGGCGCTCCGGACTCTGGCTTTGCCGGCTCTCTTGGGCCTCCGTGGCCAGTTCATCTATTTGGTGATCGAGAGCATCCACCAGCTTCGCTCCCGTTTCCTGGGAAACCATGCCGTCGCGGACCGCCCGTTGAATTGCGCTTCGATGCGCTGCCGTAAGACGCGCGCGGACTGTCCGCAATTCCTCGTCAGCCTTTGCATTGCCTTTTTCATGCAAGTCTGCGATCTCGGCTTCGGCGCGGCTAAGGATGGCATCCAACCGCCGCCGCAGCCTTCCATGGAGCGGCGCTGAGATGGCATGGGTCGCCAGCAATCCATCAAGTTCCGCTCGCGCAGACGACAAGCCGATCTGTTCGGCGCGGACCCGGCTATACTCAGTTTCCATTTGCGCGGCCAGGCCCAAGCGGGTGATGAGAGGCTTGATCGTCAATCCCTGCACGATAATGGAAAATGCGACAACTCCGAACGTCCAGGCCGACAGCTCCGAGTGATACGGGAACGTCGTTTGCAAGCTTAATACGAGAGCCAGCGCAATCGCGCCACGGAGTCCGCCCCACACAAGCACGTGTTGCCAGCGGAGAGGGATTTTCTCCGTGAACAGATTGCTGACGGGAGTCAGACCATAGACGGAAAGCGCGCGCCCCAGGAATACGGCGCCAATCGCCAGGAGGGTCGCATGCCAGGCGTGAAGCAAGTCAGCAATGCGCACCTGCATGCCGATGAGCAGAAAGAGCAGGGAATTGATCACAAAAGCAGCGTATTCCCAGAATGACCATACCGCGACCCGCGTGCGCGGACTCATCCCCACATCCGCGCCGAAATTGCCGATCACAATGCCCGCCGCCACCGTCGCGATAACACCGGACAGATGCAGCGACTGGGCAATCAGATAGGAGCTATAAGCCAGGATGGTCGTCAGCGTAATTTCGATTCTTGGCTCATCGATCCGCTGCGTGATTTTGCTGAACACGTATCCTAAGAAGGAACCGAGCGCCGCAGCTCCCAACACTACAACCAGAAACTCTGCGATCCCTGTTGTGACGTTCAGCTTGCCGGAGGCTAGCCCCGCCGCCAAAATTGCAAACAAGACGACGGCTGTGCCGTCATTAAAGAGGCTTTCGCCTTCCAAAATCATCGATAACCGTGCGTCAACTCCCATTTCCTGAAAAATGGAGATAACCGAAATCGGGTCAGTGGCGGAAATGATGGATCCAAAAACCAGCGCAATGATTATGGGCAGTCCGAAAAACCAATGAATCGCGAATCCCGTGATTGCCGTCGCTGCTAAAACGCCAACGTTGGCCAGAAGGAGAATTGGGATAAGATTTTCGCGCAGATGCCGGAAGCGGATCTTAATACTGCCTTCGAACAGGAGCGGCGGCAGGAAGAGAATCAAAACGATATCGGGCGTAAGCCAATTCGGCCGCTGGCCCTGCGTGAGGCTTTCGAGAATAGGCAAGCGGTGCAAGAACCCTATCGCCAGCCCCCCCACGACGAGCGCCACCGTGTAGGGCGCCCTAAGCCGGGCTGCCACTACCGCAATGACGGACGCTGCGATCAGCAGCCAGACCAGAAACTCAATTGCGTGGTTCGTTGCCATATCGTTCGATCACGCCCGGTCGCGAAGCTATTCCGGGACCGGCTTCTATTGAAGATTACCAATTATAGTGACAATCTTTTCTGTAGCGGCGCTCTATGAGCGGCGAAATCCGCCGGTCGCAGACCGGCGCACCAGAGTGGCGTCACATCAACAAATGTGTTTGTATTAGCAGGCGGCGCAGATTTGTCCTTGATGTCTGCGGTTCTTAATTGTTCATAAAACGCGCCACGGTTTTTTGCACGATTTTCAGCTCCTTCTGAGAAACTTCCCTGAATAATCCTCTTGCTTTTCCTCCGGAGACACCTCCCCATTTCATTACAAGGAGCTGGTTGTAAGACTCTCTCGTCATTGGGTCGTCATATTCGACCGTGACCACGAGGTATTGTTCCGGCAGGTCAGACCCCAACTGCTGGTCTATTTGTCCATGCCACTCCAAAGTATTGTCCTGGAGGACTTCTTGTACCTCAAAATTATCCTGGAGCAGAGGGTCCTTGCTCAGGCCACAGTCAATGATTAGGACTCTGCGAGTCACCTTCCAGGCAGGACGGGGTCCCACATTTTTAAGAGTCGCTTCAATGTGATATTTCCCGTCGGAGAACCCGTCCCACGCCTTAACAAGCGAGAAACTGAAGTAAGGCCTTACAGCCCGTCTCTCCTCGGCTCTGCCAGCGCGCGCATCCCGAATCGCCAGCCACGCCATGGCCGCCGCGACGGCGCTTGCTATTGCCGCGACGGCAGCGCTTACCACGGAGAGTAAAGCGTGGGCCATGTCCATCATGCACCTCGCGAGATGTCCGATTGCGCTGGTTTGTTGCGCATCATTCTATCGTTATTGGCCATTTGGGGATGGCCGCGTCGATTTCGGCCATAAGACGCATTGTTTCTTTGATGGCGGTTACAACCTTGCCGTAGTGCGTGAGATCATCGAAGATCAAGGCGCGGCCACGGCGGTCCTTGAGCCATTTTTCGCAAACCTGATAACCGCCGATGTGGAAATTCCATACTCCCGGCGGCACGCCCTCGAAGTATTGGCCGGCGCCTTCCCCCTCACCCCGGCCCTCTCCCTCAGGGAGAGGGTGCCCCGCCTGGGGCGGGGCGGGTGAGGGCATGCGCATCGCCGGTGAGGACACCGGCGCTACAGCGGCTTTGTTGATATACACCCGGCCTTCTTGCAGCGGCTTCCCCGCGCCCGGTTCCGGCTCGCCGGGAGCGACATACTTCGGGAAGCCCTTATCCACCAGATTCGAGCCTTTCACCGGGTAGCGGGTTATCGGTTCTTCAAACGCGGGCGATTCGAGCAAGTGCAAGGCCACCAGTTCCGCGCCCAGTCCGCAAAGCGCGCGGAACAGGTTCACGTCCGAGGTCAGCGGCACGCGCGGGAAGTCGCTCTTGAGGAATTCCGCGTAGCGGCTGCGGTAAGTGGGTGAATGGAAAATCGCGTAAATGTAGTTAAAAACATCTTCCGGTCCGAAGGTTTCTGTAGCGCAGGGCTCGTCCTCAAGCCCTGCGGCTTTTCGAGCGGCGCGGGTATTTCCCGCGCCGCCCAAAGCGCGTCGCGGTGGAAGAACCGCAACGTTAGAAGACGAACGTTGCGCTACATCCCCCTTGCCATCCGGCACAAACTTCAGCCCCAGCCGCTTTTCGAGGTCGGCGATAAATGCGGGGTTTAGGTTGGGCCGTCGTTGATAAGGAACCCTGCCTTCGTGGGCCAAAGCTTTTTGGCCCGCCTCGCGTGCTTCACCGGCGGGATAAAGATACAGCGGGAAGAGGTAATTAACCTCCTTCAGGGAGACCGTGTGATGCTGAATGAGGTTGCGGGCACAGAAGGCATGTTCCCAGCCTCTGCCCGTTTCGATGCCGCGCGTTACACTGAGAGCCACGTTGGTACCCTGGACCATGTGCCGCATCACCTCGGGCCGTGGCATGCAGATGAAACCCCTGGTCTGCGCGGTGTAGTAAATAAACCGCAAGTCGAAGGGCCGGTAAAGAATCCGCGTAATGTACCGGGGGGTGACGCCGTGTTCGCGAACGTCCTCTTGCGCCAGAGAGACTTTCCAGTCCCGCGCGTCGTCGCCCAAGCCGTATTTAGTCCTCGCTTCCTCAACGGGAAGTGAAACGAAATCGCGCACGCGCTGAAGCAACGCAGGCTGCGAAAAGTCTATCGTAAGGGCATCGCGAGCCGTGGTAATTCCTACTGAATTTACCTGGAACACATCAGGCAACTTCCAGCCTTTCTCAAATTCCGCCGCGAGGTCGCGGTTCTGCTCTATAAAGAAGTAACTTGACGATTGTGGTTCGATTCTCGTCCACTGCGTCGTCTGAACATCGGCCTCAAAGAGGCGCTCGTATTTCGTTTCTCTAAGGCCCCACAGATCGGCATGAAACACTTTGGCCGGGCCGGGCTTGCCGTGCTCCCTGACGAAGATTCCGAGAGTAACCCCCTGCTGGATGTCGAAGACGTTCTCATCTTTGGAGCCGCCCGGCGCGCGTTCTTTCTTCTTGCTGTTCCCGTGCAGGTCCAAAACGTAGATTTCGGTGAAGGCGTTCATCAATTGCTGCCTCATGCCGCGAAATGTTGGGTTATCCAGGTAGCCGTGGTTGGTGATAAAAGCCAGAATGCCAGCCCCAGTCTGCTCGATCCGCCACTGACCCCAGCGGATGAATTTCACATAATCGTCCTGAAGCCATTTTGGATTTTTCTCGCCGAGCGGTTGACCATCCACTTTGTAGTAGTCCTGGATCAATCGCCCGATTAAGGTGGGAATCTTCTTGCCGCCTTTGACCTCCCAACTTCGGTTGGCTGAATGGCCCGAATAGGGAGGGTTGCCAATGACGGCCAGTATGGGCAACTTCTGTTTGACTTCTGCCGCTGCGTTGGCCTCCTCGGAGATTACGCGCAAAGGCCCGAAGAGCGTATCCGCTCTCCGCTCTGCCTCTTCAAGCGTGTTGGTGAGATAGACTCCCAGACGTTCATCGCCGGAGAAGTCATACGCCCACTGCTCCCGCTGGGCTGGGGTGAGATCATAACCGGCAAGCTGCATCCCCAGCTTGAAGTGGGCCACGGCATAGGGCGCCATCAGCAGCTCGAATCCGAAGAGCCGTGGTAATAAATGATTGCGCACGTAACCAGACCACATCCCGGCGTTGCCTTGCCTCACGAATTCAGACCGGATGTGGTCAACCACGCTGTAAAGAAACGTGCCGGTGCCGCAGGCCGGGTCAAGAATCAGGACGCGCGGGGACGTGGCTTTCTGGTGCGGCGAGCTGCGCTCGCCGGTTTTTTCGGGCGACGCCCGGCGATCATAGATCGCCGCTACAGCAGTCGGCGATGAGGACATCGCCGCACCAGCATCCGGCTCGTATTCAACTGTAGAGGTCTCCGCAAGCCCATTCGCACACCCGAAGCGGGTCTTCAACAAATAATCCACGGACCGGACAATGTAGGAGACCACAGGCTCCGGCGTGTAATAAACGCCGCGCGTTTCGCGCAATTTCGGGTCATAGGCGGCGAGAAAGGTTTCGTAGAAGTGGACCACGGGGTCTTGCCGCGCCGTGCGGCGGCCGAAATCCGCGAGAACTTCGCCCATGTCCGTATCGGCCAGCAGTTGGGCTAGGTCATCCACGCACCATGCGTAAGGCTCGTCGTCGAGATCGGTGCCGGTGATGGTCTCGAAGAGCCGTCGCAGGAAGGGATTCGTTTTGGGAATCTCCGCTGCCGCGCCGAGGCGCCGGAATGATCCTCCCGGCCCGCGATGGTTCACCCTGGCGGCAAAGAGGCCGTAGGCGAGCGTCTGCGCGAACATATCGGCGAACTGAGGAATGGGCAGATCGGGGATGAGCGCGCGCTCAAAGGCGTCGTGCAGGTCGTGGAGAAGAGGCGAGGCGGACCCCTTTTCGAACGCAGTCACGATCATATCCCGGGTAAAGTGGGTTAGCCGGGCCATGCGAAGAGCAAGTTCTTTGGGACTATTCACAGGCTCGGCTTTTTGGGAAAGAAACGCGATAAGCAGGCCGCTAACCGCCTCTGCGCCGTCCTGTTCCGCTGCCAACTTTCCGCCCCTTGCGGCGCGCGCAAGCCGAGCCGTCTGCCGGCGCTCCCCGTCAACGTACCAGTGGAATTCCAGGTAGTCGGTGAGAATCAGGTTGCGTTGAGGCAGAGAGGCAAGATAGCGCTTCAGTTGGTCGGAGCGCCCGGCTTCGGCCAAATCCTTGCCAACGTCCTTAGCCTCGACGTACCCAACGGTCATCGGGCCATGCCGGGCTTTGCGGGAAACGACGAAATCAGGAGCGCCGCATTCAACGCGTTTGGGCTCATTCGTGGCGGTCACGGCGGGGGCCAGCGCTTCGATCAGTGTTTTTAAGGCGGGGCGGTGGGTGTGTTCAGTGGCGTTGCCTGCCTCCAGTTCTCGCTGGATGGTGCGGCGGTAAGTTTCGATGGGGCTTTGAGCCATGAGCGGTGGCGCGCGAACAGCGTCGCCGAGAATGGTTATCTTAGCGCAGCCACTGCCCGCAACCAAATGGTAATCGAAGGGGGTTAGTGACTGCGTGAAAGCTGCGGCTGGTGCGGCGGTCTGTGACCGCCGGTCTTGATTTTTCAAGTGCCTCGGCGCTCCCCGACAGCGTCGGGGCAGGCTCCGAGCGCCGCACCAACTCAAATACGGCTGTTTTCACACCGACAGCCCCTCACCCACCGCAAACCGGAAAAACCGTCTCATTCGTCTCAACTGTCTCCATTGTCTCACGGCGGCTTGGTAAGCTTTCGGCAGTGCGTGCAGTCTCATTGAGAATTACAAATTATAGTGACGGTTTTTTTGTAGCGCCGGTGTCCTCACCGGCGTCTTTCGGCGCTGAGGACAGCGCCGCACCAGCGGATGTTGTCGCTATAATTTGTAAACCTCATTAGAAACCTAAAATGGCTCCAGGTATTCCGCCCGGCTTCTTTACCATCCCCACGCAGCATGGGCAGTGAACAGGAAGGCTTTTGATGAGTCTCCTCCGGCACAGAACCTTGACGGCCCGCGAAATCGAAGCGCGGCGGCGTAACGCCCAAAAATCCACAGGTCCGCGCACGGCGCGCGGCAAGGCTCGCGTCAGTCTAAACGGCCTGAAGCACGGCCGGCGCTCTGCGAGTTTCAACCGCTTTCTTCGCCGGCTCGGTTTCAGGCCTCACCTGTTTCACAAGCTCTGCGGCCTGATTCGCATCGCCGGGGAGACGCAGGATCCGCTCTCTGCGGTTTGCATGGAAGCGTGGCTGAATCTGGAGCGCAGGCGGTGGCGAGCGCCGGATGCATTGACGCCCAAAGCGGGCATCAAGTTGAATCAAAAAGAGTTAGAAAATTCTTGCATGGATTTGCCTATTCCCGATTTAGACTCGGTCGTTGACGCAATCAGCGGTGGCTGGGCGGCTCCGTTCGGCTCTTCGCGCCCATCTTCCCGGCGGCTGGCAGCGGAAATCCCCAAAACGCCAGAATGAAGCCTTTTTTGGTAGTGACTCATTTTGGTTTTGTAGCGCCGGGCTTCAGCCCGGCACAGCCTTCAAAATGCCGACCTGAAGGTCGGCGCTACGGCAAACTGAGCCACTACCCCTTTTTTCTTGACAAAGATAGACACGAACCTTACAAAGGACTGGAAGCGGTTTTAACTCAACGGCTCGGAGGGAGATCGCTAAGCGGACCCTGAAAAAAGGCGCGGCGGTATTTTATTTGCGGGCATCGCAGCCAGGTGGAAGGTTAAGTGCGTCCGCACGCCCCTGCAGGGAACGTATTTTTCAGCATACCGCTAAAAATGTGGAGCGCCATGCGGCGCGCTCCGATCAGCCGGAAAACCACCGGAGACCTCGTTAGGCGAGGTTACCACGCAAACATACGCCACTGCCCAGAAACCCGGAGACGGGCCAATGGGTGAACAGGCTTGGCCGGCTTAAGGCTTCGTCTAAGGTGGCTCTCTCTCGATGAAGCGGGAGAGTCGTTGCGCGGAGCCAAAGCTCACACCAGGAGGGTCTGTAGCCTGAAGTCTTGACTGCCGGATCATCCCCGTGAGAGCGATAGCTTTCGCGGGGTTTTTTATTTTTGCTGTTACCGCCGCGAAGCGGTAGACCGCACCACGCGCGGCGCGGCCCAATTTAGGGCCCGTTCAGAAATAACTGTTCCATCTCCCAACCGGCGCCCCTCACCCGCCGCTTCGCGTCACCCTCTCCCCGTTTGC
>NFUN01000134.1 GCA_002197525.1 Acidobacteria subdivision 13 bacterium RH2 MAG17b | reverse complement strand
TCCAGGTACCTGGAGCGGGGCATTCCTAAGCCTTTGATCTGCATAGTGACACTCTACCAAGAGTGTCACTAATCATTCTGGACGAGCACAGCATAGTGCTGGTGCTGCCGTGTTCTGGCCATGACGTCGCGCGTCAGGATGGCACACACCGGACTGAAAGCCTACGCGCTGCGCGTCGCCCTTGAAGAGTCTGTGGGACAACTGCGGCTGTAGCGGCGGTCTGTGACCGCCGGTCTTAATTTTTCAATAGCCTAGGCGCTCATAGAGCGCCGCCGCCGATCCTGACCCCAACCCTCGCCCCCCTTTGGGGGAGAGGGTGGCCCGCGTAGCGGGACGGGTGAGGGGCTGCTTCAACCACGTCACCGTAATTCCGAACAGCAGCACTAAGCGAGTTTGAGCAGAATTTCGGCCAGCTCGCGTGGCTGCGTCACCATCGCATCGTGGCCGGTGGCCAGTTCGTGGTATGGCCAGCCTTCAGCCCGCGCTCTTTCTGCGTAGGGTTCAAAGAGGCCGTAGGCGGGGCGGTTGCAATAGATGTAGGTTCGCGGCAGCGCCGCTGCAGCCTTGTTTTCAAGCCGTAGCGGTTCCAGCATGGTTTTGAGCGGGTGATCCGTTAGCTTCGGGCTTAACCAGCGGACATCGGCATCGGCGGTGACGCCGTAACGCCCGGCTAGAAATGGTGGAAGCCGCCAGCCTTCGCCTCTGTCCCGCGCAACCTCTTGTAAGCGGCCGATGCGGCCAGGGGGCATCAGATCTCCTGCTGATTGGCCATCCCTTGGCACGTGCGCGTCAAGGTAGACAAGGTGGGACAGCCGTTCCATAGCCCGGTCAGCGACGCCCGTAATCACCATCCCGCCATAGCTATGGCCAACTAACACCACGCTTCGTAAGTCCTCGTATTCGAGAACGCCCAGCACATCCAGGACGTGGATGCTCAGATTGATTTCCGGACCAGCCAGATGCGCCCGCTCGCCGAGTCCGGTGAGCGTCGGAGTGAAGACTTCGTGGCCGGCGGAGCGCAGGAGCGGCGTCAGCTTTTTCCAGCACCATCCGCCGTGCCACGCGCCGTGCACAAGTACGTAGGTCGCCATGTCAGTCCCTGCTCTTGTTATTATCCAACGGTTGAAAGTTGGTGCGGGCAAGACCGGAAGTAATTAGCCCTTGCTACGTTAGCGTGATGAAGCCGGTCGAAACTCCGCTAACGAGTCGAGGCGGCATCCCAAATTTCGAGATTGGAAGTATGACATAGAGGGCGCTGTACGCGCCAGCCGGCGGGAAATCCGGCAATGTCTCAGTTTGGTTGTTGTAGCGGCGGGCTTCAGCCCGGCACAGCCTTCAAAATGCCGACCTGAAGGTCGGCGCTACGGCAAGCTGGCCCATTACCGGAAATCCGCGGACATAGAAGACGGGTCCACGCTACATTTAGTTGTTGGATGGCGCAGACCGCAATGATCCGCGCCATCCATTTCTTCGCCTTATGACGTTGTCGTAGTGGTTGTGTCCGAATCTCCCGGGCAGCAGCGGTATTCTTGTGATTTGTCGAGCAGATCAATTTTCTTCTTGAGCAGTTGATTTTCGAGGTCTTTGCGCGTGGCATCGAGATCCATCAGGGTCTTCAGTTCGGGTTCGCAAACGTCGCAATTGTCCAGGCAGCCCTTGACGAGCACGCCGGGCGTGGGAAGTGACATGGTTCTCTCCCAGCCGAGCGCTTTTTGCGCAGCCGGAGAGACTTGGCCTCCCACTTTGTCGAGCAGCCCTTCCTTTACGAGGTCCTGGTCAACCTGCTGTAGAGCAGCTTGCCGGAGGTTCACAGGGATGGGCGTCTGCTGTGCGATGTTCGTGAGGTTTCTTGCGAACAGGGTTCCCGTAGCGGAGGTTGCGCCCCCTTGTTCCACGGCGACGCTCTGCAGCGCCCGAGTCGCCACGTCCAGGCGGCTCGAGCTCGTTGCGAGCACCCGGCTCGACAGGATGCCAACGCCCGTCAATGGTTTCGGAGGATTCAACGCCACGCCCGTCGGCGCCAGAGGATCATCCACGCGCCGGTCGATGCCCACCAATTCAAACTTCACCGTTTGGCACTTGTTGATGCGATAGAAGAGGAATGTGAGGGCGTGGCAGTGGTTGGGGTTTGTGAAAGTGCGCGAAGCCGATTCGTACTGGTCTTCGGATTCGCCTTGCTGGTGAGTGCGCGTGGCAACCTCGCCAATCGACGTTGAAGCCGCCGCCCGCGTGCTCACCTCTATGTGTTGTTGAAGTGATTGCGAGTGCTGGCTCAGCGAGTGTGCGACGCTGCTTGCGGAGTTTGCGTCATAGGAGCCGGCTGAGGCCGAGCCGCCGATGCTGAAAATACCAAGGTCGATGCCCGCCCCTCCGCCTCCGCTTACCGACGAAGAACTGAATGACGAGCTGGCGTTGGTCGTGTCGAGCAGGTTGAGATTACTCATCCCGTAAGCCATGCCCGCCGCGTAGTAAGACTCTTCCGAAGTTGTCTCCGTGTGATAAGACAGCTTCGACTCGCTGTCATAACTGAACCGCGTGTGCCGGTCGCTGGAGTAAAGTTGCACCTTTTCGCCGGGCAAAAGCGTGGTCGTATACAACAGATCGCCCAGCGAAAGCGGTCCTGAGCAGCGCGTCAGCCGGTAGTGCAGCGTTACCTCCACCGGCACCACCTGGCGTTGATCGACCGTCCCGACGACGGGGCGGAAGGGAAGCCGGTAGGGGAAGTTGAGTACGTCGCAAACCTCGCACGGCTCAAGCTGTGGGCAACACCCAACGTCTGCCGTAGTATTTGTAGCGTTCGTACTGGTCATTTGATCCTGTGTCATGCTGATTCTCCTTTTTATTTTGAAGTCAGGGCTGAACGAGCGCCCACCCGTGCGCCCAAGAAGGACACCTGTGCGCCCTCTCGGCTCGCCACGTACCGGACCCCCTCCGGAACGTTTCTGGTTGGGCTGCTCCTCTTAGCCCGAATATGCTTGTGAAAGTCTGAAAATGCTGCCGCTTCGCAACTTAGGCATGAGCGTGAATACTGCTTGTGCCGAGAAGGGGCGACAGTCTGATGGCAGGAACTGTACCACAGAAAGGCTGGGATTTCATCCGGTAGTAAATAATCGGTCAGTTCACAGGCGCGGCGAGGTCTATGACCTTTGAGACGGCGAGCGGGAAGCGGCAGAACGCCTTTGCGACAACGGGGTCCGCGCGGGCGGCGCGCGCCAAGCGTTTCGCTCCCGCATCAGACAGGCGAATTCAGATCAGACCTGTTGCTGGCGGCGCATGACGAGGATTTCGCGGCGGCCCGAGCGAGTTAGAAAGGTTTTGATGCTTGCGTCCGCGGCGAGCCGCTCCATCTCCCGGTTGGAAACAGCCGGGTAGGGGAAAGCTTTTTTCGGGTCGGATTGGCTTCCGTAAGCAGTGAGGGTTTCAAGCCACCACCGGCGCTCGACGCCGGCCGCGTGCTGAGGCTCGCGCAGGACGCAAAAAAGCGCGCCAAGCGGCTGCAATAAGGAGAAGAGCCGCGCGGTGATGTCCGGCAAAGCGTCGTGGGGCGCCAAGTCAAACAAGTTCCAGCACATGATAGCCGCCAATGAGCTTTTCGGAACGGATGGAAGTTGATTCAGAAATTCCTTCACTAAGAAGACGGGCATCTTGCCCGAGTGATCCCAGAGCTTGGGGTCCGAATGGAACAGGGGGGTTATCAAATCTGCGGCGTAGAATTTGGCGTCGCGCTGTAGCAGCACCTGCAAAGTGGCGGGGGACACGGGGCCGCAATCGAGAACGCTTGGGCGCTTAAGATCGCGCAGGTGCTGCCAGAGCCATTCGAGGCCCTGGCTGGAAGCCGGCCTGCCGCTCGGCGAGCGTACAGCGCCACCAGAGATGTCGTGCTCAATGGTACGGGGCATCCTTCGTGACGGATCGCTCCTCAACCCTGCGGGAGTTTCTGCAAACGGCGGGGCGGCGGATTTAGCGCTATCCCACCACCGCTCCTTTCCTGGGAGTGCTGCTGTGCCTGGAAAGCTACGTCGTGCTCGCAGGTCGGGCTGCGAGATTCGCTGGAGTCTGTCTCATGCTTTAACGGCTAGAGCGGACCCGAGGGCGCGTGGCGGCGCAACCTTATCTTCGTCGCGAAGAATTTCAATGCTGCCTTTGAAGTAGGCGCCTTCTTCTATCGCGACGCCCGCCGAGACAAGATCGCCCGTTACGCTGCCGGTGCGGCGTATCTCGATCTTATCGCGCGCATTGATTTTCCCGTTCAGCTTCCCGCTTACCACCACCTGCCGCGCGGTGATGTCAGCCTTCACTTGACCGTGCTGCCCGATGGTCACGCAGTGGTCCTGCAGGTTGAGCGTTCCTTCAAACTGGCCCTCAATGGTCAAATCCTCATTTCCGTTCAGCTCTCCGCGCAAGGTAACGGAGCCGCCCAGAAACGTCTGATGCTGATTCGCCGGGTTCGGCGCGGAGGGCTTCAATAGTGTGTCGCTCATCGGCTTTTCCAATCTCTCTGTGCTAGGATTTAGCGTTATAGGCTGGGCGGGTTGTGAATCCTCGATCGCCAGCGGAGTTTCCCTGGGAACCGGCCATTCCACCGGAGCTTTCGAAGGAGTAGGCTGAGACTGATTCTTCTTCTCCCACCACATAGGCCCTTGTCACCCTCGCGCAGCGGCGCATTGCCCCTCCTGCAAGCCCCCCTTTACCGCATAGGCGATAATGCATCTTAGCTTGCCCTTGACAAGAAGTGCAATGCGATCTTGCAAGGATTTTCACTCTAGGTTCTGGCCAGGTTACTGGCACGCGGGCGGGTGGCGCATACATCGCGCCTTTTTGCGATGTGTGCGATTCAAGGCGGGAGGAGCGGCTATAAACGAGGTTGTAGCGCAGGGTCCGTTTTGCGACCCTGCGGTTTTTGTCGTTCGCAACGCCAAAATCAACAAGCCGCAGCGTTCAACGACGAACGCTGCGCTACAACGGTCTAGGGCGATCTCACCAACGACGGCGCGCACAGCCATCAATACGACGCTGAATGGCGGATGATTTGCGGTGGAAGTTGTAGATTCTCTCTTGAAATTCAAGAGATTTTTTTAGTTCATGCCACCTCCGCGGAGGCCGGAGCCGTCCGGACTGGGGCGAGCAGGGGGAAGAGCTGGGAGCCGTCGTAGAGCTGATGATGCTTAAACATTCCGAAGATGGCATGCAAGAGCTTGCGCATGACGGCGACCAGGGCCTGCATCTTGAGTTTGC
>NFUN01000133.1 GCA_002197525.1 Acidobacteria subdivision 13 bacterium RH2 MAG17b | reverse complement strand
GCTCAACTCTCCGGCTCGCCCCAGTCCTTCTTTTGCGCCTTTGCCCCTACTACCTCTACCGCCTCTTCTTCAAAGCTTGACCGGTCCTCCCGCAGCGTCCAGGAGGCAATCGGACCAGCCTCGCCCGCTTCCACGGCTATAATAACATAAGAATACCACGGCAAAGCGTGGTCGCGGTCGTAGCGGGACGGCCGCGCCGGATGATCCGGATGCGAGTGGTAGAAGCCCACGATATCGAGCCCTCGCGCCCGCGACTCGCGCTCCACCCTCCGCACCTCCGCCGGATCGATTAAGAACCGGTTCCGCTCAGACTCCCGCTCCGGCGCCGTCAGCGGCAGCAATTCACCCGCCCTCGCCCGGTCACAGCGCGCAGGTTCAAGAGCGGGGCTAGATCAGTGAACGCTCGCCTGTTTTGCGTGCAGCGCTGGCCCTTCCATGCCCCTGGGATATACTTCCACGATGGTCAGGTTGCGGCGGACGAAATACTTTTGAGCCACGCGCTGAATGTCCGCAGCGGTCACCTGCATGAACCGGGAAACTTCTGTGTTGTAAAGCTCGGGATTTTTCAACACGACCGCGTCATACCCGAGCGCATCGGCGCGGTGGCGGGCGCCTTCACGTTCCAGGATAAGATCGCGAAGCATCTCATTTCTGGCGCGCTCGAGATCAATGCTTGAAATGGCGCCGCGCTTCAGCCGCTGGAGGACGCTTGCCACCTGCGCCTCGCCCTGTTGCGGAGTATATCCCCGGTTCATCACCGCCATAATAAAAAACAGATTAGGCTCTTCGGTGAAGTTACCCTCGCTGTCCACCTGCATCGCCATTTGCTTGTCGTATACCAGCTTCCGGTAGATCCAGGAGCTTTCGCCATCGGCAAGGATTTTTGCGCCCAGGCGCATCGGGTAGGAATCCGGAGAGCCGTCCGCGGGCATGTGATAGCCTTCCACGAAGGCGGGCAGGGCCACGTCTTTGCGCAGTGCCACGATCCGCTCGGCCGTTTGCGGTGGCTCTTGCGCGTAGCGCCTTGAAATAACGGCGCCGGTTCCCTTCAGAGGCCCGAAATAGCTTTGAATCCAGCCTTCCGCCTGTTTTTCGTCAAAGTCGCCTACCAGCACCAGTGTCGCGTTGTTCGGAACGTAATAGGTATCGTAGAACGATTGCACATCGCTTAGCCGCGCGCGATCCAAATCCTGCATGTTGCCGATAGGCCTGTGGCGGTAGGGTGAAATCGTGAACGCGTGCGCGTAAAGCGCCTCAAGCACGTCGCCGTAGGGTTGATTGGCGAAGCGCTGCCGCAGCTCTTCCTCTACCACCGCCCTCTCGTTATTGAACGAGGACTCTGTGATCCGGAGGTTGCGCATGCGGTCCGCCTCCAGCCACAAGGCCACCGGGAGGTCTGTGCTCGGAACGGTTTCCCAGAACACCGTTACGTCTTCCGTGGTATAAGCGTTATCGACGCCCCCGGCGCGTACGATATAGTTGGAAAATTCGCCTTGCGGCAGATTTTTGGTGCCGTCAAACATGAGATGCTCGAAAAAATGCGCAAACCCCGTCATTCCGGGCCGCTCGTCCTTCGAGCCTACGTGGTACCAAACCTGGACGGCCACGACTGGAGCTTCGTGGTCTTGAACCATGAGCACTTCGAGGCCGTTCGCCAGCAGGTAGGTCTGGATCGGAGTGGAGGGTAGTTGAGCCTGTGCGAATCCAGCACGGGAGATGCCGGTAAGGCAGAGGCCCGCCAGAATAAATAGCCAATGCAGGCGGCATAAGAATGATCTTCTCATCGGGCGTTCGATGCTTCCGAATCTCTATCGTGCCATTATTCGCGCTCTTTTTATACTCTTGCGCGCCGCAACGCCAGCCGGGGGTAAAAGTCAGCGTCACTGGCCGTTCGCGACCGTGGCAGAGGAACTGGCGGACTGGAGCGGCTGTGCGAAAACCGTGGCTGTAGCGGCGCCTGTGACCGCTGGTCTTTGTTTTTCAACAGCCTCGGTGCGCACAGAGCGCTCTGGACGATGGGTCCGGTGAAGTATAGGATGGTATGATTTCGAATGGCGCCAGCGGCATAGCGCGCCCGGTACGAACTGTCAGGGAAGAGATTTTGAGGCATGAACAAAGAGAAAGCGTGGGTTTCCTGGAGCAGCGGTAAGGACAGCGCCTGGGCGCTCGACATGGTGCGGCGGCAAGGCGAATTTGAGATCGTAGCGCTCCTGACCACCGTGAATCAGACGCACCGCCGGGTGGCGATGCATGCGGTGCGCGAGGAGCTACTTGAGCGGCAGGCGCAGGCGCTAGGCTTGCCGCTGGTCCAGGTTCCGCTGCCGTGGCCGTGTCCGAACGCCGCATACGAAAGCGCGATGGCGGAGGCCATCGAGAGAGCCCGCCGCGAGGGCGTCACGCGCATGGTCTTCGGCGACCTGTTCCTCGAAGATATTCGCCGCTATCGCGAAGAGAAACTGGCCGGAACGGGAATCCAGCCGCTCTTCCCGGTCTGGGGACTCGATACCACGCGCCTTGCCGCCCAGATGGTCGAAGCGGGCTTGCGCGCCTATCTGACCTGCGTTGACCCGAAGAAGCTTGACCGGAGCTTTGCCGGACGCATGTTCGATAATGCGTTGCTTGCGGATCTTCCCTCGGGCATCGATCCTTGCGGCGAAAACGGCGAATTCCATACGTTCGCTTTTGCCGGACCGATGTTTCGCCAGCCGATCGCTGTGGAACCCGGCGAAGTGGTGGAACGGGACGGTTTCGTGTTCGCCGACCTGATGCCCGGACCGCCAAGCAAATCCTTCGCGCAAAGCCGGTAGCCCCCGGCAAGGTTTGTGTGCCGTGGGCCTTTGGCCAGGTGGGCAGCGTTGAGGCAAGACGGGTAGCCGGAAAAACGGCTGGCCGCGCTCACAACCTGGGCCCGCAAACCGCCGGTTCGACGCTCCAGTCAAACCGGCATCTTATTCATTCCACAAGAGATAAGCGGAACGCGACCTATCACCTTTCGATTCAACTGATTCCTCCGCTTCGCTCCGGTTTGAAACGCCGGTTCGGTCCGGTTCGGTCTTCTAATGTTCCTTTGTTTTCAACAAGATTCCGGTTCGGTAGGTTAAACATTCCCTTTTTCGCTTCCGTTCTCTCTCCAGAGAGCGTTTTCCAGTGGGCGAAAACGTGGCGAAAATGGAGGCTTTTCGGAGCCTTTTTCTGCCCGGTTTTGGGGAGCGTGATGCGTGGCCTGAGTGGGTCATGGGGGTGTACCGTCTTTATGGTAGCGTAGTGTACTACGCTATCATCATGGCGTCAAGGGGCGCGCCCCCTGGCGTTGATGTCAGTACTGCTTAGGCGCTGGCCCGCATCATCGCGCAATCGCCGGTCGGCATGAGGGGGTGAGCCCGCTACCGCGGGCGTATGACATTAGCCCACGGCGTAAGCCGTGGGTTTGGGTTGAATTCCCAGCGGATCATTAGCCCCGTAGGGGCCCAAGAATCTCTCCTTCCGGTCGAGCTTTCCTGCCAACGCCTACAACTCTGCCGCCCCTCCGGGGCTTATGATTCAAACGCCCGGCATCCCAGGGCTCACGCCCTGGGCTAGAATCTATCGCCCACTTCGCGGGCTTGCACGGGCAAGGTAGGCACGGCACGGTTTAGGTGCCGTGGGCTTGTGGGTCATCCGCGGTACGATTCCGGCAAATGGACGACATCGACCTGTATGCGGCGCTGTTTGACCTGTTCCTTATCCAGCGCAGAGCTTTGGTGCGCAACGTTCGACCTGCAATGTTGCGGACTTTTTCATCACCCCCCTCCGGCAACCCGCAGGGTCACAAACCAGACCTTGCGCCTCGCCAAGCTCATCCCTGTCAAGGTAAACTCAACCGGGAAGGCTGACCGGATGGCCGTAATCGCTGCCCATATCCCGCCTGAGCTAGGATATGGTATATAAAGAGTGGCCCTAAAAATGCCAGCGGGAGTTGTAACTGATTAGGATGAGGTTGATCCGCGCTTGCCTCCCCGGCGCGGGCGGAAATCCATACGGAACTTTTGTTGACCTGCACGGAGGCCGCCGCCGTGTGCGAAAATACCATCAGGAAGAAAGGCTAAACTTATGACGCGCCCGACAGGCGTTTTGGAATCAGAAAGTTTGCGGGAAATCCCGCTTTACGTCAACGGCGGCTGGAACCGCTCGAAAGCAACCGGACATTTTGATGTGGTGAATCCGGCCACGGGCGACACCATCGCTCGCGTTCCAGCCTCTGGCCGTGAGGATGTGGACGCAGCCGTGCAGTCCGCCGCCGCGGCATTCCCGGAATGGCGCCGCACGCCGCCCGAGGACCGCATTCAGTACCTGTTTCACCTCAAGAACCTCCTCGAAGAACATCTTGAGGAATTGGCTCGCATCATCACCACGGAGAACGGCAAAACGCTCGCGGAATCACGCGGCGAGCTGCGGCGGGCCATCGAAAACGTTGAGGTTGCCTGCGGCATCCCGACGATGATGCAGGGATATCACCTGGAGGACATCGCGCGCGGCATTGACGAAACCATGGTGCGGCAGCCGGTCGGAGTGGTGGCGGCGATTACGCCTTTCAATTTCCCGGTCATGATTCCCTTCTGGTTTCTCCCTTACGCCATCGCCTGCGGGAACACATTCATCCTGAAACCGTCGGAAAAAGTGCCGCTCTCCGCCCAGCGCACTTTCGAGTTGCTCGATGAACTGAAACTGCCGCCTGGAGTAGTGAACCTGGTATACGGGGCGCGGCCCGCCGTGGACGCGCTGCTTGAGCATCCGGAAGTGCATGCAATCAGCTTCGTAGGATCGACGCCGGTTGCGAAATACATTTACGCGCAGGCCTCCGCGTACGGCAAGCGCGTGCAGTGCCAGGGCGGCGCGAAAAACCACGTCCTGATTCTTCCCGATGCGGATATGGATTCTGCCACCCGGATCACGGCAGAGAGCGCCTTCGGATGCGCGGGCCAGCGCTGCCTGGCCGTTTCCGTAGTTGTCACCGTGGGGGAAGCGCAACCAGTTTTTAAGAAGCGCATCCTGGAAGCGGCAAGCGCCATCCGGGTGGGAGACGGACTGGATGAGGCCGTGCAGATGGGGCCGGTCATCACTCCGGAAAGCAAGTCCCGCGTCACCGAGCTTATCTCGAAGGGATCAGGCGACGGCGCGAGCGTTTTACTGGATGGCCGCAGCAGCGCGGCCGCCAAAGGACGCGGAAACTTCCTGGCTCCCACTCTCCTGGATACTGCGCCAGCCAGCGCGCTCGCCGAGACGGAGATTTTTGGGCCGGTGCTCAGCCTGATCCACGCGCAGACAGTGGAAGATGGAATCGAACTTCTTTCCCGCAGCTCTTACGGAAATCAGGCGTCGATTTTCACTTCCAGCGGCGCTGCTGCCCGGAAATTCCGTTATGAAGTTCAGGCCGGCAACGTAGGCATCAACATCGGAGTCGCCGCTCCAATGGCCTATTTCCCGTTCAGCGGGTGGAAGGACAGTTTCTTCGGCGTGCTGCACGCTCAGGGCCGGGACGCCGTCCAATTTTATACACAGGAAAAAGTCGTGGTTGAGCGATGGCCGAAGGAATGGTCGCGCAAATTCTAAAGGTTTGTCCGGCCTGATGGTGCGTGCGCAGAGGCCAATTGAAAATTACAAATTATAGTGACGGCTTTTTTGTAGCGCCGGTGTCCCCACCGGCGTCTTTCGGCGCTGAGGACAGCGCCGCACCAGCATAGGACGCTGGTGTTCAGGCTTTGATGAGGAAGCGGAGGAGCAAGGCAGGATAACCTTGGCTCCTCCGCTGTTTTGTTTCAGCCGGGCTTACCGGGACAGGCTCGATTCTCCCTCAGTTCTCAGCTTCGTAGCCAAAGAGCTGCGCTGGCAGATTGCCCTCTGCTTGGACGCCGACATACAGCCGGTCATGCTGAGGGCTCCAATACCCGGTGCGCGCGCCGACCGTGGAAGGCACATTCTGAATCACTGCGTACCGGTCCGGGGTAATCTCCTGAACTACAGTGATGTATCCCACGCCGCCGATGATGTAGATGCGTTTGCGGGCCGCATCGAAATAGACGTCGTCGCACTCGCCAGCCACGCCGGGAACTCGCGCTACTTCTTCGCCAGTATCAGTGTTGAATACGATCAAATAGGGCGGCTTGCGGGTGACCGTGTAAATGCGATGGTCAGCCTCGTTGAGGGCCATTGCAAAGTTTCCCTTCGCGCCATGAACCGGCCATTTTGCCACCGCGCCCGTGTCGCGGTTGACCGCCTCAACAACGTTTCCAGCATCAGGACAATTGACGAAAAGCATGTTTCCGTTCGTTTCGATTTGGAAGGATTCGGGGTGGCCGCCCGTTTTCAGGACCGCGCCCACGCGCTGGTTCGTGGCCGGGTCAATCTCTGCAATGCCGCCGTCTTCCTCGCCGAACCCGACGAGGACTTTCTTATTCTTGGCGTCCCAACGCAGATTATCCGCGTCCGTCCCGAAGTCGATTGTGTTCTGCAGAGCGTAGGTATTTGCGTCAAAGATCAAGACTTTGCCGTCTGCGCCAGCTTGGACGATTTTGTTAAATCCAGGGACGTAAAGTACCCCCTGGGGTTCGTTGGCTCCGTGGAACCAGTGCACAAGTCTTCCGTCAAACCAGTTTTCGATTCCCACGGCGTTGCTGCCAACTACGGAAAACAAAAGAAGGCGTCCGTCAGCCGAAAAGTGATCGATGCGCCCGATAAGGTTCGGCAGAGGTATCCTTTCGTACAATTCGAGCGGCGGGCCAGTGGGACGGGATTGCGCCTGAGCGGCGACCGGCGCGGCGCCGCGGATTGCAAACGCTACGAGCACTGCGGCCGCGATCAGCAAGATGGTGTAAAGCTTTTTCATGGATGTCCTCCAATTGCGAAGATGAGTTTTCGTGCGTAAACAGTGAAAGAAATTGATTCAACCTTTGCGATTTTGTCTTTCTCCCAGGAATCCCGAAGCCCTCTCGGACCGCGCAGCCGTTGGGCGTGAAAGAGATGCCATTTTGACCTCGCCGACTGCCTTCCATCCGCCGCCCGGTTAGTTGTTTCGCGCTTTGTTGCCTGCTCAAGCAGACCGGGCGAACGCGTCCAAGCTTCAGTCCTCTATGGTGTAGATCAACACCTCGGCGTCGTGGCCCGCGCGAGCAGGGACAGCCAGGTAGAAGAGATCGATCTCCTTTTTTCCAATATTTCCAAAATATCCAGCAGTGCGTGCGCCCAGAGCCGAGGGAATCTTCGCGAGGAGCTGATACTGGTCAGCGCCCTTCTGCTGAAACACATCAATGAACCCTTCCCCGCCTGGGATGTAAATCCGCTTGTGCGCTGCGTCGTAATACAGATCATCAGAGTCCGCAACACACGGCAGGGACGCCACCATGTGGCCAGAGCTCGTGTCGAATACGTCCAGCCGTGGCGGCGTCCGCGTGACAACGAATAACCGGTGATCGGCTTCATCCAGCGCCATGGGGAAGTTCTTTTCCAGGGTTGCGGGCCATCGTGTAATCGCGTGAGTGCTGCGATTGATCACTGCGATCTGTTTCAGATCCGGCAGGTTCACATAGATATTGGGTCCAGACGTTTCCAACTGGAACGATTCCGGGTGGGCTCCTGTCTTATATTCTTCATCGAGAAGCTGATCGCTTGTCGCATCCACCATTCTGATGGCCGCGGCGTCTCCATCTCCATAGCCGGCATAGACGCGCTTATTCGCCGCGTCATAACGCAGGTTGTCCACATCGCCGTGAAAATCAATGGCCTTGATCAGGTTAAAAGACGTGCCGTCGTAGATGTAGAGTTTGCCTCTGCGGCTTGCTACAAAGAGCTTGTTAACTTCAGAAACGTAGACCACGCCTTGGGGTACCGGTATCCCAGTGATGCTATGGGATCGTATTCGCATCATGATATTGAGGACCTCTTCTGTATTACTGCCCAGCGCGGAGAGGAACACTCGTCCCTTGGGATCGAAACTAAAATGATCGAAACGGCCCTGCGCGTCGGGCAGGGGAATGGACCCGGTCAAAATTAGCGGCTGTGGGCCCTCCCGAGGCGACGGAGCCTTTTTCGTTGCCACCTGGCTCTTGCATGCAACCAGCAATGTCAATGCGAGACAAACACCCCAAACCTTTTTCATCGGTTTTCTCCAATCAGGTTGTGAATTCGCCGTGCTTAGAAAGTGAAAGCGAATAGTTCAACGCTCACTTTTATAACAGCGGTTTAACTCTGGCCGCCGTTTGATCCCGCATGTTAGGGTTCTGGCTCGTACACTCTTATTTCCGCACCCCGATGACCGTTCGCGGGCACCGCGACGTAATACCGGTTGAAGGCAGGAACAAAGAGTGACGTCCTCGCAATGGGGCCGGTTGGAATCTTCGCGATCTCCTGGTAATGATCGGAGTCTATTTCTTGGTAGACTTCGACAAATCCCTCACCGCCTGAAACGTAAATGCGCCGGCGGGCGTGATCAAAATACAAGCCGTCCAAAAGCCCCACGGTGGGCAGACTGGCAATCAATTTGTGGGATTTGAAGTCAAACACCAGCAGCCGCGGCGGCTTGCGCGTGCCGACGAAAAGCCTCTGGTGAGCAGCATCCAGGGCCAAGCCCACCGGGAGGTCTTCCTTGGTCTGCCATTTGGCGATGATGCTGCGCGTTTTTTCGTCCACGACGGCAACTTGCCGTTCTTTGGGAGCGGTAATCAAAACTGTTTCCCCGGGTTTTCCGATGATGATTGCGCCAGGATGGGAATCCGTTCGGATGTCGCCGATGTGTTGATTCGTCACGGTGTTAATAATTCCCAACTCCCCGTAGTTTTTCCCAGCATCCTCGCCGCCGTAGCCGACGTATATCTCCTTCGTGACGGGATCGTAGGCTTCCCAGTCGGGGCCGAGATCGAGCTTGATGCTAGTGATCAGCTTGAGGTCGCTCCCGTGGTACACTTTGACGTCGGCATCGTCGCCGTCGGCAATAAATAGCTTGTCCAGGCTGTCCACATACCACACGCCTTGCGGCTTCTTCACATTGGGGATGCTGCGAACCCATTTTCCAGATTTGAGATCTACAACCTCCACGGTGTGATTGTCCAAAGCAGCAATAAAAAGCCGCTGGTGCTTGATATCGACGTTGAAATGGTCTATGCGGCCTTTGACGTTCGGAAGTGCAATCGTCTGTATCAGGCGCAGCGGCGGCGCAGTTGATTGGCCACGGGATTTGATGGGGAGCGTACCAAAAACTATGAAAACAATTGCGAAAAATTTTCTCATGGAGCTCCTTTCATCACGGCAAACCCGAGCCACAAGATAACGACGCGCAACTCTGCGGCTTGATTATGTTGCTGCAATCGCCGAGTTGGCCCGCAGACCACTGCTACGACGAACTGCCAGCCAAGGCGGCTTCTTCAAGGCTGCGGTTCAAAGACCATGACTTCCGCGTTCGTCTGATCGTGAGCCGGAACCACGACGTAAAGCCGGTTAAGCTCCGGCACGAAGAGAGAAGTTCCTGCTCCGGGTCCCGTAGGAACGCGGGCGATGCTTTGGTAATGGTCAGCGTCCTTCTCTTGAATGACTTCTACAAAACCGCTGCCTAGCTCCCGGCCGCCGGAAATATAAATACGCTTCAGCTTTGCGTCAAACCACACGCCATCCATGCCTGCTACGATCGGCATGCTCGCGATTTGCTTTCCGGACTCCGTGTCATAAATCTGCAGCACCGGCGGGTGAGGGGATCCGGCAAAAAGCCGGTGAGTCGTTTCGTCCAGCGCCATATCGCCAACATGGGCGTCGCCCGTGGACCAAGTGGCAATCACCGTCCGTTTGGGGATGTCAATGACCTGGATTTTGCTCGCAGGATAGATGGCGACGAAGAGCTTCCGGCCTGACTTATTGACCAGTATCTCGGCAGGGTGAGACGCAACCTTGACCTTGCCGACGACTTGGTCGGTCTTCGGGTTGATCGCGGCGATTTCACCGTAGTCCCAGCCAGCGCTCTTGCCACCGTAACCGGCGTAGAGCTCGTGGGCTACGGGGTTGTAAATAAGGCGGTTCACATCTGCAGCAAGCTTGATGCTATCAATCTGCTTAAGGTCGCTCGCTCGCAGGACCCGGCATGTTCCATCGTCTGCACTGGCCGCAAAGACCTTATCCACGGAGGAAACGTACCAAATCCCCTGCGGAGTTTCATACCCAGGAATGCTTTCGACCCATTTGCCCGCCCGGAAGTTCACAACTTCGACCGTGTTGTTCCCCAGTCCGGCGATGAAAAGCCGGCCGCGCTTGATATCAATACCGAGGTGGTCAATTCTTCCCTTCACGCTGGGCATGGGGATGGTTTGGACGAGCTTCAGCGGTGCAGGAGACGCTGCTCTTATGATTCGAGGTTGGATCCCCAATGTGGTAAAAATTGTCAATATCATCGCCAGATTCTTCATGAATTCTCCTTCACGCGGTTAATCTCTCACACTAGCTCCGCAACCACGCTCCGTCACGGCCTTCACGGACCGTGGGTGACGTACACCCATAGCGCAGCCTCGTGGTCAGGAAGGGCCGGGATTGCCACGTAGAGACGATCACCGTACTGCTTCTGCGAGACCAAAATGCCTGTGCGCGCACCGATGCGGGTCGGTACGTTAGCGATGAGATGATAATGATCGGGATCGGTTTGTTGAATGACGCTGATATACCCTACCGCCCCGATACTATAAATCCGCTTGAGTGATGCGTCGTAATAGAGATCGTCCATCTCGCCCGCAGCCGGTACAGCAGCAACTTGTTCGCCCGAGTTTGTGTCAAGTACGACGACCTCCGGTGGATTCCGAGCGCCAATAAATAAGCGATGGTGCGCCTCGTCCAGCGCCATCGGAAAATTTTCAGCGGCGCCCTGCAAATGCCACTTTGTGATGGCATGAGTCTTCCGGTCGATCACTGAGACGATACTGCCAGCGCCCGGAACGTTGACGAATATTCTGTCACCCTTGGTCTCCACTTGAAACGATTCCGGATGGTCTCCACCCACATTGTAATCCCCCGCGAGGCGTTGGCTCGTCTTGGCGTCGATCACAGCAATAGCCCCGCTGGCGCCGCTCCCGTAACCTACGTATACGCGTTTCTCCGCAGCATCATACCGCACGTTATCAGCATCCTCGCCGAGGCTTACAGACTTGAGCAGTTTATATGAGGTTCCATCGTAGATCTTTACCGTGCCATCGCCAGCATTTGCCATGAAGAGCTTGTTGAAATCCGGGACGTAGACCGCTCCCTGAGGCTCGTCCAGTCCGGTTATCGTGTGGGCCACCGTGCTTGCGAAGGCGTTAACGACTTCCTCCGTGTTGTTGCCAAGCGCCGAAAAGACGATTCGCGCCTGGTCTGCAAGCTGCGACGGGTTCAACTCCATCGTGAAGTGATCGATGCGGCCCTGAACATCCGGTAGAGGAATCTCGTCCATTAGTTCAATCGGCTGAGGCTGTGGAGTTGATGCACTCTGGCGGGACGGCGCCGTTTTCCGCGCGCACCCGCTTAGTGAAAGCGAAAGCACCGCTAATCCAACGGCATATAAGCTCTTCACACCTTCCTCCTTTCCTCTGGGGACAGAGGAACCTAATGCCCTTTGCGAAATCAGCACTACAGCAATTGCGTAAGAGCCAAGATCATAAAATCAACACATTCCGAAAGCAAGCACAAAATTTTCTAAAAATGCTAAAAAAAGCCTCATTTTTTCAGGTTTTCTTCAGGTTGGGTGAGTAGCCTATACCGATGCCTGAAGGTCGATTTCCAGGAATCACGAGTCACCTCTGATGCTGGCGTGATTCAAAGCTGCTCAGCGCGATACTCCGCGCTGGGTGCCACAAAATTGGTTCAAATCATCCTCTGGAGACTACATTGAAAAAGAGACACGCGCTCGGGCTATTCGTACTTATTGCCTTCGCACCGGTATACCAGGCTCAGGCGATCCCGCCGCTGAAATTGATCCAGACCATCCAGATGCCCCAAGTGAACTGTCAAAACGCTAACCTGAGCAAGCAGCAACTGGCCCAAGCTGTAGATACCGAATTTATGCCCAGCATCCCATGCCATTTCGATCGATTTGGGCTCGACTTGAAGGGCCATCGTCTATTCGTTGTGCCGGAAGATAACGGTACCGTGGAGGTATACAGAATCCCATCCGGAAAGCTCCTCCACCGCATCGGCGGATTTGGGATGGCCCATAACGTGGTTTATGTGTCCCGAGTGAATCGGATTTACGCTACCGATGGCGCCGACGGCTTGCTGCGAATATTTGATGGAACAACGTACCACTTGCTCAAAACGGTAAAGCTCCTGGCAGATGCCGATTCGATGGGCTACGATCCGGCAACCCATTACCTCTACATCGCGAATGGCGGCAAGGACGCGAAGCTCAACTACACCTTGCTGAGCATTGTGAATACGGATACGGACGACCATATCGACGATATCAAGATTAATGGCAACCGTCTCGAACATATGGTTATGGAGAGATCGAGCCCGAGGCTCTTCATCAATGTTACAGATAAGAGGGAGATTGCCGTGATTGACCGAAACAGGCGGGCCATAGTGGCGACGTGGCCGGTTAGCGATCAATGTCAGCGTAACGTTGCTGTAGACCTTGACGAGGCTGACCACCGGCTATTTGTTGCCTGCCGGAGCGGAGCCCTGGACGTATTCAATACGGAAACGGGCAAGGTCATCGCCACTCTGCCGATCGCGAAAGGCGCTGATGATGTAACTTACGACCCAGGGCTTAAACGCATTTACGTTTCCTGCGCGGAGGGTTTCGTGAATGTGTTTCACCAGAGCGACCCTGACCACTACACGCTTATCGGCAAGGTGCCAACCGGACCGATGGGTAAGAATGGAATACTTGTCAGGTCGCTGAACCGCTACTATGTGGCCGTGCCAAGGCATGGAAACGTGGAATCTGAAATTCTAGTGTACCGGGTTCAGTAATCATGTCGCGAGACAGGAAAACAGCACGGACGCGGAGAAGTGTTATGGACGGGATTCACAGCTTACGATTAAGCAAGGTGGGGACGAGGGCTCTCAAGTCGTGTGAAGCCAAGCATTGCAGTAAACAGGCTTTAGTTCTATTCGCAGCCGTGATTTTATTGGCGCTTTCTATTTGGGTTCCCCTCCAGGTGATGGCGCAGGTTTCAGGCGGCACCGTCTCCGGAAACGTTACGGCTGCCTCGGGGGCGGCTATGCCGAGAGCCAAGGCTTCGGTGGCGAACGTGGCAACCGGCATTTCGACCACGGTGAGAACCGATAATCGGGGCGTTTATACGGTGCCGAACCTTGTGCCCGGAACCTATGAAATAACTGTCTCGGCTCCGGGTTTTGTCACTCAGGTGCGAACTGGCCTTAGTGTAACCGTCGGCGCAAAGCTCCTGCTCAACGTCGGAATGCAACCCGGAGACCCGCAGACCGTTGTGCGAATGACTGCGGCGACGGCGCGCCAAAACTCATCAACGGTAAGCGGAAACGTCAGTTCCTCCACCGTCCGCAACACGCCGCTGAACGGGCGCGACTGGACTCAACTCGCCACGCTTCAAGCGGGCGTCACCGGTATCCAGACCGGGAACGCTCCCGTGAGCGGCTCTTCCGCTCAACGAGGTTTTGGATCTCCAATCAGCGTCTCCGGCGCGCGGCCTGACGAAAACAATTACCTCCTTGACGGCATCTCCATCAATGACTATTCAAACGGCGCTCCGGGCAGCGTGCTGGGCGCAAACCTCGGCGTGGACGCCATCCAGCAGTTTTCCGTCCTGGGAAGCAACTACCCGGCCCAATACGGG
>NFUN01000132.1 GCA_002197525.1 Acidobacteria subdivision 13 bacterium RH2 MAG17b | reverse complement strand
GCCTTGCTCCCCCCCGCAAGGCAGCGGCCAAGCTCACAGACCAAAATCAAGGGCACAAGCAACAGCAAAACCAAGGGCAAAAACCAAGATACAAGCGCAGGGTCCGGCTTGCGACCCTGCGGCCTTTTGTTGCAAGGGAAAAATCAACGAGCCGCAGCGTTGAACACCGAACGCTGCGCTACAACTCCGGCCACAGGCAGCTCAGGATCCAGCCGGTGGTAAAGGTCACGGTGGCGCCGATGACCACGTACCACGTCCAGGCGATGGAAGTGCTTGTCACGACGAAGAGCAGCGCCGCGAGTCCGGTGATTGCTCCGGCCAACGTGCCGCGTTCAGTGGCTCTTTTCGAAAGGGCAGCCAGCAAAAAAATGCCCAGCATGGCCCCGTAGGGAAATGAGGCGATGGTCAACGCCAGCACGAGCACGCTCTGATTGAGAAGATGGGCGAGGAGAGCCAGGGCGATGAGCACTGTTCCCCAGAAGACCGTCAAGCCTCGCGAGACGCGCAGATCGCGCTTATCGTCGTTCCCTTCCCTTCCTTCACTTTCCGGCCGCGCCCAAAACCGGTAAAAGTCCACCACCGAGCTTGATGACAGGGCGTTGAGCGCCGCGCTCAGGTTGGCCATGCCTGCCGCGATGATCGCCGCCGTCAGCAGCCCGGCAAGGCCCGCCGGGAGCGAGTGCACCACGAAGTACAGATAAATCTGATCGGGGCGCCCGAAAGGTTTTGCAGGAGGAAAGCGGTGATAGTAAGCAAACAGGACAACTCCCATCACCAGAAACAGCGCAAACTGAAACAAGATCACCAGCCCGCTTGAGAGCAGCGCGATCTGGCTTTCGCGCTTGTTCTTGGCCGCAAGCAGCCGCTGCACGATCAACTGATCGGTTCCGTGGCTCGCGCTGGTGAGGAACGTGCCGCCGATCAGGCCGGACCAGAAAAGATAAGGCTCGTGGAAATCGAAGCGGAAATTGAATACTTCGAGCTTGCCGCCGGAAACCTGCGCCAGGTGATGCACGGTGGACCAGCCGCCCGGAACGGCGTGCAGCGCCAGAACCAGCGCGACCACAGTTCCGCTCAAGTAGATGGTGAGCTGGATGACATCCGTCCAAATCACCGCCGTAAAGCCGCCCTCGAACGTATAGATCACCGTCAGCACCGTAATGATGACTACGGAGAGCAGTGTTCCGGTTTTGAAAACGACCTCCAAGACAATGGCGATGGCGAAAACACGCACTCCTTCCGCCAGCGCCCGCGTGGAAAGAAACAGAGTGGCCGTGAATGTTTTGAGCGTCCGCCCGAACCGCCGCTCGATGAACTGGTAGGCCGTGAAGATTTCTCCGGCAAAGTAACGCGGGATCAAAATGAAGCTCACCACCACTCGGGCCACGAGGTAGCCGAAAATGAGCTGCAGGAAATTGAGGTTCGAGCTATAGGCGATGCCGGGAGTGCTGATGATGGTGAGGATGCTGGTTTCGGCGGAAACGATCGAAAGCATGATCGCCCACCAGGGAAGCGTCCGCCCGCCCAGAAAGTAATCGCGAAGGTTTCCCTGGCGCTTGCGGAAACGGACGCCGAAGAGCGTGACGGCGGCGAGATAAACAAGGACGACACAGAAATCAACCGGCCTGAACGCCACTCAATCTCCTCAGGGGTTCGCGAATCCCGGCAAACAAAAGTCGCCTCAATTGCGATGAATCATGACAACGCTTGCTGGTGCGGGCATCTATGAAAGGGGCAGCCCGGATCGAGCAGAGCAGGATTGGGTTGTTAGAGGACCAAATCTGAATCGCAAAGAGCAGCCCTCAGATGTTATACCTCAGAGTGAATGGGCATAAAAGGAGTTGTTGGCTGACCGTCCTGGAAGCGCACGGTCACGAAGTCGAGCCGTGGGAGCTGAGCATGGATCGGGCGCCGTCGATGGGCCGCAAAAGGGTGGCGTAAAGCGCCTCTACTGCAACCTGTACTACTACCCAGCGTTTGGTAGTGGGTCAGTTTGCTGGTGCGGCGGCCTTCAGAGCCTGTGTGACAACTGCGGCTGGTGCGGCGGTCTGTGACCGCCGGTCTTTATTTTTGAATAGCTTCGGCGCTCATAGAGCGCCGCACCAACTCAAAAACGGCAGTTGTCACACAGACTCTTCAGCCCGGCACAGCATTCAAAATGCCGACCTGAAGGTCGGCGCTACGACAAACTGAACCACTATCCAGCGTTTCCACGCCTTGCAGGAACTCGCAGGCTCGCATTAAGATGAAATCTGGCTTGGACCGGCAGATCACTGGTCAGGCAAAACCGCTCGCGGCGGGTGCGTGCTACTGAACCCGGCCTAGGAGTTGGCGGTCTAAGTACGCCGGCATGTTCCGGCCGCCAGGAGAGTGAAGGGATATGAAAAGTAAGGCCCTCTTGATCGCAGGCATCATCGCCACGATGCTTCCGGCCGCCACGCCTCCGGCGCTCTGCCGAACGGTCCTGATCGACCGCATCATCGCGCGGGTGAATGAAGAGATCATCACGCAGCGGCAATATGACGACCAAAGGGAACAGCTCCATGCACAACTCGCACAGCAGTTCCACGGCTCCGAGCTTAAAGCGCACTATCAGGCTAGTTCCGAGAACTTGCTGCGCGACATGATTGACCAAGACCTTTTGGTGCAGAAAGCTAAGGACTTAAACGTCAGTGCGGATACCGAACTGGTGGAACGCCTCGACCAGATTCGCAAGCAGATGGGCCTGGCCAGCATTCAGGATCTCGAAAGAGAGGTTGAAAAGCAGGGCCTGCTCTGGGAAGACTTCCAGAACAACATCCGGCGGCGCCTGCTGACACAGCAGGTGATCGAGCAGCGAGTAGGCTCGCGAATCATGGTGACCCAGGCGGAGGCGCGGAAATATTTCGACGCCTACAAGAAACAGTTCGCCTCCCCCGCCGGAGATGAGCTGGCGGAAATTCAGATTTCGAGCGATAAGTGGGGTCCTGCTGATGCTGACAAACGGGCAAAGGCGGCATTCGACATGCTACAATCCGGGGCAAAGTGGGAGGACGTGGTCAAGAAGTACTCCGATGGCCCGAACGCGAAGACGGGCGGCGACGTCGGTTTTTTTCCGAACGGGTCGGTCATGCCTCAGATCGCCAACGCCATTAAGGGCCTCGATCCGGGAGACACTTCCAAAATCATTCCCACACAGTACGGCTACCTCATTGTGAAAGTCATGCTCCAGCGCAGCGCTGGCGCTCCGCGCTTCAGCGAAGTGGAGCAGCAGGTGGATAACATCCTGTACGAGAAAAGGATGGAGCCGGCCTTGCGCCAATACCTCACCACGCTTCGGAAGGAAAGTTACATCTTCCTGGCGCCTGGTTTCGTGGATACGGGGGCGGTGCATCCCGGCGCGACCGGGCCGGCCCAAGAAGGCCAATGAAAAAAACCTTCATTGCCGATCTCAAACCGGGCCAGCCTTTCAATGCTACTTTCCTTTTGCAGAGCAAAGACCGCAGAACCGCGCGGAACGGCAAGGCGTACTTGGATCTTGAGTTCCGCGACGCGACCGGATCGATGCGCGGAAAGCTGTGGGATTGCGACCGGGTGAAATCCGATTTCGACGTGGATGATATTGTCCGCGTCTCCGGCACGACGGAAGACTACATGGGCAGCCTTCAGCTTTCCGTGGCCGAGATCGCGCGCGCCCCGGAGGATGGTCTCGATCTGCTTGACTACCTCCCTCGCACCGGACAGGACCCGGAACAGATGTACGCTGCGCTTCTGGCGCGCATCGAGCTCATGCCCGGGGGGCCGCTGCGCGAGCTGCTTCTGTCTGTGATGCTTGATCCGCAAATCGCCGCGAAATACAAGCTCGCTCCGGCCGCCATGTCGATGCACCACGCTTTCCTCGGCGGACTGCTTGAGCATGTAAGCTCGCTTTGGCGGCTCGGAGACCAGTTGTGCGATCACTATCCGTGGCTCGACCGTTCGTTGATACTGGCGGGAGTAGCGCTCCACGACCTCGGCAAGATCGAGGAACTGCGCTTCGACCGGGCTTTCCGTTATTCGACGCGAGGCCAACTGCTCGGCCACATCGTGATCGCTCTCGAGATAGTCAGGAAGAAAATGGAAGCCATTCCTGACTTCCCGGAAACATTGAGAGACCGGATTGAGCACATCATTCTTTCCCATCACGGCAAGCTGGAATTCGGCTCGCCGAAGGAACCCATGTTCGCTGAAGCGCTCGCTGTGCATTATCTTGATGAGCTCGACTCGAAACTCGAAAGTATGCGGGCGCAGTACGAATCCGAAAAGGACCGCGGCGGCGAATGGACAAGCCGCAACCGGTCGCTCGGAAGAGAACTATTGAAGACATTGGACCAATGACTCAGTGGTTAAATGGATCAATTCCGTGATGGATCAATCTGGCATCCAGGCTATTCTTCCTCACCGCTATCCTTTTCTGCTGGTGGACCGCATCACGGAATTCACGCCGGGCGAGCGCATAACCGGCGTGAAAACCTTCACGGCCGACGAGCCCTTCGTCCCCGGCCACTTTCCCGGAGCGCCGCACGTGCCTTGCAGCATTCTGCTCGAAATGACGACGCAACTTGGAGCAGTTTTGGTGCTGGAGCGCCCGGAGATGGCGGGCAAGCTTGCCGTGATTCTGCAAATTCCCGCCGCCCACATGCACGCGCTGGTTGAGCCGGGCGAGGTAGTGCGCGCGGAGGCGCAAATTTTGAAATGGCGTGGAAACTTCGGTGAGTTGAACGGCACGGTTCATCGAGGAACCGAGCTGGTGGCGGAGGGACGAATGCGCTTTGCCACCGCTCCGGCGGGAGAGTTGATGTCCGGCCAATCGGCCATTCAGCCGCGTGGTTGAAAGGTTGTTTTTGAAATTGGGGTGCGCTCCCGTGCGCCCTATCGCGACGTCAATATGCTGTTTGAGGAACTAAGAGTTCGGAACGCGCTCATCCGGCCCGCTCACATCCTGGCGCCGATGGCTGGAATCACGGATACGGTTTTCCGGCGTTTCATCAAGCGCCTGGGCGGCTGCGGCCTGATTATGACGGAGTTCGTTTCGAGCGAAGGGATGCTCCGCCAGAACCTGAAGTCCCGCCGGTTTCTTTATTACAGCGAAGAGGAGCGGCCCATCACCGCCCAGATTTTCGGCTCGGACCCGCACCATCTGGCTGAGGCGGCGCGCATGATCGAGGATCTTGGCTTCGACCTCATCGATTTGAACCTGGGCTGCCCGGCTAAGAAGGTGGTGAAGTGCGGCGGCTCCGGCCTGTTGCGCGACCTTCCGTTGCTTGGGCAGGTTTTCCGCCAAATCCGGGCTGCGGTCAGCATTCCGTTCACCGCAAAAATCCGGTCCGGCTGGAGTAACGATGAGGTTGTGGCCGTTCCGGTAGCCCGGCTGGCCGAGGATTGCGGTGTAGAAGCCCTCGCCATCCATCCTCGCACGCGCGCTCAGGGCTACAGCGGCCGCGCGCACTGGGAAATCATCGGCGAGGTGAAATCCAGCGTACGCATCCCCGTAATCGGCAACGGGGACGTCATGACGCCGGTTCAGGCGCAGGCTTTGTCGGAGCAAACGGGTTGCGATGCAGTTATGATTGGCCGCGCGGCGCCTTCGAACCCTTGGATTTTCCGCCAGATGATGGATTATTTTCGCACCGGAACTTACGCCGAACCCGCAGACGCCGACCGGTACGAACTGATCCGCTCCTATTACGCCATGCTGGTGGAAGAGGATATGCCTGGGGCCATCGGAAAAATGAAGCAGTTTGCGAGCTGGTTTACGCACGGGGTGCGCAACGGCGCGGAGCTGCGGCGGCGCGTGCAGAGCGCGCAAAGCGCGGGGGAAGTGCTGGAGCGCGTGGATGAGTTTTTTGCTGCATCGTTCGACGCATCGCCGCCGCGCGTGGTTCCGGAAGAGGCGGGGGCGGCGCCAGGATAAGGCCGTCTCACAGCCGAACCGGACTTAAATGCGTTGCGTTCTTTGCGGCTTCGCGCCTTTACGTGAGACTTTTATTGAACGAACTTCTAAGTCAACGGTGCTGGAAAATTGGTAATGGGTCAGTTTGCTGTAGCCCTCTCAGGGCTTAGTCCCGGAGCTTTTCTCCGCCTGCAACCGGCGGTAGAGTTCGCTCTTCGATATCCCGCTCGACCGCGCGAGGGCCTTCAGCGCTTCCCGCTCGGAGACGTCCTGCTGGCGCATCAATCGTTCCACCTCGCGCAGAACCGATTTAAGCGCCGAGGCTGAAGCGGCCTTCCGGACTGCTGGGTCCGCCGGGCCAACGAGCACCGTGATCTCTCCCTTGACGGTCTTGCGGCTGAGCTTGGAAAGGACCTCGGAAACGGAACCGCTGAGAAACTCCTCGTGGACCTTCGTAACCTCACGAGCGACCACGGCGGGACGGTCTCCCAGGATTTTCAGCACATCCTCCAGCATCTCAATCACCCGATGAGGCGATTCATAAAAAACAAGCGTTCCAGCGGTCTCCGCGAGGCCACGAAGGGCCTTTTGCCGGGCCAGTTTTTTACTGGGCAGAAAGCCAAGGAATTGAAAGCGCTCGAGCGGCAGCCCCGACGCGGCGAGGGAAGCCACAAAAGCCGAAGGCCCGGGAACCGGTATTACGGGAATGCCGTGCCGGATCGCCAGCCGCACCAAACGGCATCCGGGGTCGGAAAGGACCGGCATCCCAGCATCTGACACCAACGCAATCCTGCTGCCTTGTTCCATCAGAAGAATAAGTTCTGGCGCCCGAGTCATCTCGTTGTGCTCGTGGTAGCTTATGAGATTCGTACGAATCGCATAATGTTCGAGCAATCCTTGCGTGTGGCGGGTGTCTTCACAAGCGATGAGATCAGCTTCTTTAAGCGTTCGGATGGCGCGCAACGTTATATCTTCGAGGTTTCCGATCGGCGTAGCCACCACGAATAGCGCACCACCTGCGCCGGCTGGCTCTGAACGTTCTGCACCACGTTGAGGGGACATCGGGGTCCGGTCTTTCCGCCAGGATGGCCTTGCGATGCCGCCAGTCTAACAAGGTATGCGCTGCGAAGCAATGTTATTGGTCTCGATGGGCCAAGTCCATTGAAGGCGAGCGGGCAAGCCACCGGGAAAGCCACATCTATTCCAAATGGTGCAAAAATCACACCCAATCGTGCAGTGGGTGCTGGTGGCGGCTGAATCCTACAGCCTGCCACCTTGAGTTTGGATAATCTTTAACTTCTGATTTGGAAAGGAGTTATGCTACACTTTCATAGTTGAGCGCGAATTTGGTCTTTCACGTGCTCTTCATCACAAACGAAGTTCAACTTAACGGAGGTTGCAACCAAACATGAAGAAGCTTCTCACTGTGTTGTTCACGCTGTGCATGGCCCTATCGCTCGGATTGCCGGCGGTCGCCGCTGCATCAACGCCGTTGTCGACGGCCACGTCCCACTTCGCCGGGAAGAAAAAGAAGAAGAAGGCCACCAGCAAGAAGAAGAAGACGACGAAGAAGAGCAAGAAGAGCTCGATGTAAGCTCGTCTCAGGCTTCCGACGTTGCGAAGCTGCCTGCTCTTGCCATTCAGGTTAAAGCCCTCGGGAAGAATCCCGGGGGCTTTTGTTTTTTTAGTGAGTAGCTAACTTGTCTGCACTAATTGCACGAATGGCAGGAGATTCTGCTTTGACGATTGTGCGACTGGCAGCTTAATATAATTTAATTTTCAATTCAGGCGAGCTCGGAGGAGACACGCTATACTCAAGGTTTGGACTGAGACTTTTATAGTCGTCTTTAGCTGTGAAGCCTAGTTTGGATCACCTAGCGGAGGAGAAGAATCGTGGACTGTAGGGAATTTCACGCGGATAGTTTTCCGGAAAGCGCTCTGTCGCGACGTGGAGGACTGGCGAGACTCAGGTCTTGCTGCCGTGACCAGGGCTGGATCCGCCTAATACTGGTGATGTTCATGGTGATCACGGCGCCAGTTCTCTCGTGCGAGCTGGCGTTGGGCGGACAGAAGAGTACGGGATTAATGCCTCAGGCAACTCTCCCGCTCGCGGAGCCGCAACCGCAAAGCCAGTCTGGCCCGCCCTTAACCATCACGCTGCAGGACGCCATCCGGCGAGCCCAGGAGAACAGCCCCCAGTTCCAGGCTGCGGTAACAGCTTATCGCGTGGCGCGAGAGAACCGTGTTCAAGCCAACGCAGCGCAACTGCCCTCAGTAGAGGGCACCACGCAATTACTGAATACTCAGGGCAATGGGCTGCCTACCGGCCGATTCGTCACCAATGACGGCGTTCAAGTCTACCGCATGTGGGGGGTGGTCCGGGAGAATATGCCCGGCAGCTTCTTCATTTGGGCAGGGCCGCGCAGCGCTGCTTACGGCGAGGCGTTAGCGCGCGCCAACCAGGAGATTGCCCGGCGCGGGCTTGTGGTAACCATCACGAACGGCTACTACGCGCTGGTGGTCACACAACGCCAATTCGCAACAGCCCAACAAAGCTTGGTGGATGCACAGCGCTTTCTCAAAATCGGCCAAGCTCTCGAACAAGGTGGCGAAGTAGCCCATACGGATGTGATTCGGTTGCAGCTACAGTTAAGTCAGGCGCAGCAGGCTCTGGAGGATGCGAATCTGGCGATGGAGAACGCGCGCCTCAATCTCGCGGTGCTGCTCTTCCCAACTTTCAACCAGAATTACAGCGTGGTGGACGATCTGGACATGCCGCCAATCCTGCCTACATTTGATGAAGTCCGGGCTGCGGCCCGGACGAACAACCCGCAGATTCGCGCTGCCGAGGCAGCCATGCACCAAGCTAGTCTGAACGTTTCCGTGGCGCGCGCCGCCTATCTGCCATCCTTCACTGCCGAGGTTGACTACGGAATTGAAGCTAATACCGTGGCGCTATACTCAAACCCAAGATCATTTCCCGACGCCCATGTACCTATGCTCGGCTATTTCGGGACTTACACAATGTGGGTCCCCGTATGGGACTGGGGCAAACGGCACAGCATGCTGCGACAGGCGAAGGATGAACGATCACTGGCGCACCTCAACCTATCCTTCGCGCAGCGCAGCTTGCTGAGCCAGCTCTACTCACTTTATAATGCGGCAAATGTAGCCTGGACTAAACTGGGTAGTTTGCAGAACTCGATGCAACTTGCCGCTCGCAACCTTCAACTTGTAAGGATGCAGTATCGAGCCGGTCAAGTGGCGGTATTGAATGTGGTGGATGCGGAAAGCGCCACGGTCCTGGCCCGCAACGCCTATGCAGCCGGAGAGGCTGCATACCGTTCGGCTTTGGCAAACCTTCAAACTCTTACGGGGAGCTTCTGACGCGTGATCAGCAACAAAACACTTCTGCGAATTTCTCTGGTATTCGGCGTTGTAGCAGCAGTCCTGAGCCTGGCGGGCTGTTCTGGCGGGAAGGGAGCCAGCGCGGAGCCAGTTGCCACCGTCCAGGTGGCAAACGTCAAACAGGCCGAAATTCAGCGCGTGGTGAGCGGAGAGGGCATTGTGTATGCGCGGCAACAGGCTACCATCGTGCCGAAGATTAGCGCTCCGGTCAGCAAGTATTACGTCAGTCGCGGCAGCCGCGTCCGCGCAGGCCAACTACTGGCCGAACTTGAAAACCAAGACCTCAAAGCAGCGGTTATGCAAAGTAAGGGCGCGTTTGAACAGGCCCAGGCGGCCTATGCTACCAGCATCCAGATGAACATTCCCGCCCAGCTTCAAGCCGCCCAGCAAAACCTGGAAGTGGCTCGTGAGGCCACGGAAGCCCAGAACCGGGCTTACGAGAGCGACAAGAAACTGTTCCAGCAGGGAGCGCTGGCGCGCAAGCTTTTGGATGACGAGCGGGTTCTTTACATTCAGGCGCGCAATCAGTACGCGGCGGCTGCACAACAGATTAAGGCGTTGCAAGCTGTCGGCCACCAAGCGCAGATCAAAACAGCGGAGGCGCAACTCACTGCCGCGCAAGGCGCATATCTAGCTGCTAAAGCGCAACTGAACTACTCGGAAATCCGGTGCCCCATCGACGGCACGGTTGCCAGCAGTCCGCTCTACATCGGTGAAATGGCATCTGCCGGAACGCCGCTGTTGACCGTGGTAGATACTTCAAAGGTGACGGTGCGCCTCTATCTTACACCTGAACAAGCTGCCTTGCTGCACCCTGGTGATCCTGCGGTGGTTTCCCTTAACGGAGGGCAGGTAAAGGTCGCGGGCAAGGTGACGGTCGTGAGCCCGGCTTTGGATCCGAACAGCACAACGGTGCAAGTGTGGGTGGAAGCTCCAAATCCACACGATGAACTGAAGCCGGGGTCGGCGGTCACAGTGAGCATGGTGGCGGAGACGGCGCCGCACGCGCTGGTTGTGCCGGCCTCAGCCATCATTACTACCCCGGACCAAGGCCCAACCGTCATGCTGGTGGGTTCCGATAGCCGGGCGCACCAGACGGCGGTGAAAACTGGCATCCGCGATGCCGATGAGGTTCAAATCCTCAACGGTCTTCACGCAGGCGATCGTGTGATCACTCAGGGCGGATTTGGACTGGATGATAACACGAAGGTAAAGTTCTAGGGGCTTTCGGTAGTGGTGCAGTTTGGTGTTGTAGCGGCGTTTATCTCGCCAAATTGCGGCGTAAAGCCGCCTCTACGGCAAATGGGACCACTACCGCGCTTTCGCAGAGCTTCTCCCGATCAGCTTCGGAGGATAAACCGGTTTTATGTCGGACTCGAATACAACAGATAGGCACTCGCTCACCACATCCGCGCGGCAGGAGAAGCCGGCCTCGTCCTACTGGTTCGCGCGCGAATCCAAATCGATCATCTTTCTCGTCGTCGCGCTCGCGATCGTCGGGGCGTACATGGCCCTCAGTATCCCCATAGCCGTTTTCCCCAGCACCAGTTTCCCGCGCGTCATCATCGGCGTGGACAACGGCGTGATGCCCATAGACCAGATGCTGGTCACCATAACGCGGCCTCTCGAAGAGGCTGTCAACAGCGTTCAGGGCCTGCAAGACGTGATGTCCATCACCAGCCGCGGTTCCGCCGAAATCGACCTTTATTTTAACTGGAACGTGGATATGTTCCAGACCCTTGCGCGTGTCAATGCCGCCCTGGCGGATGTGCGGACCATGCTGCCGCCCGCGGCCAATATATCCGCCAACCGGCTTCAGTTTTCGAGTTTCCCGATCATGTTTTACAGTCTTACCTCTAAAACCGTGCCGCTCACTAGTCTTTGGGAACTGGCCACCTATAACGTCAAACCCCGTCTCAACCGCCTGCCAGGAGTTTCTACGGTGCTCGTTCAGGGCGGGGAGGTGCCGGAGTTCGCAATTACTCCCGATCCCGCGGAATTGCTAAGGACCGGGGTAACGGTATCGGACGTAGTCAACGCTGTGGGAAGCACCAACCTGTTACAATCTCCAGGCCTTATCAACGGCAACCACCAACTGTATCTGGCGCTGGTAAGCGGCCAGGTTAGCAACCCGCCCGAGATTTCGAATATTGTGGTGAAGAAAGCCCCCGATGGCGCCCCGGTGCGCGTTGCTGACGTCGCGGACGTTGGAGCCTCGGTCCAGCCGGTGTACACCATCGTAACAGCCGAAGGCAAACCCGCCGTGCTGATTTACGTCAACCGCCAGATTGGGAGTAATACCGTTCAGGTTGCCGGTGAAGTACAGAACGCTATCACCGAGGTCGAAAAGACGCTCCCTCCAGGCGTACACGTAGCCAACAATTACGATCAATCCTGGATCATAGGCGAGTCCATCAAGAGCGTTCGCGATGCGATCCTGATTGGCTTGATCCTGGCGGCCATTATTATGGTGCTCTTCTTGCAGGACTGGGGAACATCATTCGTCGCGGGCATGGTGATTCCCGGAACCATGCTCATCACTTTCTTGGTCATGAAGATGCTGCACCTGAGCTTCAATATGATGACGCTCGGTGGTCTCGCCGCTGCCGTAGGCCTTGTGATCGACGACGCAATCGTCATGGTCGAAAACATCGTGCTGCACCGTGAGGCAGGTGAAGGGCGTCTTGAATCCATCAACCGTGCAATTAAAGAGCTCGCAAAACCCTTGGTCGGTTCTACGCTCACTCCGATTGTAGTCTTTGTTCCGCTTGTCGCGATCACCGGCGTCACGGGTGTCTTCTTCCGCGCTCTCGCCATCACGATAGCGGTCTCTCTGTTCACGTCTCTGGCGCTGGCGCTGGCCTGGACGCCGAACCTGTGCCTTCACTTCCTGCACAAGGACCTCAACCGCAAGACGAAGGAGAACTCCGAGACATCACAACTTGACGAAAACACTCCAGGAAACGAAACCGTGGAAACCGAGCGTGAGCATGAGATGCGCCGCCTGATGGAAGCGGAGGAAGCCTCCATGAGCGGATCGCTCGGCGGAGTGATTCGCTTTTACGAGAAATGGTTTCAGCGCGGGATCGACCATCCTGGATGGCTGGCAGCGCTATGCGGACTCCTGGTGGTGATCTCATTTGTTTGCTATCGCTCTCTCGGCACAGACCTTCTGCCGGAGATGGACGAGGGTGGTTTTGTGCTCGATTACGTGACGCCACCCGGAAGTTCGCTCGCGGAAACCAACCGTATGATCACTCACATCGAGCAGATTGTCCGCTCGGTTCCGGAAGTTGCGAGCATCTCCCGCCGGACTGGATTGCAGTTGGGACTAGCTGCGGTGACCGAGGCCAACACGGGTGACATCGCCGTCAAGCTCCACGTCAACCGCCACCGCGACATCTGGACCATCATGAACGAAATCCGGTCCAAAGTCACACAGCAAGAACCCGCAGTGGACGTGGACTTCACCCAGAAACTTCAGGACATGATCGGAGACCTCACGGGCGCCCCGCAGCCGATAGACATCATGATGTTTTCGCCGAACGCAGATCTTTTGGACAACTGGGCGCCCCGCGTTGCTGACGCCCTGGGGAAATACAAGTTGAACGGAAAGCACCCGATCGTGGACATAGACAATGGTATTGACTCCACCACAAGCGGTCCGGCGATCAGCTTTCACGTAAATGCTGCCAAGGCCGCGCAAGCCGGCTTCACCGCGGGCGACGTGGCGACAGACGCCGAAGCGCTGCTTGACGGCGTGCCCACGCCGACGCCCGTGATCATTAACGACCGTCCGTACACACTGCGAGTGCGCTTCTCGGAGCAGTACCGCTCGTCTCTTGACGCGATGCGCAACGTCCTGCTGGAAAGCCCCACCGGCAACACGTCGACTCTAGGATCTCTCGCTTCCATCACCGAGCTTTCCGGGCAAACCGAGATTTTGCGGGATAATCAGCAGCGCTACGTCGCGGTGACGGCCCGATTGGAAGGGTTGGATTTGGGCAGCGGGGTCGCCGCCGCGCAAAAGGTGATTGCTGGGCTTCACATGCCGTCGTCCATCCGTATCGAGTATGGCGGTCTTTACAAGCAGCAGCAACAATCATTTCACCAACTGCTGCAAGTGCTCATATTGGCCATCCTGCTGGTCTTCTTGGTCCTACTCTTCGAGTTCCACAGCTTTTCCGCGCCGATTGCCATTCTTACGTCTGCCGTGCTTTCCACTTCGGGCGTGTTCATTGCGCTTCTGGTAACTCACACTACCTTCAACCTATCTTCGTTTATGGGTTTGATCATGGTCATCGGCATCGTTGCCAAAAACGGCATCTTGCTGCTCGACGCGGATGACAACTTCCGGGCGATAGGCTTCCCGAGAGAGCAGGCCATTTTCCAAGCCGGACGGCGCCGTTTGCGCCCGATTCTGATGACCGCGCTGGCGGCAATGGCGGGAATGCTGCCTCTCGCACTGGCCCTTGGGGCTGGTTCGCAGATGCTTCAGCCCCTCGCCATCGCGGTAATTGGAGGGCTGCTCATCGCCATGGTTCTTTCGCTTATCGTTACGCCGACCATCTACTATTACATGACGCGCAAGGCCTCCACCGGTGGCGACTACTTGAGCTCTGAAAAGACGGCCGAAGGCGTGGATGCTGTGGGAACTTCAACTGCGTTGCCGTAGTAAGCCTCTGGCAGGGCGGTGGGTTGCAGCGCGGAGGAAAAAAGGAATGATTAGTTCCCTGCAGGTCAGACTTGGGTGGACTCACGGAATTCTCCAAAAACCCGCCGCAACGCGGCTGAGATTTCTCCTACCGTCGCACAGGCTTTAACGGCGCGCAGAATCGTCGGCATCATGTTTCCCTCGCCGCGAGCCGCGTCTTCCACCTCTTGGAGCACGCGCCTCACGCCCTCCCCATCCCGCCGTGCACGGAGACCGGCCAGACGCTCCACCTGTTCCTGCTCGACCCGCGGATCAATTTGAAGGAGCGAGACGCGAGCCGTCTCCGAGCTCACATGCCAGTTGACCCCGACGACCTTGCGCTCTCCGGATTCGACAGCTTTTTGGAATTCGTAAGCCGCCTGCTGAATTTCCCGTTGCTGAAAGCCAGATTCGATGGCGCGTAGAACCCCGCCCAGATCCTCGATACGCTGGAGATACGCCCGAGCCTTCGTTTCAATTTCATCCGTCAGCTTTTCGATGTAATAGGAGCCTCCCAGCGGGTCAGCGCTGTTTGCCACGCCGCTTTCGAAAGCCAGAATCTGCTGCGTCCGCAAGGCGAGCAGGGCCGAATCTGCGGTGGGCAGCGCCAGAGCTTCATCCCAGCCGTTCGTATGCAGAGATTGTGCGCCTCCAAGTACAGCGGCGAGCGCCTGCAGCGCAACGCGAACGATGTTCACATCGGGCTGCTGCGCAGTGAGGGTGCTGCCAGCGGTCTGAGTATGAAAGCGGAACATCCAAGAGCGAGGGTTTCTTGCCTGAAAATCCTCTCGCGTAATGCGAGCCCACAGGCGGCGTGCAGCGCGAAATTTCGCTACCTCTTCAAGCACATTGTTATGGGCGTTTAGGAAGAATGACATGCGTGGGGCGACATCATCCACTGTCATGCCGCGCGCTGCGGCCGCGCGGAGATAGGCCGTGGCGTTCGCGAGCGTGAACGCGATCTCCTGGACGGCTGTGGAACCTGCCTCACGGATGTGATAGCCGCTGACCGAGATCGTATTCCACTCCGGCGCGTTGTCACGGCAGAACTCGAAAATATCCGTCACCAGCCGCAAGGACGGACCTATGGGATAAATATAGGTGCCGCGAGCGATATATTCCTTCAGGATGTCGTTCTGGACCGTTCCGGAGACTTTCGCCAAGCTCACGCCTTGCCGCTCCGCAACGGCGAAGTACATGGCGAGCAGGATCGGGGCCGTAGAGTTGATCGTCATCGAAGTGGAAACCTTATCGAGCGGAATGCCCGAGAAAAGCGCCTCCATATCATCGATTGAATCGATCGCCACGCCCACCCTGCCCACCTCTCCGCAGGAAAGCGGGTCGTCCGAATCCAACCCGATTTGCGTCGGCAGATCGAACGCTACGGAGAGGCCGGTGGTGCCTCGATCGAGAAGATAGCGATAGCGCGCGTTGGATTCAGCGGCAGAACCAAAACCGGCGTACTGGCGCATGGTCCACAGCCGGCCGCGATAGTGCGTGGGATAAATGCCACGCGTGTAGGGAAACTGCCCCGGAAAGCCTAATTGATCCTCCCAATTCCATCCCGCAAGATCGGCTGAGGTGTAAAAGGCACGGGATGCAGCCGCGGTTGTTTTGGGGCTTCCGGTTTGTGGGGTAGGCTGCTTGGAACCGTTCATCGCCTCTCCGTTAAAAAACAGCCCCGAGATTGAATCTAACTGCCGGGTGCTCCGGACTCTCCGGCGAGAAACGGCATCACCGGATGCTGCGCGCCTTGAGAAAAGAATACAGACAGAAAAAGATCAGAACAATCGTAAATCCGGAATAAAGGTAGAAGCGAAACAGCCCGGCCGAACGATGCTCCAGATAGTTGTTCCACTCCGATAAGGACACTGCGGCCCCCACTCCGGCCAGAAACATGAAGACCACGCCGACCATTAATTCAAAAACACGCTGGGCCCGCCGGTAGGCCCAGGCCGCTGCGCTCACCCATTTGCTCAAAGTCGCATCCTGCCTTGATGCTTCACGCACCCTTCGTAATCGTCCAGGGCACATCGGAATCTTGCCAGCAGCTTCTAACGGTTGCCTGCCACCCTATTTGTTATGCTAAGAACAACTGCGAACCCAGTCAATGACGAAACCTCTCATTTTATTGTTGACTAACTGGTAACATATCGCTATAATATTCGTAGATGGGAAGTCCGGGACGGCTAGTGAAAAGCAATATGAAAGGCCCGGCATAGGACTTCTCAGTAGATTCGCTAGTTTTTAAGAAAATGTGTTAGCTCTCTCATCACCCAGAGGCGACCCCTCGCTTCTACCCTCCTGGTGAGCGAAAACCACACAGTAGCACCGGCATTTTAGATTCCAGGGTCAGTAGATTCTGGTAATTCGCCGCGCCTCTGGCGTCCCCCCTCGGCAACGAAGAGGCTTTTTCACTTAGTACGGTATTTCATAAGTTCGCTCACGTATTTCGGCACCCCCTCACCCGGCGCTTGTGCGCCACCCTCTCCCCCCAAGGGGGCGAGGGCGGCATCTTCGAATACGTCACCGCACTTATGAAAGGCAACACCTAGTCAAGGGGGACCTTTCCCATGAACACGTCATTCTTTCGGCCAGCCGCCAGGGAACCCGAACGCCTAAACGCCGTTACGCAGAGGCTAGAGGTGTTTATCGCGTCGCTCACGGCAGCCATTCGGGACCTAACTATACACAACGACATAAGTCGGCGACGCTCGAAAGCTGGTGCGCCGGTCTGCGACCGGCGGATTTCGGCGCTCATAGATCGCCGCTACAGCCGCCCCCTCATCCCCAGCCCCTCTCCCCCGATGGGGGAGAGGGTGGGCCGCGTAGCGGGACGGGCGAGGGGACCACGCCTCGGCAGTCTGAGGCGAAGCCTCGCTAGCCATAGAACCATAGCCTGCCTCCTGTTAATCGCAGGAATGAGTCAGAACGGCTGGGGTGACGCTCCACAAAATAGTCATAGTCTGTGGAACCCCTTCAAGCATCCCTCTGCCCGGAATCACAAAAATCCCCGGGAATCTCAAAAGAAAAAGCGGAAGGGCAACGAGCAGCTCACACAAATAAGTCTCGCGGCGCTGGGGAATCTCAAGGTCACGACAGTATCTAAGGAGCCAGAGGAAGTTTGGAAAACCCCAGCGGCGATTTACGTGATCACTCAGGAGGATATCCGCCGTTCCGGGGCCACAAGCATCCCGGAAGTTCTGCGCCTTGCGCCGGGAGTGGAGGTGGCTCGAATCGACTCCGACCACTGGTCTGTGGGCATCCGCGGGTTTGGAAACGCGTTTTCAAAATCGGTCCTCGTGCTAATCGACGGCCGGAGCGTCTATACGCCGCTCTTTGGGGGAGTTTATTGGGAAGTGCAGAACCTGCCGCTCGAAGACGTAGACAGGATCGAAGTCATCCGGGGACCGGGCGGCACCATCTGGGGATCAAACGCGGTCAACGGGGTTATCAACATTATCACCAAGAAGGCGAAAGATACGCATGGCGCCCTCGTCTCCATAGGCGGCGGAAACGTGGATCAAGGCACGGGCGAGTTCCGTTACGGAGGGGGCAACGGCAAGGGTTTTGATTACCGGGTGTATGGCATGGGATTCAGCCGTGGCCCCGAGTTCCATCTTGACCATGATCCCTTCGACGCTTGGAAGACCGGTCAGGCTGGCTTCCGGATGGACTGGGACACGCAAAGCAGAGATTCGTTTACGCTGCAAGGAGACATCTACAACGGCGATGACGGGGAAAGAGTGGCCATCTCATCTTACTCGCCTCCCGCCCAAAACAATGTGGACGGAATCGACGAGGTGTCGGGCGGTAATCTCCTCGGACACTGGAAGAGAAAGCTCGACGAGGGATCAGACGTTCAGGTTCTAGCCTACTATGACCGGACGAACCGCCTCGGGCCACCGTTTGGAGAGGATCACGATACCTTCGACGCGGATTTCCAGTATCATACCACCCTTTCGCGTCAACAGGACTTCATCTTGGGTCTTGGAGCCAGGTTAAGTCCCAGCGATTTCATCCAGACAGTGCCTACCGTCGACTTTTTACCGCATCATCAAACAGACAAACTCTATAGCGCGTTCGCCCAGGACGAGATCCCAATTCTGGAAAATCAACTTTGGCTGACGATTGGGTCGAAACTTGAGCATAACAATTACACAGGCTTTGAGGTTGAGCCTCGCGCAAGTCTCTTGTGGACGCCCACTCCCCGGCAAACGGTCTGGGCATCTGTCACGCGCGCGGTCCGCACACCCTCCGATCTCGAGGAGGATCTTCAGCTCACTGGCTTCGTCACGGCGAATCCTCTTCCTATCTTTACACGCGTTGCCGACAACGGGAAGTTTTTTTCGGAAGAGTTAATTGGTTATGAAGCAGGATACCGGAGCCTGATCAGGCCTAAGCTCTATTTGGATATCGCCACTTTTCACAACGATTACAACTACCTCTCCAGCTTTGGAGCCGCGTCCGTCTTTTTCGAGACGACACCTCCGCCACTGCGCTTGGTTGTTGCAGTTCCATTTGCCAATGGAATTGAAGGCACCACCGACGGATTCGAAATCGCTCCCGATTGGAGGCCGGAACGGTGGTGGGAACTGAAGGGTTCCTATTCTTACTTGCACATGGACCTGAGAAGAAGACCGGGCAGTGTGGACGTTTCCACCGTTCTTACAGACGAGGGTTCAAGTCCGCAACACCAGGCGGTGATTCAGTCTCTGTTTAATCTGCCCAAACACTTCGAATTTGACCAGACTTACCGCTACGTCAGCGCTCTGCCGGCTTTGTCGGTCCCTGCCTATGGAACGGCGGATTTGCGGCTGGGATGGCGGCCAACGCAGCACGTGGAATTCTCCCTCAGCGGGCAAAACCTGCTCCAACCGCAGCATGTGGAGTTTGTAAGCGACCCTGGATTGCCCGTCGAGATTATGCGGAGCGCGTATGGCAAGGTCACGTTTCGATGGTAAGAGACGGCTTAATTTGCACGGAGGCGATACGTACGGCATGAAAATCCTCCAGTACACTCCGCAAGGCCACCGCACGGGATGTTCCAGAGGCCGCATTCCGAAGCTCGCTGTTATGGCCGTGACGGCAGCGCTCTTAGGGGTCACCGGTTTATATCTTGAAGCCTCTGCGCCGACCGAGTACGAAGTGAAGGCGGCATATCTCTATAACTTCGGGAGGTTCGTCCGGTGGCCTGCGAACGCCAGAGGCAACGGGAAGGCTTACTTCCCCATCTGCGTGCTTGGACAAGATCCTTTCGGCCGGGCGCTCGATGCCACCATCGGCGGCCAAAGTATCGACGGCAAGAATGTAGTGGCGCGGCGGATTTTGACACCAGCGGACGCACTCGGTTGCCGCGTCCTCTTCATCAGTTCCTCAGAGGACGGAGAACTGAAAAACGTCCTCTCCGCGCTTGATGGTACGAGCGTGCTCACTGTGAGCGACATGCCTCAGTTTACCCGGCGCGGGGGCATGATCTGCCTGATCACTCAACACAATAGGATTCGTTTTGAGGTCAACCTGGCCGCCGCAGAGCGAGTGGGCCTGATGCTAAGTTCTCAACTGCTTAAATTGGCGGTCAGTGTGGACAGAAACTTTCAGCCGGGAACTGATCGATGATGTTTAGAGTTCAAGACCATTCGATTGGGACGGAACTGACGTGGATGAACGTGATGGTGAGCGCCGCCGCGCTCTTGCTGGCCTGTGCGGCGTTTGCCGCTTATGACTTGGTCATGTCGCGCGAGAGCATGGTGCACGCCCTTTCGATTCAAGCTCAAATCGTCGGGTCTAACAGCGTCTCCGCAGTGCTGTTTAATGACCCGCATTCGGCGGAGAGCACTTTGGCGGCGCTCAAGGCTGGTCCCAACGTCATCAAGGCGGAGATTTACACGCCAGATGGCCGCCCATTCGCGGGTTACTGCCGTGGCTGCCGGGGAAAAACCGTTCTGCTGCCCAAGATTCCCAGCGGTCAAACAGAAGCCCATTGGTTCAAGGACAAAGAGTTGGTCGTAGTTCGCCGGATCAGCTTCCAGGGAAAAACAGCAGCGACTGTTTTGATAGAATCCGACCTGCGGCAGATCAATAGCCGCTTGAAGCGGTATGCAGCCGTTGTCTTTCTTGTCCTCGTGACCTCCCTGGCAGCCGTTTTCCTGATGTCGTCGTTCTTGCGAAGATCAATCGCCGATCCCATACTGCGCTTGGCGGAGACGGCCAGGATCGTTTCGCAGGACAAAGATTATTCGGTCCGCACGTCCCCGGTTCGCCGCCATAACGAACTAGCCATCTTAGTTAAGTCGTTCAATGAAATGCTCGATCAGATTCAAGAGCGCGACGCGGCCTTGAAGCGCGCTCATGCAGAGTTGGAGCATCGCGTTCAGGAGCGCACTACACAGCTTGCTGCGGCCAACAAAGAGCTCGAGGCTTTCTCTTATTCTGTCTCTCACGACCTTCGTGCGCCCCTGCGCCAAATCAACGGCTTCTCCAAGATTTTGATGGAAGCACATGGACCCCAATTAGATTCCACGGGGCAGCGCTACTTAAAACTGATCCGCGACGGCGCACGGAACATGGGCCAACTGGTGGACGACTTGCTCAACATGGGTCGGATCGGGCGCCAGGAATTGGCGCGTAAGCCTACAGATTTGAATTCTCTGCTTCAAAGCGTTCTACAAGATTTGCAGCCGGAACTCGAAGGCCGCCAGATCGAATGGCGTATCGGAAGACTACCAACCCTGGAGTGCGACCCCGGACTGATGAAACTGGCGCTCTTGAACCTGCTATCTAATGCGGTCAAGTATACTCGCCGCCGGGAATGTGCAGTCATTGAGGTTGGCCAGACGATGCAGGGCGCTGAGACCATAATTTTCGTTCGCGATAACGGCGCTGGCTTTGACCAGAAATATGCTCACAAGCTTTTTGGCGTCTTCCAGCGGCTTCACCGGGCAGATGATTTTGAAGGGACTGGAGTGGGACTTGCAACCGTTCAGCGCATCATCCACAAGCACGGCGGACGCATCTGGGCTGAGGCCAAAGTGGATGAGGGCGCCGCTTTCTTTTTCACCCTCGAAGCAGGCCGGCACGGGGCAGAAATTCGCACGCTCGATGAGGTTACACTTTGATTAGCTTTGGTAACGCTAAAAATTGCAACTACGGAGGCGACCTATGGCCCATAGTGAAGTTGAGATTGTTCTTGTTGAGGATAACTCTGCCGACCTCGAACTAACCCTCTATGCCTTGCGGCAGAGTCACTTGGTGAATAGCATTCACATCGCCCGGGACGGCGCCGAAGCGCTGGATTTTCTCTTCTGCCAGGGACAATACACCGAACGGCCGTTCTTGGCTCCCAGACTCGTCCTGCTTGATCTGAAACTACCCAAGGTAGACGGGCTCGAGGTGCTTCACGCCATCCGCAATGACGAGCGGACCAAGCTGATCCCGGTTGTGGTGTTGACTTCATCCAAGGAGCAGAAAGACATAGTTAACAGCTATCAATTGCACGTCAACAGCTATATTCAAAAACCCGTGGATTTCGATCAATTTCGGGAGACCATCCAGCAACTGGGTCTTTACTGGCTGGTTGTAAACCAGGCTCCCGTTTTTTAGCTCTTATTAAGGATTATAGTGACAACAAATGTTGTAGCGGCGGTCTGTGACCGCCGGTTTTTCGGCGCTCATAGAGCGCCGCTACAGAAAAGATTGTCACTATAATTGGTAATCTTCAATAAGCCCCCCATTCTACCCGCCACTCAAAATTTGGGCCGCGTCATACGAGGCGCGGTCTATTCGCAAGCCTCGTTAAAAACG
>NFUN01000131.1 GCA_002197525.1 Acidobacteria subdivision 13 bacterium RH2 MAG17b | reverse complement strand
GAGCGCGTCCACGGCCTCCTGTAGCATGCGTTTTTCATTGCGCACGATGACATCGGGGGCGTGCAGCTCCATGAGCTTCTTGAGGCGGTTATTGCGATTGATGACGCGCCGGTAGAGATCATTGAGATCGGAAGTAGCGAAGCGGCCTCCATCGAGAGGCACCAAGGGCCGCAACTCGGGAGGCAGCACGGGGATCACGTCGAGGATCATCCACTCCGGCTTATTCCCGCTCTTGCGGAAGGAATCCACGACGCGCAGCCGCTTGGCATATTTGATGCGCTTCTGCAAGCTGGCATCGGTTTTCATCTTCTCGCGCAGTTCTTCGCTGAGCTTATCGACATCGACGTGACGCAGGAGCTCTTTAATGGCTTCGGCGCCCATGACGGCGCGGAACTGCCCTGCATATTCGGTTTGCAGCTCGCGATATTTCTCCTCCGGCAAGAGCTCGCGTTCCTTGATGCCCGGCACTTCGCCGGGTTCGACAACCACGAAGGCCTCGAAATAAAGAATGCGCTCGAGATCGCGCATGGAAATATCCAGCAAGTAGCCAATGCGCGACGGCAGGCCCTTAAAAAACCACACGTGCGAACACGGCGAGGCCAGTTCGATATGGCCCAGGCGCTCGCGCCGCACCTTGCTAAGGGTGACTTCGACGCCGCATTTATCGCAGATCACTCCGCGGTGCTTCATGCGCTTGTATTTGCCGCACAAGCATTCCCAATCGGTAACCGGGCCGAAAATCTTGGCGCAAAACAGACCATCGCGCTCCGGCTTGAACGTGCGGTAATTGATGGTCTCCGGCTTGGTCACTTCGCCGTGCGACCAGGAACGGATTTTTTCAGGACTCGCCAAGCTGATGCGAATGGAATCGAAATCCGCGATCAGGCTGGCACGGTCATAGGGGCTGCTTCGGTACAAGGTGTCTTCCTCCCTGCCGCGGCTCACGCCACGGCGCTCCCGGTCGCCCGGGAGGTGGAACTTGTTGGCACGGGACTGCGGCTAATCGGCCGCTGCTTCCGCTTGCGGCTCTCGCCTCTTCATCAACTCGACATCCAGGCACAGCGATTGCAATTCGCGCACGAGGACGTTGAACGATTCGGGCACACCCGGCTCGATGCCGGGCTCGCCTTTGACAATGGCTTCGTAAATTTTCGCGCGGCCGTAAACATCGTCGGATTTGGCCGTGAGCAGCTCTTGCAGGATGTGCGCGGCGCCGTAGGCTTCGAGCGCCCACACTTCCATTTCACCGAAACGCTGCCCGCCGAACTGCGCTTTTCCGCCCAATGGCTGCTGGGTGATCAGCGAGTAAGGCCCGATGGAGCGCGCGTGGATCTTGTCATCGACCAAGTGTGAAAGCTTCAGCATATAGATGTAGCCGACGGTGATCTCTTGAGCAAAAGACTCCCCGGTCATTCCGTCAAAGAGCGGAAGCTTGCCAGACTCAGGCAGCCCGGCGACTTCCAGCAAGTGGCGGAT
>NFUN01000130.1 GCA_002197525.1 Acidobacteria subdivision 13 bacterium RH2 MAG17b | reverse complement strand
GGGCGCGAAGGCTCAGCCTTCGCGCCCAAGGAAAACCTTAATGAACGCGTTTTCGCGCCCGGAAAGCCATAGGCATTCCGCACAGCGGGGCGGCTCCGCCGCTTCCCACACCGGAATGTACGGTTAATTTGATGGACAGCCCTGGTCACAGACCGCCGCTTCAGCGGATGTTGTCACTATAATTTGTAAACCTCAATAGGCGAGTTCCCGCAATTGCTTTTGCCGCGTTTCCAAGTAAAATGAGCCGTCGGTTTTGTTCTGCTGGCCGGGAGGCAAACGTGAATCAGCAATGCATTGGAAGAAATTGGAGTGGTTCGGTGAGTGTCAACGGCGATAATCTGCATGGGAATTTCAGGTGGCAGTTGGCAGCGCGGGCTGCTCGTGATGCCAGTTCATCTCAACTCAGAACATTGCTTTTTCTGAGTCTTTCGATTTTGCTTCTTTCTGGAACTGCCTCTGCGCAAACCACCGGCGCAATTCATCACCTGGCGGCGACGCCGCAAACGGTCACCTGGGGGTATTTTGACGCCAATAGGGCGCCGGTGCTCCGCATCAACAGCGGCGACACCGTGGAAGTGCAGACGCTGGTCGCGGGCGGTCTCGACCGGCTGGAGGCTGCTGGCGTTCCCGCCGATCAAATACAGCCTGTCCTGCGCGACATCGACCGCGAGGTGAAGGACCGCGGCCACGGGCCTCACATCCTTACCGGCCCCATTTGGATTAAAGGCGCTGAACCGGGAGACGTCCTTGAGGTCAAGGTTAGATCCATCCATCTCGCAATCCCTTATGCGGTGAACGCCATGAGGCCGGGCAGCGGCCTGCTGGCAAATGAGTTTCCCTACGCGCGCCTGAAGGTCACGCCGCTCGATAGGGCGCGCAACGTGGCGAAGTTTTCCGATGGCGTCGAGATTCCCATCCGGCCGTTCTTTGGAGTGATGGGCGTGGCGCCTCCAGCCGCGACCGGGCGAGTCTCAAGCGGCCCGCCCTGGATGTTCGGCGGCAATATGGATAACAAGGAGCTGGGTGTGGGCAGCACGCTCTATCTGCCTGTCTTCACCAAAGGGGCGTTATTCGAGGTCGGTGATGGGCACGCCGCCATGGGAGACGGCGAGGTGTGCGTTTCAGCGCTTGAGACATCGCTCACCGGCTCGCTGCAGTTCTTCGTGCGCAAGGACATGAAAATTCGCTGGCCTCGCGCCGAGACCCCGCAGTATTACATCACCATGGGATTTGCGCCGAGCCTCGAAGAATCCGCCAAAATCGCTTTGCGGGAAATGCTCGATTACCTGGTGAATCAGAAGCATCTCAGCCGTGATTACGCTTACATGCTCGCGAGCGATGCGGTGGACTTCCACATCGAAGAAGCCGTGGACGGAAACGACGGCGTGGACGCCCTGCTGCCCAAGAGCATTTTCGTGCACTAGTGAGGTTTGCAAAATATAGTGACGAGTTCATTCTGTAGCGGCGCTGTCCTCAGCGCCGAAAGACGCCGGTGGGGACACCGGCGCTACAAAAAAGCCGCCACTATAATTTGTAATTTTCAATAATCCAGTGTGGAATGGACTGGTCAGCAGGCCGGAGGATTGGCGATGGCCAGGCGCAGAGTTTTCGACAGGATCAGCGCGTTAGTCGGCCAGTGCAAGCTCTTTCTCGACAACTTCTTTGTGAGTCTGCGCGAATCTGGCCTTTGCTTCAATGCCGAGCCGCCCGGCGTAGTGAAGCAGCTTGTCAACGGTCTTGTTGGCGATCTTCCCGCTGAGCAGTTCACTCACGCGCGGCTGAGGTTCTCCGAGGATTACTTGCAGTTCCTTCTGTGAATACTTTTGGGCGTACTTCAGGATTGCCTGATACAACTCGGCCTTGAACTTCAGCGCCGTTGCCTGCTCCGGTGAAAAGCCAAGGTCATCTAGCACGTTCCCATAGGTTGCATGGGCCGGCTTGTTAGCAACGCTTTTCATGTCTCTTCTCCTCTGCCAAACGCGCCTTCACGGCTTTGAGTCGCTGCTTCGCTGTCTCGAACTCCCTTTTTGGCATCTCCCGGCTTTTCTTCTCGAAACAGTGAAGAACGTAGATCACGTCATTTATCCGCGATGAGTAAAGGACTGGAGAATTTCGGTAATGGGTCAGTTTGCTGTAGCGGCGGTCTGCGACCGCCGGCCTCTATTTTTCAAGTGCCTCGGCGATCATAGATCGCCGCTACAACTCAAAAACGGCAGTTGCCACACAGACTCTATAGCACGAAAGCCAGGTCCAAATATACAATTAAATGTATAGCTGTGTCCAGGACAGATTGGCCGAAATGAGCCGCGGTGCATTGCATTCAGTAGCGTTTAGGCGTATCTTATCGGGCGGTGGAAAATTGAAAACGGAAATTCCGGATGGTCCCTGCGCGGCCCAGGAAATCCACGAAAGCGCGTGAAGTGGGAACGGAGGTTCGCACACGTCGCAAAAACCGCGATGTATGCTGGGCCGCCCGCGGAACAAGAGGGGGCGCCTATGGAGCGCAGGACGTCAACGAATGAAGTCAGGGTTTTCAAGTTCGGAGCCCGCAAGGGCCAAGTCGAGAACGAGGACGTAGCCCTCGATCAGATCTGGCTGCAGAACCAATACCGGAACGCTCTCGTGCAGATTGACCACGAGTTTTGGAATCGGTATAACGCCATCGTCAGCGTGGACAACCCCGCCCTCGACCAAATCCGCGAGGTCGGCGCGCGCATCAAGGAGCTTCTGGCGACCATCAAGGTGCAGCGAACCGGCGTGCAGCGGGCGGGCTGGGAGGCTCTCTCGCTGAATGAGAAGTCCGAGATCAATACCCTCAAGGCGAAGCGCAAGGCCCTGGAGCCGGAAGCTGACCGCGTGAAGCAGGGCAACAAGACCACGTACGAACCACAGATCAAAGCTCTGGACCGGGAGTTTTACGCCGAGATCAAGAGGGTCCGCGCAAAGTTCGCGGATGGCACGTACTCCTGGGCGGACAGGGACGGAAACCGCCACGACCTGGGAGGCAAGAAGCTCTTCTGGATGAACGAAGAGCATGTCTATAACAACTTCCTCAAAGACCACAGCGCGGCAATGGGAGCTAAGACCGTGCTCAACTTTCACCGCTTCGATCGCGAGGGCGTGGTGACGTGTCGCCCTCGGGTGGGCGCCGAGGAGGACTCTTGCCGCCCCATGACGGTTATTCGCAAGGTTAAGGGGGCGAAGTCTGAGAAGCAGTCCCTGCCCGTAAGCGAGGTTGCCGCATTCCTGGAGTCCAACCCGGATGCCAAGATCGCCCGCGCCGATGCTGTGAGGTTCAAGCAGTGGTCAGCGGGTGAAATGGGCGATACCCAGAAGGTGCTCCGCAATATCTCCGCAGACAAGGCGTTCGACGCGAACAACGGGTCGTCATTTCACTTCACTGTCGAGGGCTCGCACAACAGCCAAGCTTCAAAGCGCGGCCGGCGGCTGGTCAGAGCACTCGCTCGCCTTCAAGTTGGAACTAGGCCCAAGGCGTTCTTTAGTCTTCCGGTGACGCTGCACCGCCCGTTCCCCGAAGGGTCCTGCCTCAAGTCCGTGGCCGCCAAGCGCGAGCGCGTAGGCCGGAATTACCGCTGGTCCCTGCTGGTGACGGTGGATTTTCCTCGGCCAGAGCCGAAGCACGCCGTGGGCGTAGTCGCTCTCGACCCCGGCTGGGCCATGGGAACCCTTCCGGAGCCTGACGGACGGCTTCGGGTTGGCGGTCTCACGGATGACGACGGCAAGTTCAAGGAACTGGCTCTGGCCCCCAAATTTATGTCTCAGGTCGGGCAGGTCAGCAGCCTCCAGTCTATCGTCGCCAATGAGACGAATGTAATCATGCCGAAAGTGCAGGAATGGCTTGACAAGCACAGCGACCAGCTCGAGCTTCGCACGCACTTTCAGAATGCCGTGCGGGCTCACAGCAATGCCAAGCAGCGCCAGCGAGAAGCCGGCGGTTTCCGCCACCTGATCAAGGCGGTCGGGGCGGTGCGGCCGGAGGTGCTACCGCCAGAAAGGCGCCGCGAGCCAGCAAAGCTTGACGACCCAAACTTGGAGAAGGATCTGAAGGACTGGTACAAGCGCTTCCGCCACCTCGATGAGTGGATGCGGAATCTCGCGGACCAGAATGACGCGAGCAAGCTGGACCGGTACCGGAACTGGGCAGCCCAGGCGGCAAAGCAGTACCACACCGTGGTGATCGACGATTCCGACTTGCGTAAGGCCGCTGAAGCCCCCGCTGCCGAAACGGACAAGGCTCAGCCGGCAGGCAGCCAGCGCCAGGTGGCAGCGCCCAGTCTGCTCGTCGCCGCGTTCGTCAATGCCTTCAAGTCGGCAGGCGGCGAGGCGCGCTGGGTGATTGGCAGGACCTCGCGGACTTGTTCCGAATGCGGACACGTGAACCCCGCGTTGGGAGCTACGCGGGAGTTCAAGTGCGAACCGTGCGGCTACACGGCCGACCGGGAACTCAATGCCGGTCGTAACCTTATCAAGGAGCACCGGAATGGGCAGAGCACGAGCGAAAGGCGGTCAACAAAAGTTCGCAAACCTGCCCCGGTTTCGAGCAGACAGGAGGTTAGCGAAAAAAACCTAACGGGGGCGGAGCCAACGGCGGTAGAATCAGTTGGTTAGATAGCGGTTGCATGAGCCCGTTCAGCGGCTTGGTAGCTGAAACTTATCCAGTAAGAATGCGCCGTGGCTACGATGAGTGCGTTGCATGAGCCCGTTCAGCGGCTTGGTAGCTGAAACATAAAGTCTGCCGCCCAACTCCGCATATCGCTGTAGGTTGCATGAGCCCGTTCAGCGGCTTGGTAGCTGAAACTCTCTGAACCTGGCAGCTGAGAGGGGAGACCGCGGGGGTTGCATGAGCCCGTTCAGCGGCTTGGTAGCTGAAACGTATCAGACTCTGACCGGATGCCGAGTCTTCAATCAGGTTGCATGAGCCCGTTCAGCGGCTTGGTAGCTGAAACATTTTTCCGGAGTCGCACTTGAGACGACTTCATGGAGTTGCATGAGCCCGTTCAGCGGCTTGGTAGCTGAAACGTAAAACTCCATATTGCAGATCAACCCAAACCGCAGTTGCATGAGCCCGTTCAGCGGCTTGGTAGCTGAAACCTGATTTCTATTTCCCAAAGACTTGTAGCGCAGCGTTCGCTCTCTAACGCTGCGGCCCGTCAATCTTGGACCACGCGCAACGAAAAACCGCAGGGTCGCACGGCGGACCCTGTGCTACAAACCGATGTGGCGACCAAAGGAGAATCCACTTGGCAATCGACGGCGCCGGCTGGCGCAGACATCGCGCCTTCTGCGATCTCTGCGATTACGGGGGAAGGTAAGAAACGGGCGTCCAATTCCCGGGGGATCCTTGGCGCGCACCACCCCGGAGGGGTGGACTATGAATAGCCGTGGGTGAAACCCACGGACACGGGAAGTAAAAAGGAGTATCGGCCCTGGAGGGGCCGGACAATTTCCGGGAAAAGCCATTTTGCCGCTCCACTACCAATCGGCCAGCGGCTTCCATGTTCAACCCCGTTCGGGGTTGATGGGATGTTTTCATGATAGCTTTCCGTGCGTTGCACGCACGGCTATTCACATCTCACCGCTTCGCGGTGGCGTCTGTGGCATGCTTTGAATCTCGAATCTGCAATTTGAACCAGCGCGAACGGCGCCCGTCCAGCCTTTCATCATGCCTCAAATCGTGATATAAAATCCCACAAATCCCTTGACCCCGCCGTGATTTACCAGTATAATAGCCTAGTACTGCCCCCTCGATGCGCGAAGGCCGCGAGGCCTTCCTCCTCACAATCCGGACATTAACCAACCATCAAGAGCGCAAACCCTCCGCTCAGGGTGACAACTTCTTACTGGCGCGCGGGCAAGCACTATTGGGAATTACAAATTATAGTGACGGTTTTTTTGTAGCGCCGGTGTCCCCACCGGCGTTTTTCGGCGCTGAGGACAGCGCCGCACCAACGGATGTTGTCACTATAATTTGTGGTTCGTCTCCCAAAAGTGTGATTAGCATTCCTCCGGTAGCGGAAGATGCGCGCAGCAATGATAGATG
>NFUN01000013.1 GCA_002197525.1 Acidobacteria subdivision 13 bacterium RH2 MAG17b | reverse complement strand
TTAAACATTCTCTTTTTCGCTTCCGCGCCCTCTCCAGAGAGCGTTTCGCATGGGGCGAAAACGCGGCGAAAATGGAGGCGTCTGGGCGCGATTTTTGGGGCAGGTTTGAGGGGCAAGAAAGTTGGCCTGGGGCGCCGTGTTTTGGGTTTTGTAGCGCATAGCGTAGTGTACTACGCTAGCACTGCTGGGGTCAAGGAGTGGCGCAACCACGGCCGCAAGGAAATAACCACCGCGAAGCGGTGTGACCTGAATAGCCGTGCGTGAAACGCACGGAAAGGGTGAACCACGAATGAGTTTAACAACCCCGGGCGGGGTTGAACAAGGATTGAGGACGGGGATCGTGCGGCCCCTTCAGGGCCGAAGAAAACTCGGGCCTGACTCATACCGTGGGTTTCACCCACGGCTATTCAGATTTCACCCCTTCGGGGTGTGTGCGGGAAGCGGGCGTAACGCATTCTCTACGTCTGCGGGTTTTTGATGAGGGTCCTGAACGAACTGCGGACTGGCAAATCGGGTCCTCGCTAGCCCCGCTGGCCCCCTCACCCGGCTCGCTGACGCGAGCCACCCTCTCCCGCCCTGGCGGGCGAGAGCGTGAGGTTTGAGCAAGATCATATCCGCGAGGAAGGCAAAGTATTTGCTACCGCGGAGCGGTGTGACATGAGTAGCCGTGCGCGAAACGCACGGAAACAGCTTACGAATTCGGGATAGAGACCGGACATCGTGACAAGCTAAAAGCGCCTCCTTGCTCCGCAGGGATGAAAAGCGCGCTGAAGTGGGCTATGGTTTGGATGATGGGAATCTCGCCCGCTGTCAGCTTTTCCAAAACCCGAAAGAATCTGGGCGGTCAGGCGATTCTCCTGGCGTTTCGCCTGGCGATGGCACTGGTGGTTATCGCAGCGATCACGTTCGTCTGTGATCGCCTGATCCAGGTGAACGCTACGACGACCGCTTTTGCTTACCTGGTTGCCATCTTGATGATCGCTACTGCCTGGGGGCTGGTTGAAGCCGTGGCGGCCTCAGTGATCGCCATGCTGTGCTTCAATTTTTTCTTCCTTCCTCCCATCGGAACGCTCACCATTGCCAATCCTCAGAACTGGGTCGCGCTTTTTGCTTTTCTCGTCACGTCGCTGACGGCAAGCCAGCTTTCCGCGCGCGCCAAACGGCAGACGCAGGAAGCGATTGACCGCCAGCGCGAGATGGAAAGGCTTTACGGGTTGAGCCGCGCCATCCTGCTGACTGACCCTGCGCAGCCGGTGACCAAGCACATCGCCCGCCAAATCGCCCAGATATTTCAGTTCTCCGGCGTGGTGCTTTATGACCGCCAGAGTGGAGAGATCAGCCGGCAGGGGCCGGAAGACCTGCCCGTTACGGAGGAGCAGTTGCGCGAGACGGCGGTGCAGGGCACGCAGGTTCAGGAGGAAAATCCTCCGAGGGTCGTGACGGCAATTAGCTTGGGCGGAGAGCCGATTGGAAGCATCGCACTCGGCGGACTTCCGCTTTCGAGCGGAGCCTTGCAGGCTTTATCTAACCTGGTGGCGATAGGACTGGAAAGGGCGCGCGGGCAGGAGGCGGCGAACCGGGCGGAGGCGGCCCGGCAGAGCCAGGAATTGAAGTCCACGCTGCTTGACGCCATCGCGCATGAATTCAAGACGCCGCTGACCTCCATCCGGGCTGCCACGACCGCGCTGCTTTCCGGGCCGCTCGCCACGCTGTCGGCGCAACACGAACTCGTGACCATTATCGATGAGGAATCTGACCGGCTTGCCAGGCTCGTGACCGAAGCCATCCACACGGCGCGCATCGAAGCAGGGGAGATACAGCTCAACAAGGAATTGCATTCCGTGGCTTCGCTCGTGTCGACGGCCCTCCAGCAGATGAAGCCGATGGTGGAGGAAAGAAAAGTGACCACAACAATCGGTGACAACCTTCCGCTGGTTTTTGTGGATGGAGAATTGATCGAACTGGTGTTGCGGCAATTGATCGACAATGCCGTGAAGTATTCATCAGCGGGCGCTCCTCTGGCGCTTCACGCGCGAGCGGACGAGGAAAACGTAATGATCAGCGTGGTGGATGAAGGACCGGGAATCCCGGAAGCGGAACGGTCGCGGATATTCGAGCGCTTCCGCCGCGGCGCCGAGGTCCGCCACCACGTGCCCGGTTCGGGCATGGGCTTGAGCATCGCGCGGGAAATCCTGCAGGCTCACGGCGGAAGGATTTGGGTGGAAAGCAGGCGCGGCGGCGGTTCGCAGTTCTGGATCGCCCTTCCCGTGACTTCACAGGAGAAAATGGCATGAGCGCCGCTAGCATCCTGGTGGTGGACGATGAGCCGCAAATCCGCCGAGTGATGAGGACCACACTGAGCGCGGAAGGCTACCAAGTGAACGACGCCCGTACAGGAGAGCAAGCCCTGGAGAGATTGCAAGCGCAGGCTTACGACCTGATCCTGCTGGACGTCAACATGCCCGGCATGAGCGGGCTTGAAACGTGCCGGGCGATCCGCGCTTTCTCCGACGTCGCCATCATCATGCTGACGGTGCGGAACACGGAGCATGATAAAGTCGATGCGCTGGACGCCGGGGCGGATGATTACGTCACAAAGCCTTTCAGCATGCCGGAGCTGCTGGCTCGCATCCGGGCGGCCTTGCGGCGTGCTCTTGCCGGGGCGGAAGGCGTCCCGCACCGGGTTGAACTCGAGGGTATCGAGATCGATCTCGATACCCGCCAAGTGAACGCCCACGGCCGGAAGGTGCGCCTCACGCCCAAAGAGTTTGACTTGCTGCGATACTTGGTCGCTCACGCGAACAAGGTGATCGCTCACCGCGAATTGCTCCAGGCGGTCTGGGGACCGGATTACGGCGGCGAAGTCGAGTACTTAAGAGTCTTCGTCAACCAGTTGCGCAAGAAGATTGAACCCAGACCTCAAAAACCCCGATACCTCCTCACAGAAGCCTGGACCGGATACCGGTTTTACCTGCCGGAGCAAACTGCGCAGAAATCCTGAGATTAGGTTCCCGCCTCACGGGAGTTCGTCCAATAAAAGCCTCACGCAAAAGCGCAAAGGTACGCAAAGCTGATACGAGCGGCCCTCACTCATCGCTTCGCGTTTCTCCCGCTGCGGCGCAAGAAGATTCGAAGAAAGGCGCGGCTTCGCGGGGTTTTGGATGGCGCGATCTTTACACAATTTTTATGTGATCTTTATGCCTTCCTTACATCTTGCCATGTATGGTAGTCACGTGAGGTCGTCTTGGCCACTAGAATCAGCGGCGGATTTATATGGTTGCGGGAACAGTCTTCCAGCCGAGGCATAGACGCAGGAGCAGGGAACCTCAGCGGACTGGAAGTGAATGTGATCTTCACAACGGATGAAGGCACGTTGGCCGCGCTGAAGACGGCAGACAGCCTGGCGCGTCGTCTCGGCACGCGAATCCGGCTGCTGGCTCCGCAACCGGTACCGTTGGTCCTGCCGCTGACGCACCCGCAGGTTTCGGTTGAGTTCCTGAAGCGGCGGCTCTTGAACATGGCTCGCCAGTGCGAAGATGCGATCGAGGTTCATAGCGAGTTGCTCCTCTGCCGCGACAGGACGAGGTGCGTCCTCCAAGCGCTTAGCCGCAATTCTGTGGTGGTGGTCGGCGGAAAGAAGCGTTGGTGGGCCACCCGGGAAGCGAAGCTCGCGCGAGCGCTTACTGCGAAGGGCCATCACGTGATTTTCGCGGAATCGAGGTGAAGGATCATGCTGGATTTGTTTTACGTCGTTATCGGGACATTATTCTTTGTCCTCTTATGGGCTTTCACGCGGGCCTGTGAGCGGCTTTAGAGTTTGTACGAAAACACATCCATAAAGGTTTTTCTTTGGCGCGAAGGCTCAGCCTTCGCGCCAAAGAAAAACCGGGTTGGGAGGAATGCCGGGTGCCGGAAAGGCGAAGCCTTTCCGCACAGCAAGCGGCAAAGCCGCAGAACACTTCGCCAAAGGCAGACCGTAATTTGGCAAGCTTGACCGCAGACCGCCGCACCAGCCGTACTTTTCACACAGACTCTTTAAGGGGAGGTAACCTTGGACTACATCATCTCAGGGGTGACTGCACTTGCGTTGTTCGTTTACCTCGTTTACGCGCTGCTTAATCCTGAACGCTTTTGAGCAATGAGGAACTAACATGACACCGCTCGGAATCCTGCAGATCGCCGTTTACTTCATCGTAGTGCTCGCCTTGACGAAGCCCATGGGCGTGTTTATGGCCAGACTATTCCAGGGCGAGCGAACCTTCCTCCATCCGTTGCTGCGGCCGCTCGAGCGCCTCACTTACCGGCTGGTAGGCGTGCGTGAAGAAACAGAGCAGCGCTGGACGCAATACGCTGCCTCGCTGATTGCCTTCAGCGCGGCGTCTTTTTTGTTTGTTTATGTCATTCAACGCTTGCAGGGCATTCTCCCTTTCAACCCGATGCACTTTGGCACAAAGGCCGCGCCATCCGGAGCCACGCCAGTAACGCCGGATTTGGCTTTCAACACGGCGGCAAGCTTCCTGACCAACACGAACTGGCAGGCTTACAGCGGGGAGATGACGTTCAGCTATTTTGTGCAAATGGCCGCCCTGGCCGTGCAGAATTTTGCTTCGGCGGCGGTAGGCATCGTTGTCGCAATCGCTATGATGCGCGGTTTCGCCCGGCAGCAGGCCAGCGCCATCGGCAACTTTTGGGTTGATCTCACGCGTTGCACGCTTTACGTCTTGTTGCCGGTCTCCTTTGTTGCTGCGTTGTTTTTCTGCTCTCAGGGCGTGATTCAGAACTTCCATGCCTACACTCAAGTCAAGACGGTTGAGGGAGCCGCTCAAACGATCCCGCAGGGGCCCGTTGCCTCGCAGGAAGCTATCAAGCTGCTCGGAACGAACGGAGGTGGATTTTTTAACGCCAACTCCGCGCACCCGTTCGAAAACCCAACGCCGTTGACCAACTTCATCCAAGTGGTCCTGATTTTCCTGATTCCAGCCGGGCTTACCTATACGTTTGGCCGTATGGTCGGCGATACGAGGCAGGGTTGGGCCATCTTTGCCGCCATGGCGCTGATGTTCGCCGCGGGCGTATTCGTTTGTTATCACTACGAAGCGGCGGGCAATCCTATTCTGACAAAGATGGGTGTGGAGAGCGCCTACACCGGCAACCAGCCTGGCGGCAATATGGAGGGAAAGGAGACACGCTTTGGCATCGCGGATTCGGCGTTGTTTGCGACCGTAACCACCGACGCAAGCTGCGGGGCTGTCAATGCCATGCATGACAGTCTTACTCCGCTCGGCGGCCTTGTGCCTCTTTTCAACATGCAGACCGACGAGGTGATCTTTGGCGGGGTGGGGTCGGGCTTATACGGCATGTTGCTGTATGCCATTGTTGGAGTTTTCATTGCCGGACTCATGGTGGGCAGGACGCCCGAGTATCTGGGAAAGAAAATTCAGCAGAAGGAAGTCAAGATGGCGATGGTAGCGATCATTGCAACCGCCTTTTCCATCCTCGTGTTCGCTGGAATCAGCGCGGCTGCCCGGTTTGCGAAGAACGGTTACTGGAATCCACCCGGAGCGGCGACCGCCAATCTGAACAATCCCGGCCCTCATGGTTTCAGCGAAATGCTGTATGCGTATTCGAGCGCCTCGGAGAACAATGGCAGCGCCTTTGCCGGACTCAACGTCAATACACCCTGGTACAACCTCACGCTCGGCCTGGCGACGGTGATCGGACGTTTCGCGTTCATTATCCCGGTTCTGGTTATCGCCGGGAGCCTGGCTGAGAAGAAGAAGGTGCCGGCTTCGAGCGGCACGCTTCCGACTCATGGCGCTCTTTTCGTAGGTCTCTTGATTGCAACCGTGATTGTGATCGGCGCTTTGACGTTCTTCCCGGCGCTGGCTCTCGGTCCGCTCGTCGAGCATTTCCTGATGCATCAGGGGAAACTGTACTCCTCTCTGATGTTTCCTTTCTGGAGCTAATCTATGGCAACGACTGCGACTCCTCCTCTGATTGACGATCCGACGACGCTCATTCCGAAGAAACTGGTGCGCGCACGCCCGTTGTTTGATCCTGAGATTGTCGGGCGCGCCGTGACGGCCTCATTCGCAAAATTGAGCCCCGTCACGCTGCTTAGGAACCCCGTGATCTTTGTCGTCGAGGTCGGCGCCGCGCTGACCACGCTGCTCCTGATTCGTGACGCTTTCGCCGGAGCGCACGGACTGGGATTCGAGCTGCAGATCGCCCTGTGGCTTTGGTTCACCGTTCTTTTCGCCAACTTTGCCGAGGCGATGGCGGAAGCAAGAGGCAAAGCCCAGGCAGATACGCTGCGCAAGACGAAGACGGATTCCATGGCCAAGCGGGTAGGCTCCGGCGGGCGCACCGAGACCGTCACAGCTTCCCAGTTGCGAGCGGGCGACATGGTCATTTGCGAGGCGGGCGACATTATCCCGGGCGACGGCGAGGTCATTGAGGGTATCGCGACGGTGGATGAATCGGTAATCACGGGCGAGAGCGCGCCGGTGATCCGCGAGGCGGGAGGCGACCGGAGCGCGGTGACGGGCGGAACCAAGGTTCTTTCGGATCAGATTAAGATCAAGATCACTTCCAATCCCGGAGAGACATTCTTGGACCGGATGATCGCGCTCGTCGAGGGAGCTGAAAGGCAGAAGACGCCAAATGAGATCGCGTTGAACATTCTGATTGCCGGGCTGACGCTTATTTTCCTGCTGGCAGTCGTCAGCTTGCAGCCTTTTGCAATTTATAGCGTCAAGTCCGCCGGTGAAGGGACCGTTCCCAGCATTGCCGTTTTGGTTTCTCTACTGGTTTGCTTGATCCCAACAACGATCGGCGGATTGCTTTCAGCAATCGGCATTGCGGGCATGGACCGCGTGATGCAGCATAACGTGCTGGCGATGAGCGGGAAAGCCGTTGAAGCGTCCGGCGACGTCGATACGCTCTTGCTGGATAAGACCGGTACCATCACGCTCGGCAACCGGCAGGCTGTGGAGTTCATTCCGAGCGAAGGCGTTTCTGAAATGGAACTGGCCGATGCGGCCCAACTTTCCAGCCTTGCTGATGAAACGCCGGAAGGACGCTCAATTGTGGTTCTTGCCAAGCAGAAGTACAACCTGCGCGGAAGAGAAATGTCCCAGCAAGAAGCTCAGTTCATTCCGTTTTCGGCCTACACCCGCATGAGTGGCGTCGATCTGGATGGCCGGAGCTTGCGCAAGGGCGCCACCGAAGCGATCGTGCAGTTTGTAAAGGCTCAAGGAGGAAAAGCCCCACCAGACTTGACTCAGATATCGGATCGCATCTCCCGCATGGGAGGTACTCCGCTGGCTGTGGCGGACGGATCGAAAGTGCTCGGAATTGTCCACTTGAAGGACATCGTGAAGGGCGGCATGCGCGAGCGCCTCGCGCAACTCCGGGCGATGGGAATCCGCTCGGTGATGATTACCGGGGACAACCCGCTCACAGCCGCATCCATCGCCGGTGAGGCCGGAGTCGATGATTTTCTGGCGCAGGCGACGCCCAAAGACAAGATGGACTACATCAAGAAAGAACAAGCCCAGGGCCGGCTGGTTGCAATGACCGGTGACGGCACGAATGATGCCCCTGCTCTGGCCCAGGCTGACGTGGGCGTTGCGATGAATACAGGCACCATGGCGGCCAAAGAGGCCGGGAATATGGTGGACCTCGATAGCAATCCCACCAAGCTGCTTGAGATTGTCGCTATCGGGAAACAACTGTTGATCACGCGTGGCGCGCTGACGACTTTTTCTATCACCAACGACGTCTCCAAGTATTTCGCGATTATTCCGGCGATGTTCGTCACCACTTATCCGGCGCTCGACAAGCTCAACATCATGCGCCTTCACAGTCCGGAAAGCGCGGTGCTGGCCGCCGTGATCTTTAATGCCTTAATCATCGTCGCTCTCGTGCCGCTTGCGCTGCGAGGCGTTAAATACAGACCGCAAAGCGCGGCCGGGATGTTACGGCGCAACCTTTGGATCTATGGATTGGGCGGCTTCATTGCGCCCTTCCCATGCATCTGGTTTATCGACCGGTTGCTTGGATTGTTGCACTTGGCTTAAGGAGTTAAACCTATGCGCCAGATTGCGCCAGCGTTTCGCATGATGTTTCTGATGACTGTGCTCACGGGGTTGATCTACCCGGGCGTTGTCACGGCCGTTTGCCAGATTCTCTTCCCAAGTCAGGCAAACGGGAGCTTGGTGAAGGTGGACGGCAACATCGTTGGGTCTGAGTTGATCGGCCAGAATTTCACCAAGCCCCAGTATTTCCAGCCGCGCCCCTCGGCCGCGGGGAACGGATACGACCCGACCGCCTCAGGCGGCTCCAATTACGGCCCGACCAATCAGCACCTGATCGACCGGGTGAAGGCTTCAGTCGCCCAGTTCCGGAAGGATAATCCAGACTACGCAGGCCCAATCCCAGCAGACATCGTAACCGCGTCGGCGAGCGGGCTCGATCCAGAGATTAGCCCTGCTTCAGCCCTGGCCCAGGCGCCGAGGATTGCTAGGGCCAGAGGCATTGCGGTCCGCCAGGTTGAGCAGCTCATTAGTTCCCATGCCGAGGGCCGGGATTTGGGGTTCCTGGGAGAGCCTAGGGTCAATGTACTCCTACTCAATTTGAAGCTGGACCAGCAGTTCGGCCACAAATGATCGATGTCTCCTGTCCTCTCAGAGTCAAAATAGTTTCATCGGTGGCCGGGCAGACCTCCCAATAGCGCAACGCGAAAAGAATGTATACAGCATGGAAGCATGGAGGAGCCGCGCGGTCGTATGCTTCCTCAATCCGTGGCGTCCCGTTAAATGGGGAAGATCGTGGATCAAATTGAATTTTGCGCAGAATGGTGGGGGTTGGACGTGAATATTCTCACGCTCTTTGGGTTGTTTGCAGTGACGGCGATGCTCGTGTGCTACGCGCTCGAACGTCGAAGCCGTTGGTATATTTTGGCGTTCGCCGGGGCATGCGGTTTGGGGTCGGCTTACGGTTTTCTCCAGGGTGCTTGGCCGTTTGGGCTTGCGGAGGCAGTGTGGTCAATCGTGGCGGTGCGGCGCTGGTGGCTGGCGGTGAAACCGGAATAAATCATCTTTCAGTGAAGAGCCGCGCATTGATTCATGTCTCAAGATTGCGGCAACCGGGCGGGAGCCGGACGCGGCTTGGCGGTTCGGCAGCTTATAGTTGAGCTTCAATCCTCGCACGCCTTTTTCACGCCGGGGGTTGTGATTCATAATGAATAGAGCGGACACATTGATTTCATCAAGAGCCTTGATGCGACGACCTCATCCAGAAGAACTCCTTCGCCGGATTCAGGCTGAGGAGCAGGACAAGCAGCGGGGCCGCTTAAAGATCTTCCTGGGTTATGCCCCCGGAGTGGGCAAGTCCTTCCGCATGCTCGACGAGGGGCGCAGGCGCCGCCAGCGGGGAGAGGACGTGGTAATCGGCGCGGTCCAGTCCAAAATTCCACCCGAGGCGGGAAAACTGCTTCAAACCATGGAGGTCATTCCTCTCAAGATTCGCGGCGGCCGGGCGGTAATGGACGTGGACGCCATATTGCGGCGCCGGCCGCAGGTCTGTTTGGTGGATGGGCTCGCGTATGACAATCCGCCGGGCAGCCTTCACGCCAAACGGTGGCAAGATGTTGAAGATCTGCTTGCGGCCGGAATCTCCGTGGTCGCGTCAGTTAACTTGCAGTATATCGAGGAGTACCGCGAGCAGGTTGAAAGAATCACCGGCAAGGCTGCGGATGAGGCGGTGCCGCTAGGTTTCCTCCATACGGCTGACGAGATCGAAGTTGTGGATGCGCCACCGGAAATCTGCTTGGAGCAGGGAAGTGGCGAGTCCCCCACAGGCCAAAGCGCTCAGCAGCTTTCCGAACTCCGCGAGATTGCCTTGCTGCTGGCGGCGGATGTGGTGGACCGGCAGCTAGAAGGCTACCTGCAACGTCACGGGATCGAGCAGCTTTGGGGAGTGCAGGAACGCATCCTCGTCCTCCTGACGCCCGGCGCCAGCGCCGCCCACATGATTGAAAGCGGCAGCCGCAACGCCAGCCGGTTCCATGGCGAGATTTTCGTGGCCTATCTGAACGATCCGGAGCTGCCCGTTGAGGATAAGGCTGTACTTGAATCTGACCTTGCATTGGCCCGGCAACTGGAGGCCAAGATCGAACTCTTGAGCGGCGAAAGCCTTGTTGACACGGTCCTCCGTTTCGCCCGCGCCCGCGGGATCACTCAGATATTCGTCGCGCGCAGCGCAAGGGAAACATGGTGGGAGCGGCTTTGGGGAAGTGATTTGGACCGGCTGGTGAGCGAGGCCGAAGGAATTGACGTCCGCGTCTTCCCAAACTGAGGTTTCATTCATGAGCGAAGGCGCTTCAGCTCGCCCCCGCGGAACTCTCAAGATTTACCTCGGTTATGCGGCGGGTGTTGGCAAAACGTTCAAAATGTTGGAGGAAGGCCACAAACTCAAGCGTGATAGCGTGGATGTTGTCATCGGCTATTTTGAGGCGCACGGCCGCAAGGATACGATCGCGGAGGCGGAAGGCCTTGAGACGGTTCCACGGCGCAAAATACAGTACCGCGGCGCCGTGTTTGAGGACATGGACACCGAGGCGATCCTGCGGCGTTCCCCCGAGGTGTGCCTGGTCGATGAGTTTGCGCACTCGAACGTGCCCGGCTCCGAGCGGTCCAAGCGCTGGGAGGACGTCCAGATTCTGCTCGATGCCGGAATCGGCGTGCTCACCACCATGAACGTCCAACACATCGAAAGCCTTAACGATCAAGTTTGGCACATCAGCGGCATCCGCGTCCGGGAGACGGTGCCGGACTGGGTGGTCAAGCAGGCGGATGAGGTCGTGATGGTGGATGTGCCGCCCGAGGCGCTTTTGAACCGCCTGCGGCGAGGGGCTGTCTACGCGCCGGAAAAGGCCAGCTTGGCCGTGCAGAATTTTTTCAAAGAATCCACGCTGGTGGTCCTCCGGGAACTGGCCCTCCGCCAAACCGCGTACGAAGTGGATGTGCGGCATGGCGAGCAGGAAGGGAACGCCATCCCCTCCGGAGCCTTCGCGGCGCCGGGCGTTGCGGGCTCTGCCGCGCCGGATGCCCGGCAGGAGCGCATCCTGATTCACGTTACGCCCGATCCCCTCTCAGCGATACTCATCCGGCGCGGGCGCCGCGTGGCGGATTACTTGCAAGCGGATTGCTTTGCCGTCGCCGTCGAGCGAGACGCTGACGGCCGCGCTTTGCCCGCGGCTGAGCGCGAAGCTCTCGACAAGCACTTGAATTTTGCCCGCAATCTGCACATCGAAACGCGCGTGCTCGAAGGCGAGAACGTGGCCGAGACTCTGGTGGACTTTGCGCGCCGGTATCAGGTGACGCAGATCTTTCTCGCCCGTCCTCACGGCAAGGCCGGGTTAAGGTTCTTCCGCAATGACTTGGTGCAGGAGGTGGTCCGCCGGGCGCACGATATCGAAGTAACGGTCGTGGCGGAGCGCCACAGAAGCGGCGACCGCGCGTAAGCTCCGCGCTCTGCAGTCTGCTGGTGCGGCGGCCTCTGGCCGCCGGTCTTGACCTTTCAACCATTTCGCCGCTCACAGAGCGGCGATACAGCAAACTGACCCATTACCCTGAGCTGCCTTCTGTTCCACGCCCGCCGTGTTGTATCATGAGGTAGGTGCAGGCTGTCTCTCCGGCTGAACGCCCCGCCTGGAATGGAACAAGTTCGATGCCCGAGCATCTTATTGAAGGCATGAGGGATACTTTGCGCAAAGCGGCCCGCGTGGCGCTACTACCCGTGGTGCAAGGGCCTGAAGAGGTGCTCGTCGGAGGCCAGGCGGTGATCGAAGGCGTCATGATGCGTTCGCCGCATTCCTGGGCGGTGGCGGTGCGCAAGGCTTCAGGGTCGCTAGCCGTAAAGCGGGACTTTCTCGAGCGGCCTTCGGAAAAGCGCCGGTGGTTGAAAATCCCGGTGCTGCGCGGCCTCGGCGTGCTTGGCCAGGCGATGATCCTTGGCATTCGCGCCCTGCGCTATTCGGCGCAAGAGGCGCTTGAAGAAGAGGACAAGAAGGCAGGCAAGACTGAAAACAATTCCAAGTGGAATGACTGGCTGCTGGCGCTGAACCTTGTGTTCTCGCTCGGGTTCTTTATCGTCTTCTATAAGCTTTTGCCGCTGTACGCCGCTACGCTACTTCAGCGGCATTACGGAGTGATGCACAATTTCATTCTCTTCAACCTGGCCGATGGGATCATCCGCCTGCTTCTTTTCTTCGGTTTCCTGCTGGCGATCTCGCAAGCCCGGGACATCAAGCGGGTGTTTGAGTATCATGGCGCGGAGCACAAGGTGGTGTGGGCCTTTGAAAAGACCCGCGGGCGCGTAGACCTCGCCAGCGCTCGCGCGGCTACGCGCTTCCATCCGCGATGCGGGACCAGTTTCCTGCTGGTGGTCATGGTCATCGCTTTGATCGTTTACCTGTTTCTGCCGTTCCAGTCGTTCCTGTGGAAGTTCGCGAGCCGCATCCTGCTGCTGCCCGTCATCGCCGGCGTTTCCTATGAGTTTATCCGTTACGCGGCCAAAGCCCAGGGGATCGTATGGCGCATGGCTTCCCAGCCCGGCCTGTGGCTTCAGCGCGTGACCACCCGCGAGCCGGACGATAGCCAGCTTGAAACGGCCATGCGGGCGCTCGAAGCGGCCATGGAACTCGAAAAGGCGCGAGGCGGTGAACTGGTGATCGCGTAATGGAGCGAGGAAAACACCGGGACCAATGGCAAAGACTGACCCAGTCCAGGCTCGAAGACGCGGAGGTGTTGCTTAAGAATGGAAGGTACGACGCGGCTTACTATTTGGCAGGATACGCCGTTGAGTGCGCCTTGAAGGCGCGGATTGTGCGTGTCTTGGAAGGCTATTTTCCGCCAAAGCAGAATCTTTATACCCACAATTTGAAGTTGCTGCTTGATGGAGCGGAGCTCGCGGAAGACATTGTGGAAGAGGTGGACCCATTGATCCGGGGTCAGTGGGATATCGTCACGTCCTGGTCGGAGGAGAGCCGTTACAATCCTCAGGATCAGGAAGCGGCAGAGGACATGCTGAAGGCAGTCCGCGGAGTAATTGAATGGATAAAAAAATATTGGTGACAGATGTGAGGTTGCGGCCCGGAGATTTGTTTGAAGAAGGGGAGAAACTCGTAAGAAAGTTGGAAGAGAAGAAGTTCCCTATCACTGCTGCATTCTTGCGCTACTTCGACGAAGAGAAGCTGCCGAGGCTTGTGATTGTATCGCCGTTTGTGGGCCGAGAAGGACCCCTCAGGACGTACGGGTATGTTAGGGAAACTGTCGATGAGCTAGGTGACGCGGTGCATTTCGGTCTCGGCGACATTTCAGTTATGAGTCCATCATCGTCCCAGTTTCAGGACCTACGGCGAGCTATCGAAGCGAGATCTGGAGATTTGCACGTTTACAGGTGGAATCCTGATCTCATGTGACGACAGGACACAGATATGAAAACGGTCAAGTTTACCTACTAACAGGATGGGGATTACTACACGGGCTTCCTGAACGATTGCCCCGATTACGAGATACAGGGACTGCCGAAACAAGAATTGATCGAGAACCTCAAGGACTTGCTCGGTGACCTCGAATCAGGCGAAGTGCCGTTCTAACCATGCACTATCTCGAAAAGCTGCAGGAAATCGAAGGCAAATACGACGCGCTCACGGCGCAGCTTGGCGACGCGCGCACGCTGGCCGATCCGTCTCTTTATCATAAGACGGCGAAGGCGCACGCTGACCTGCGCGAGGTGGCGGAGAAATTCCGCAACTGGAAAGATCTCGAAAAGAACCTGGCGGAGACCAAGGCGCTGCTTGAGGATTCCTCTTCTGACGCGGGCCTGAAGGCGCTCGCGCAAGAGGAAATCGAGCAACTGCAAAAACAAATTGCGGCAATCGAGGAGGACCTCAGAGTCCTGCTGCTGCCGCGCGATCCGAATGATGAAAAGAACGTGGTGCTTGAAATCCGCGCTGGTACTGGCGGCGACGAAGCCACGCTCTTTGCGCAGGAAATGTTCCGCATGTACAGCCGCTACGCGGAATCGCAGGGATGGCGCATGGAGGCGCTCTCCACCAGCGTCTCCGGCGTGGGCGGGCTCAAGGAAGTGATTGCCCTCATCGAAGGCCAGAAGGTCTACAGCAAGTTGAAGTACGAAAGCGGAGTACATCGCGTGCAGCGCGTGCCGGCCACCGAGCAATCCGGCCGCATTCACACCTCCGCCATCACGATAGCCGTCTTGCCTGAAGCGGACGAAGTTGAAATCGAAATCGATCCCAAGGACATCCGTATCGACACGTTCTGCTCCTCTGGCCCCGGCGGCCAATCCGTGAATACCACCTATTCGGCAGTCCGTATCACTCACTTGCCCACCGGCACGGTCGTTTCCTGCCAGGACGAAAAATCGCAGATCAAGAACCGTGCCAAGGCGTTGCGCGTGCTGCGCTCGCGCCTTTATGAATTGAAGCTCGAAGAGCAGCGGAAGCAGATCACCGAGGAGCGCCGCTCGATGGTCGGCTCGGGCGACCGCAGCGAAAAGATCCGCACTTACAATTTTCCCCAAAACCGCGTCACCGACCACCGCATCGGCCTGACCCTGCACCAGCTCGACCGGGTGATGGACGGCAGACTGGATGAGATCATCGAAGCGCTTGTCACCACCTATCAGGCGGAAAAGCTGAAGGGCTCTGCCCCCACGGGCTCACCGCCACTCGACGTCGCCGATGTCGCTTCGTGAAGCGTTGCGCCAAGGTCTCGAGACTCTTCTTGGCGCGAATATCCCCTCGCCCGAACTCGCCGCCGAACTCCTGTTGATGCACGTCCTCGGCTGCGATCGCGGCTTCCTTCACTCCCACCCGGAAACCGGAATCCCGTCCGAGACCGCCGCCAAATATTTCCGTCTGATCGAAGAGCGCCTCACCGGCAAGCCTACGCAATATATAACCGGCCATCAGGAATTCTGGGGGCTGGATTTCGAAGTCACGCCGGACGTGCTGATTCCTCGCCCGGAGACCGAATGCCTCGTCGAAGCTGTTTTGGGGTTAGTCCAGCCAGCAAGCGATACCCGCTGGTGCGCCGGTGTCCCCACCGGCGTTTCGGACTGTAGCGGCGGCGTCTCGCCGCCGGTTTTGACTTTTCAATATCCTCGGCGCTCCCAGACTCCGCCGGGGCAGACGCCGAACTCTGCTGCATTCGTGGATGTGGGAACCGGTTCCGGCTGTATCGCGCTCGCGCTTGCCTCGGAGCTGCCCGGAGCGACACTCGACGCTGTGGATATCTCTCCCGCCGCCCTGCGCGTAGCCAGGCGGAACGCGCAGCGGCTGGGCCTCGCCGCGCGAGTTCGATTCCGCGAAAGTGACTTGCTTTCAGTTTTCCTGGAAGAACAACCGCGCCGCGCCTTTGACGTGATCGTCTCGAATCCGCCCTACGTGGGCCGCGACGAGCTGGATAAGGTGCAGCGTGAAGTTCGGGAATTTGAGCCGCGGCTTGCCTGGGGTGGATTGGGGCAGGCAGAAGAGGTCTATCGCCGTCTGTTTCCGCAGGCGCTCGAACTGCTTAAGCCCGGCGGCCACGTGGCAGTGGAAATCGGCTATCAGCTCCAGGACCGTGTGATCGCGCTGCTCCGCGATGCCTGGCTGGATATCGAGGTCCGCCCGGACCTCAGCGGCCTGCCGCGAGTGGTGACCGCGCGAAAACCAGCCTGATACAACGCCGGTGCAACGCCGCCATTGCACCCAGTGCGGTTTTGCGGGGCAGGTCAAACCCTTTCTCCTCGACGATCGCGTGTTTGATCTGGATCGTGTGAGATGGGTTGCCGGGCTGCGCCGGAGCAAGCGCGGCATGGCATGGGGTACGCGACAAATTTGTGAGAATCAAGCGGCGCACCGGCGCCTCACCGCGCGGCGGCGTCCACTTCGCGCGACCACTTCTTGACCCAGTCCAGCGGCAGGCCGTAGCGGCGGCCGTACTCGTCCATGGTCATGCCATGCTCGATGATGAACCGCCGCGATAGCCTGAAAGTCGGTAGCCACGGTCAATTCGTGTTGTGAATTGACCGTGGGTTTGGTATTGAGAAAGATACACAATCAGGAATGCGCTGAGCGTGGCTACCCCCGCACAAAGATCGAGGGCCATGCGGCACAGGTTTGAAACTTGTTCGTGTGCCCGGTTACCGTAGCGACCGGAGAAGGTCCTCGCGGTCCAAGCTCTTGTGCTGCGCGACCGACCGCAAGATCGCACTTAACGTTCCAACACGCAAACGCCGGTGGGCAGGGACTACAATGCGTTGATGAGAGGGGTCAGCGGTTTCGAGAACGACGTGGCTGCCTTCCTGGTGGACCACGCGATAGCTCCAATCGCGGCAAAGCATCTTCACCAAGTTGCTGCCGCTCAGGTCGCGTGGAATCTTCACAGTTACGCGAGGACCTCGTCTCGAACGAGGTGGAGACGGATCCGCGCCGGCCGCTCGGAACGATCAAAGTAGAAAGCCGTCACGGCCTCCTTGACGTTCTGGCGCAACTCTTCCCAGTCGCCGGCTTGGGTAAAGATGCTTTCGGTCAGGCACTCCGCCGCAAAGCCTCCGTCGCCGTCCTGAGTGACTTCAAAAATGATTTCGTCCATGACGTTCAGCTTACGGCATCGAAGTTTTCATAGCAAGGCAAAGCTGGGGGACATTAAGACGGCAGGTCCGCGCCGCGAGCTCACCCCCCAGAGCGGTATGCGCCACCCGCGAAGGTGGTCTTTTATTACTTTGAAGCTGCTCCGGCACGTTTAAGAAGCCTTGATCCGACCTCGTTGTTGATCGACTTTAACCACATTACCCTGCCGCGAGTGGTGACCGCGCGAAAACCGGCCTGACGCAGCGGGGTAGCCACGGTCAGCGTAGCTCTGACCGTGGGCTTTTAGGGGTGTTATTCTTGGGCGATGTCCAACGTTCATCGCCTGCGAATCGCGGGTGGCGCATACATGCCGCTGTTTGGCATGTGTGCGGTCAGCGGAGACGGTGGTGCTGACGGCGGGTAGTGATGCGGTTCTACAGCCATGAATCGCACACATCACGAAAAGGCGCGATGTGTGCGCCACCCGGCGTGTTGTGAATTGACCGTGGGTTTGGTATTGAGAAAGATACACAATCAGGAATGCGCTGAGCGTGGCTTGTTGGGTCGGATGGCAAAAAGGGGGCAGCATGGCTTGCGTACGTCCGGGAGAGCATCCCATATTGTGCTTCCACCATCAGACACACACGGCTAAGACTCTAACTCCGAGGCGTCAAACAAGGCCGTGTTGTTTACATCGAAGTGGCTTCCGATTCTCCGAATGGATTCGATGTCCAGGACTTCCTTGCCCTCAAACTTAAGCACAATTCTATGCAGACAGCCGCTTTTCTTGTCGTACCGAATGATCCCGTTTCCGTGCGTGCCAATCCAGAGAAACCTTCCTTCAGCAAGCAGGCACGTTGGCCAGAGATAAGCATCTCTCGGTGAATAAAGTACAAAATGCTCGTCTTTGGATGGAATATACCCGTAAACGGGCCCCTTAAAGTACCCTTTCCATATTGTGTCGCCATCGTCGATGGTCGCGGTTATAGATGCTCTGCAGATTGGTGGTCCATTGTAGCGGTGAAAACGGACTTGCCCGGTTTCCAACAAACCGTTGTCTTTATGCCAACGAATAACAGCGTAGTTCGGGTCATTAAGGTCGGCTTTCTGCATCGGCTCAAGAATCTCCCAAGAGACGCTTTTCTCTTCGAGGATTTTGATCCATTTCCTATCGATCTGGTCCTTCGGGTCAGGTACTATGGAAACTCTCACGTTCGGACGATGTGGTGCGACCCAATTGTATTCCGCACGGACGGCGTACACCGAGCACTGGGCAGGAACATAAAGGAATAGAGTTTTTGACCAAAATGCTGTGCCGAGAGATAACGACCTAAATAGGATTTCCTTTAATCCATCCTTGTCTATGTCCTCTACGGCAACGGCCGGGGGTCCATAAAGTTGTTCGCTCCTAAAGAGTTCCCGGTAAGTTCCTGCGAACTCCTCCAGCAGATGTACCCTAGCGCCGCCACCGAAATCGTCCTCGGAACGCAGAGCGGCTATGAGGATATGCCCGGACCCAATATTTCGATATGGCACGGCTTCGAGTATCCTGCCACGCAGCGTGACGAAAGCCGCATCGAGTGCTCCTTGCTGACTCATGGGTGGCCAGTACCGATACCATATATTGCGCGCCAAAACCTTGAGATGCAGCTCTGCTTTGGATAGCAATTTGCATATCAAGATGAGAATTTTGATAGCAAGGTCAACCATAGCGGCACCATTTTACGCCCGGTCTCTGGACGCTGCACCAGGATATTACTATCTCTCGCAGGGCTCGGGATCAGAGAGCGAGAACACGGACCTGTGCACCACGCCCGAATACCCTATCAGTCAATTGTGGCCTCGGGAGTCTCGCGCAGATCTTCAGCCCCGCGCTCCCCGGCGGAGCAAGCGCGGCATGGCGTGCATCCTCTTGACATTTATGCCTAAACCCACTATACTAGCCTATAATCAATTTGAGTTGTGACCCTGTTCCGCCCGCCGTCCTCCCTCGCACCGGCTGCGCAACCGAACCTTAAGGAGGCTCCATGCAGCTTGCCCGCAAGAAAACAGTCACTCCAGGACAGTTAGCCGCCAACCGCGCCAACGCCTTGAAGTCCACCGGCCCGAGGACGCCGGAGGGAAAGAACCGCGTCTCGCTCAACTCGCTACGCCATGGTTTGTATTCCAGCCTTGATACCCGGCTGCGCCTTGCGCTCGAGCGGCGCGGCGACGACCCGCAGGAATACGAACAACTGCACAAATCCCTGATGGAGGCGTGGCGGCCGGATGACCCCATGCAGGAACTGATCGTGGAGGACTTGGCGGACCTTTTCTGGCTGAAGCGGGTCTCGCGGCGCGCCGTAGCCCTGCGCCAGGGGCAGGAAGCCGAGCAGGACGACATTAAGCGGACCAAGGCCCGGCTTTGGGCGGGCGCCGGGACCAACACCAGCGATTCCGACTCGTGGAAATGGAGCGGCTGGAGGCGCGCCGAAGCCAGCCCGCAAAAGTTTGAGGCGCTCGGTCTATTGCTCGATGAGCTTGAGGAGCGGGTGGAAAAGTGCAATTGGTCAGAAAAGCGGGCGCGCGAGATATTCGACCATCTCTATCACTGGTCCACCGGCCTCGGCGAAAAGATCATGCAACTGTTCTGGAGCTTGGCCGGGCAGGAATCCACGGATTCTGAACAGCGCAAGGCCCTGAAAGACCTCATCCAGCAGGAGCGCGCAAGCGTGGCGGAGGAACAACAGCTCTACGAACGCGAGCGATCCCAGCGGATCGAGCAGTCACCCGAGCACGAGCTGAAACCTCTTACCTTCACCTGGGCCAGAATGCTCAGCCAAAATGCCGCGCTCGACTACCAGATTGCCGGCAAGGTGCGGTTACTGATGCAGCTTAAGGACGCTTCCCGCCGCCAATCCCAGGATGCCTGCGAAGCGGACGGCAACTCATTGGAAAATCAAGATGTTTTAGCTTTGGAGTCCGCTTTGGACCAGGGCGAGGAATGAGCGCCGGGGAAAAAGGGTAAAATGACTGAGCAAAGCCATAACAAGCGAGCAGGATCATAGACTTACGCAAAAACAAAGCCATTAGCAAAGCCATTCCTTTCGGCGCACGGCCGGAGGCCTTCAATTCCCTCTAGCCGCAGCCTTAAACTAGCCTAGTGTACGCCGAATTGCTTGAACATATAAATCTTGAAGAAATCCATCAATAGCAGATAGACGCACAGCGCCGCCGCGAGAATTGCGATCAGGGCGAGCGAAACCGGCGCCATAAGGATGCCGCGAGTGGCTAGAAGCGTCACGATAAGCATGTCGCTTGCGGAACTCGCGAGCAGCCAGCGACTGGGCGCCGAATGCCACAAGTGGCGCCTCTCGCGCACGAGATACACCGTGCCCTGGCCGCTGAACACCAGCAGCACGAACATCATCGTCTGCAATTCCGTCAGCGGCAGATGCGCCAAGTCCCGCGCCGTAAAAAACGCTGCAAAGGTAAAGAGAAGCAGGAATCCGGCGAGCGGCAGAGCCGTGAGCATGAGCGCGCGGATGTGCCAGCGTTCGGGCCGCTTTGAAAAACGAACGCGGTCCGTGGCGATGGACATGGTCACGAAGTCGTTGGTGAACAGAAGCAAAACGATCAGCAGCGGAGTGAGGACGAGCGTGTGCGTCAGCATGACTCCAACGCTCAGGAACACCGCAATTTCGATCGTTTTGATGATCTTGTTCAGCGTATAGGTCAGCATCCTTTGATAAATGCGGCGGCTGGATTCCACAGCTTCAACCACGTTCATCAAGCCAGGATTCGTCAGGATGATGCTGGCGGCTGCCTTCGCCACGTCCGTAGCGCTCGCCACGGCGATGCCAATCTCAGCTTGCTTCAGCGCGGGTGCATCATTCACGCCGTCGCCCGTCATGCCCATGATGTGGCCAGCCCGCTGCAGCGCCCGGACGAGCTGGAATTTGTCTTCGGGGAGCACGCCTGCAAACACGTCATACTGTGCGGCGGAAGTTTCGTTCTGCGCGTGCAAGAACTCGGCGGTGCAGATGTTATCCGGGATGCCGATCTTGGCGGCCACCGCTCGCGCCGTGGCCATGCTGTCTCCCGTCACCATTAGCACGCGGACGCCCAGGCCGTGCAATTGCGCCACTAGAGCGGCGGAATCGGCGCGAGGGGGATCCAGCAGGCCCAACAATCCCGCGATGCGCAATGAGACGTCTTTCCCGGCGGCCACGGCCAGAACGCGGGAGCCTTCAGCCGCGAACGATTCGACGTCCTGGCTGAGATGATTCTCGCCGGAGGCAATTGCGGCGACCACGGCAGGCGCGCCCTTTACTACCCGGATCGTTCCCGCCGTCTCTCGCACCAGCGCTTCGGAGCGCTTGGTGGCCGGATCGAAGGGCACGAATTGAATGCGCGCGCCGGCATCAATACTGGCTCCGCGCTCCTGCGCCGCCTTGAGAATCGCGAGGTCGATGGGGTCCTGAGTGGCCTCATCGCAAGCGAAGGAAGCCAGCCGCAGCACATCCTGTTCCGTGAAGGGAGCGTAGGCGCGCACCTGAGCGAGAGAAAGCGAATTCTGAGTAATGGTTCCGGTTTTGTCCGAGGCCAGCACGTCCATGGCTGCGGCTTCCTCGATTGCGGACAGGCGGCTTACCAGGACTCCGCGTTTCGCCAACTCCTGCGTCCCCCAGGCCGCGGCCAGCGTGAAGGTGGCCGGCAATGCTACCGGAACCGACGCCACAAGCAGCATGAGCGCAAAGGGAAGAACATCGCGCCAAAGCATGTGCGTGGAGAAGCTGTAAATAAGCAGGATTGCCACCAGGCCCGCGTCGACGGCCACCAAATACTTGACGATAGAAAAAATAATCTCCTGAAGGTGGCCGGCCGTCTTGGCGGTGCGCACCAGTTCCGCAGTGCGCCCAAAAGTGGTGCGCGCTCCGGTGGCGGCGACCTCGCCTGTCGCCTCGCCGCGTTTCACCACCGTACCCGCGTAGGCGCTTGCGCCGGCCCCCGCCTCGACCGGCGCAGATTCGCCCGTCAGCGCCGACTGGTCCAGCAGAACCGAGCCATCTTCCAGCCGCACGTCCGCCGGAACCAGATCGCCCATCCGCATGTGAATGACGTCGCCCGGAACCAAGCCTTCGGCCGGGACCATTTGCCAACGGCCGTCCCGCAACACTCTGCGAGGCGCTGCCGCAGCATGGCCAAGGCCTGCTCCGCGCGGCGCTCCTGAAAAAAGCCCAGTGACGCATTGAACATGAGGAGCAGGCCGACGATCACCGCTTCGGTCAATCTGCCCAGGATGAGTTCCAGAACTACGGTAGCTTCCAGCATCCACGGCACCGGAGCCCAAAATTTTGCGAGAAGCGACAGCAGTGGATGAGGCTTGCTTTCCTTGACAGCGTTGGGGCCAAATTCGAGTAGGCGCTGGCGGGCCTCTTCACCTGTAAGGCCGCGCGCCACCTTGAGGACGGATGAATCCGTGTGGTTTTCAGTCGAGCCGGAACCCATGTCTCTCATGCTCTGCCTGAATTCAATGTAAGCTATCCGCGGCGGATGCAAACCATCAACGGGGCATCACGGGAGCATTCAATTTGATTTTACGGCAGATCAGTTCTACACCTACTCCGAAAAATTTGCTGAATGCGTGCAAGCAAAACGCGCACCCCAAGTTGTCATTCCAGCCTGTGTTGGCGTGGTATTTGGCTCTCCCGAGTCGCCAAAAGAGAAATGAAGTTAAACAAAAATTAATATTGTCTTCAGGCAATTTGCCGCGTCCAGGCAGTAAGCTATTTAGTCTTGGCTGCGCCGCCGGGTCGGACAAAAGGCAATCGAGCAACGCATCCTGGTAGTGACTCACTTTGGTTTTGGTGCGCCGGCCTTCAGAGTCTGCGTGAAAACTGCAGTTTTTGAGTTGTAGCGGCGCTCTATAAGCGCCGAAGTATTGAAAAATAAAGACCGGCGGTCACAGACCGCCGCACCAGCCGCAGTTTTCACGCAGACTCTGAGCCCGGCACAGCCTTCAAAATGCCGGCCTGAAGGTGCTACGACAACCTGAGTCACTACTGGGCATCCGAAAGGCAGCTTCCGGGGAGATGGTTGTAAACTGGGCTCACGTCCATCTGCTAATCAACCACGTTCCCGTTATCGGAGTTGCGTTTACCATAGTTTTGTTGCTCATCGGCATGGCCCGGAGCAGTGAAGAGCTTAAGAAGGTAAGTTTGGTTTTTTTTGCGGCGCTTGCTGTGTTTACGGTCCTCGTTTTTATGACCGGTAGTCCAGCCGCCAAGGAAGTCAGGAATCTCCCAGAGGTATCGGCCGCGATCATCCACCGGCATTCAAACGCTGCGCTGATTTCAACGATAGCGCTGGGAATCCTGGGTTTTCTTTCTCTTGGCGCGCTGTTTCTGTCTCGTGGCGGCCGCGCGGTACCGGCCAGGGTGGGCTGGGCGCTGGTATTTCTGGCTTTGGTAGTTCAGGGTTTGATGGCGTGGACGGCGAATCTCGGCGGGCAGATCCGGCACACCGAGATTCGGCCTGTTATATCGCGCAAGTAACTACCTCAAACGTACTGCTGGGTGCGCATCACGCGTGGACTGAGCAAGCCCATCTCAGTCCGATCCAGAAGTGAATCAAATTATTTTCAACATTAAGGAGAAACATGACCAAACGAATTGTGCTTCTTTTAACTCTATTTTGTATCCTGCCGCTCGGAGTTTACGCTCAGGGTGCGGCTCCTTTGAAACTCATCAAGACCATGAAGATGCCGAGCTCTATTCAGGGCCCGTTTGACCATCTAGCGGTGGACGCCAAAACGCACCGGGTTTTTGAGACTGCGGAGATCAACGGCGTCGTTGAGGTCTTCGACTATCAAACCGGGAAACTCATCCACACCATTACCGACCTCAAGAAGCCCCACGCCATTCTTATTCGCGACAGCGTCAATCGTATTTTCGTGACGGATGGAGTCCGGGGCGGAGTGCAAGTCTTTAATTTGACAACCTACCAACCTACGAAGTTCATCCCGCTTCGCGGGGATACGGACTCGGTTTACTACGATCCATCGACGAAGGACCTGTACGTGGTTAACGGTGGTGGGGACATCCATCAGACTTACTCCTTCGTCAGCATCATAAACACAGACTCCGAACAAAAAGTCGGGGACATCAAGATTGACGGAGATACGCTGGAAGCCATCCGGTTTGAGCCGGGGAATCCCACCATGTACGTTAATAACCCGGCAAAGAACCTGGTTGATGTGGTTAACAGGGACACGCACGCAGTTGAGGCCACTTGGCCGCTGACCAAGGGCAGCCACGCCGCAGCCATGTCGCTCGATGCTGCGCATCACCGCCTGTTCATCGGTTGCCGGAGCGGCGTGATCGGCGTGTTCGATACGCAGACCGGCAAGGAGCTGCAAGCGCTGCCGATCGGAGGGGTTGTTGACGACATGCATTTCGTTCCGGCGACGCAAAGGATTTACGCAATATGCGGCGGAGGCAAGGGAGAGGTGGATGTCTACAAAGAGACCGACCCTGACCATTATGAGCTTCTCGGAAAAGTTCCGTCGCGGTACTTCGGGAAGACGGGAGCGCTGGAAACATCGATCCATCGCCTTTTTGTCGGCGTCCCGAACATCACGGCGCACCATATCCCAGGCGTAGGAGTTACGTTTACTACGATCAACACCGGGGATGCGGCCATCTACGAGTATAGCGTCCAGTAGTTGAGCGGGTGGCTTCTGTAAGAGTTTTCCGTTTGATGCTGGCCCTCTGCATTCAGGGCGTCTGCGGCAGGAGCTTCGGAGCCATTTCGTGCGCCGGAGTAACCGGTTCTATACAGAGTGGAATAAGCCGGCGGCGGCCATTTTGCTGGTGCGCCGCCGGCTTATTCCGTTATGTATAGGTACGCAGATGGCGCGTATGACTATGACTACGGCTCGCTGCCCTCCCCAACGGAGGGCAGCGGCCTTTTCATTCAGGCCGCTAATTTGATGAACGAATGGGCAAGCCTTGTTATCCAACCACATACTGAAATCTGCGGCTTCGCAGTATTGCCTGCCTGTACCAGCAGTCTTGCCCGACATGGGTGGCTGCCTCCGCGAAAAGTGTGCATCAGCGGGAAAGTAAACATGGCCTGGGCCGTCCATTTTTGCCGCCACATTGCACTATGAATGCGGTAGGATGGTGATACATGAGGTTCCATAAGAGAAGCGTCTGAATGAACTGGAAGAAAGGGGTCTTCTAGATGCTCCGGCGAAAAGAGTTGGTTGACCGTACCTTACGTTGTCCAGATTGTGGGGTTGAGCGCCCGGTTAAGGAGCTTGAAGAGCAACTGTTTATTTGCCCGGCTTGCCAGCATTACCTGCCGATGCCGTCGTGGGCGCGGATAGCCTCGCTGGCTGATCCAGAGAGCTTCCGCGAAATCGACCGCAACCTGGTCTCGGTTGACCCGCTTAAGTTTGCGGACCGCAAGTCGTACCGCGAGCGATTGAAGCAAGCCCGCAAGGAGTCAGGAGTGCGCGAGGCTGTGACCACAGGCATGGCGCGAATTGCCGGCCAGCGCACGATGCTCATCGTTTTCGATTTTGACTTTCTCGGCGGCACGATGGGGTCTGTCGTAGGGGAAAAGATTGCGCGCGCGTTCGAAGCCGCCACCAAATCGCGCATTCCCGTGGTAAGCGTAACGGCCAGCGGCGGAGCGCGAGTCCAAGAGGGGATGCTCTCGCTGATGCAAATGGCCAAGGTGGCGGCCGCCGCGGCGCTGCATCACCGGGAAGGGTTGCCCTTCATTTCGGTGCTCACCGATCCCACGTTTGGCGGAGTGACGGCAAGCTTTGCTTCGCTCGGCGATGTGCTGATCGCCGAGCCGGGAGCCCAAATCGGCTTTACGGGTCCGCGGGTGATCGAACAAACCACCGGATTCCCTCCGCCCGAGGGCAGCCACCAGGCAGAAACGTTGCTCCGGGAAGGATTCCTTGATCTGGTAGCGGCCCGGAAAGACTTGCGCGATGTCTTAGGCTATTTAGTTAATCACCTTCGCCCGGAGAAGGCGGAGAAGACTCATCCAGAGAAAATGGAGCCGCCGCGCAAGGCTCCAAAGCTTCCGGCCTGGACCGAAGTCAATCTGGCCCGGCACCCGGAGCGGCCAACTGGGCAACAACTCAGCGCGTTGATCACCTCCAGCTTTCTCGAACTTCACGGGGACCGGCAGCGGGGCGACGACGCGGCGGTTATCGGCGGCTTGGCGGAGTTGGATGGCCAGACCGTGATGATGATTGCGCAGCAGCGCAGCAGCCTTTCGGACAGCCGCGAAGGGCCTCATCGAGGCATGACTTATCCGGAAGGCTACCGGAAGTCGCTTCGGCTGATGCACCTTGCTGCGAAGTTCAAGATTCCGGTGATCACTCTGGTGGACTGTCCTGCCGTTCAAGTTGGGTATGAATCCGAGCAGCGAGGGATCGCGCAAGCCTTGGCGCGCAACCTGGCAGGGATGGCCAGCCTCCCGACGCCGATCATTTCGGTAATCATCGGCGAAGGGGGAAGTGGTGGCGCTCTGGCGCTGGCGATTGGGGACCGGGTGCTGATGTTGGAGCACGCGGTCTATTCTGTGATCTCGCCGGAAGGTGCGGCAGCCATTATCTACCGGGATGCGGCAAAGGCAAAGATAGTCGCGGAGAAGCTCAGGCTTACGGCCCGCGATCTGCTTTCGCTCGGCATCATCGACGCCGTCGTGCCGGAACCAGAGGGTGGCGCCCATCTCGACCCGGCCTCTACCGCAGCGGCGATGAAAACGCACATTCTTTCCGCACTAGGCGCCGTGCGCCGCACATCGGCCCGCAACTTGTTGACCCAACGTTACAAGAAGTACCGCCACATCGGACGCGTAGGCGTTCACTGGCAGCAAGTGATACGTAGCGAAGTTCTGGACGGGCTGGATGTGATTGCTCGCGTCTTTCCGCGCGAGACTGCACCCGTTCAGGAACCTTGACCTCCGATGGTTGGGTATTTGTACAGTTTTTTGTCAGAAGCAGGAGTGTGGTTGTGTCCCGGATGTTTATTGCCGAAGCCATGGCAGGGCGCGGCTTCGGCAGCGCCGCATTGCCGCTAACTACAGCCTGCTTCTCGTGACACAGGCGGTCTTGGTCCCGAATAAGAGAAAATAACCATTGGCGATTTTCCCATCACGGTTGAAGCCATGCCCTGGCAAATTATTCAGTGAATTTCTTTACGGCGCGAGCGGATCGCAGCTTGCTCCGCATCGAGCTGCCTAGGTGACGAATAGAGACGAATAGCATAGATCCGGCGCCGGACGCTTGTCTGTGTGGCCTTCATTTTGGCTAGGCAGCATAATCTTAAAGACTCGGCTCCGAGAAGGCAGCGGCCCAACTCAAAGTTATTCAAAGCTGAGTGGCGCCATGGAAGACTTCCCCCGTGAAACCCGCACAACCAAAGTCCCCGTTAACACGCAACCAAGTCCGAAGCTTCTGGGCCGCCTGGGGCGGGTGGACCCTGGACGGGATGAATTCATTCATCTACGCCTTGGTGCTTGTTCCAGCCCTCCGCGATTTACTGCCTAAATCGGGAATTCCCGCCACCACGGCCAACGTAGGATATTACGGCGGAATCCTCTTCGCCCTGTTCCTGGTCGGATGGGGGTTATCGTTCCTCTGGGGTCCGTTAGGCGACCGCTTCGGTCGCGTCCCCACGTTGATGCTCAGCATACTCTGCTACTCTCTTTTCACCTTTCTGAGCGCTGCGGCTACCAACATCTGGATGCTTGCGCTTTTCCGGATGCTTGCTGGTATAGGCATTGGCGCCGAATGGTCAATGGGGGCCGTGTTGGTGGCCGAGGTATGGCCTGAGAACCGCCGCAAAATGGGGGCCGGCTATCTGCATACCGGGTACTATTTTGGATTCTTCTTGGCTGCCCTAGCCAACTACCTTCTCGGCAGCCACTATGGCTGGAGGGCGATGTTTGCACTAGGGGGAGCCCCGGCAATACTCATAGCCTTCATTTACTACGGTGTGCGCGAACCGGAGCGCTGGGAAAAGAAGCACGACCAGCTCGGCAGAAAATTAACGGCCAGCCGGGCATTCTTTTCTCTATTTTCACCCGAATACCGCCGCCGCACGATACTTAACTCCCTCTATCTGTTGATATCCATCATTGGGCTGTGGGGAGGATCGGTTTATGTTCCCACGGCGATAACGTACTTGGCGGCTAGAGCCAACTTGTCTGTAATGCAGGGATCCCAGCTTGCTTCTTATGGCTCCATGCTGCTCGCGATCGGAACCATCCTTGGCTGTTTCGTGTTGCCGATGCTCGCCGAATGGCTGGGCCGCAGGGTAACTCTGGGTATCTTTTTCCTGCTCATGCTCGTCTTCATCGCGGTCGCCTTTGGCCCCGTATTTTACCTGCAGCAAGGGGCATTGCTGTGGTTCATGGTGTGCCTGTTTTTTCTGGGAGTGGGGGGCGCGAACTTCGCGATGTACACTCTCTGGCTGCCGGAACAGTACCGCACGGAGTGCCGCGCCAGCGCATTTGCTTTTTCAACCTCGGTGGGCCGCTTTGTTGGGGCAGGAGTCACCTTTCTAGTAGGGGCGGGGGTTCACCACTTCCGGACGATTGGGACTCCGGTGGCCCTCACCTCCATCGCCTTTGTCATAGGACTCGCCCTTCTTCCGTTTGGAGTTGAGACCAAGGGACAGGAGTTGCCGGTCTGATTGCGTTGCCGTGTGCTGACGCTCGAACAGGCGACCTATTCCGTCATTTCACCGGAAGGCACAGCCGGAATTGTTTGTTATATTGGGATGCCGCAAGGGAAAAATGCCGACGGAGTATTTCAACCTGACACACTCACCCTTAGGAATCAACAAGAGTCCAGCCTATTCGAGCCTTCCTATGATGTGGGGGGCGCGGTACACGTCGGTTGAATTATTAATAAAAATTAATTTGGTTTTAATCTATTTCTGTACGTTATACCATATCATTGCGGACGGCTTGAGGATATCGATCTGGACCGATATATTGGGTGGCGATATTGCTGGGAGGGTGAAAGTTTTGTATTTTAGTTTGGTTATTTTTCATAAAGGGGGCGTGCGGACAACATGCGGTGTGCTTAGGTCTTCGGATGCCGCGCGTACGCTTGGTGGGAATTTCCGTTTTCCCGAGTCCACAACAGATCAGTCTTGCTTCTTAACTTGCAAAACGCCCGCTCATTCTAAAGCACAAGAGGCGGCGCATTATACCTAAACATCATCATAGGAGGGTTGGATGGTTAATCCCATAAATACGACTTCAAAAGGGGCTTGGTTTGGGCTTTCATTGCTCGCGGCGCTGGTATTGAGCTTTTTCATCGCCACTCCATCGCGCGCGCAAGTGACGGGAGCAACTCTCTCCGGCACGGTGACCGACCCCAGCGGCGCGGTGATTCCCCATGCAAAGGTTTCGATCGAGAATACTGCCACGGGGGTCGTGCGAAATGTCACGTCGGATAGCTCCGGTCTGTATACCGCGCCGAACCTGTTGCCGGGGCCTTACAGCGCCACGTTTTCCTCTTCGGGATTCAGCACTGAGGTTCGCAGCGGAATCGTGCTGACGGTCGGCGCGAACCAGGTCCTGAACGTGGCCCTGCAAGTGGGCAAAGTGACCAACATGATTCAGGTAACTGGCGCGGCGCCGAACGTCCAGTTGGCTTCCTCTTCTATCCGTGACGTCGTGAACCAAACGACCGTGCGCCAGTTGCCCTTGAACGGGCGAAGCTGGAGCGACCTTGCCAAGCTCCAAATCGGCGTCAATGGGATCACAAGCCAGCCTTCTTTCGCTGTGGGCGGGGACCGCGGCAATCGGGGCTTTGGAGGGGAGCTCACCATCTCCGGCCAACGTCCCGTAGAGAACAACTACCGGCTTGATGGCGTTAGCCTGAACGACCAATCCAATGGCGGTCCGGGCAGCGTGCTGGGCGGCAATTTGGGCGTCGATGCTATTCAGGAATTTTCGGTGATAACCACCAACCAATCGGCGGAATACGGCATGACTGCCGGTGGAGTCGTTAATGCCATCACGAAGTCCGGGACGAACCAGTTTCATGGAAGCGCCTACGAGTTCATCCGCAATGATGCGTTTGACGCGGCAAACTTCTTTGTCAATTTCAATCAACTTCCCAAGCCATCTTTCCGCCGCAACCAATTTGGGGCCTCTGCGGGCGGGCCGATCCAAAAAGACAAAACGTTTATCTTCGGTGACTACGAAGGGATCCGGCAGAGCGAAGGCTTTGCCTACACAGACACAGTCCCCTCGGCTGCTGCGCGAACAGGAAACCTCACATCAGGCCCTGTTGCGGTTGATCCTGCAGCGGCCAAGTACCTCGGTTTTTACCCGCTGCCTAACGGCACGGTCAGCGGCGACACGGGACAGTATGGTTTTGTATCCAACCAGATTATCAGCGAAAACTTTTGGACCGCACGGTTCGATCATACGTTTTCGAGCAAGGATACTATGTACGCTGCGTACCAGTATGACGTGACCCCGTACACTCAGCCGGCCGACTTGAACGATGTGCTGGACGAAAGCAACACTAACCGGCAGTTCGCGGTTGTGGAAGAAACCCACATCTTCAGCCCGACTTTGGTCAACTCGGTTCGCGCCGGATACAACCGGGACGACACACTTAACAACGTGGCCACAGGCGCGATTAATCCATTGTCAGCGGACAAATCGCTGGGCGCAGTGCCGGGACAAACCGCCGCCCAACTGAGCGTAGCTGGAATCACCCCTTTTACGGGGGGCGTGCTGGGCGACTCCTACTTCAAATATTTCTGGAATTCATTCCAGGGTTATGATGACGCCTTTTACACGCACGGAAGCCATTCGATTAAATTCGGCGGCGGCGTGGATCGTATGCAGCTCAACATGCTGGGGGCGAACAATCCGAGCGGCGTCTTCAGCTTCCCTAACCTGTCGGACTTCCTCACCAATCAGCCTTCGCGGTTTACGGCGGGCCTGCCGAGCACGCTCAAACCGCGCGGCTTCCGGCAAACTCTCTTTGGCCTGTACGTGCAAGATGACTGGCGCGTGCGTCCCAATTTGACCGCGAACCTGGGACTGCGCTGGGAAATGGTCACCGTTCCAACGGAAGTTCAGAACCAGCTCACGAACCTCGAGCCTATCTCGGCCGCCACGCCTCATCTTGGCTCGCCGCTTTATAACAACCCCACGCATAAGAACTTTGAGCCACGTCTGGGATTTGCCTGGGATCCGTTCCACAACGGTAAGACGGCGGTGCGGGGAGGCTTCGGCGTATTCGACGTGCTGCCGCTGACGTATCAGTTCATACTGCCGCAAAGTCAGGCGGAGCCGTTCTTCACAGCCGTGAATGTCAAAAAGTTGCCCCAGGGATCATTTCCTGCCGGAGCGCTTCCTCTTGCGACGGCAACCAGCGGCCGCGGAGCCTACTACCCGCAGGATGCGCAGCGCAATTACGTGATGGAGTATAACTTCAATATCCAGCGGCAGATTACTCCCAGCCTGGCGGTAATGGCCGGCTACGTAGGCTCGCATGGCGTTCACCAAGTATCCCGCATCGACGACGCGGACATCGTAATTCCTGTGGCGACATCGGCGGGCTATCTATTCCCGAATCCGATAGGAAGCGGAACCAGGATCAACCCGAACTTTGGCTCGATGCGAGCGCTGATGTGGGCTGCCAACTCCACCTATGACGCTCTGGAAACCCAAATAACCAAGACAATGAGCCATGGCGTTCAGCTCCAAGCCTCTTTCACTTGGAGTAAAGCCATTGACATGGGCGACGGAGGAGTTGCGGGCAACCAGTTTGCCAACGGCATCTCCAGCGTGCCGTGGTACAACCTGAATTCGATTCAGGGTCTTGCTGACTTCAACGTCGGACGGACGCTAGTGATCAATGGTCTTTGGGATGTTCCGACTCCTAAATCGTGGACAGGGGTTCCTCAGTTTGTGCTTGGCGGATGGCAATTAGGTGGCATCTTCACTGCTGAGGATGGCTCGCCATTCACGGCGACGTGGGGCAGCGATGGCGATCCGCAGGGACTCAACAGCGGCGACCCGTGGGCTTTTCCGCAGCTCGTAACCGGCCCAGGATGCGCTTCGCAGGTTAATCCTGGCAACCCCAACAACTACATCAAGACTAACTGCTTCACGCTTCCGACGGCGCCGTCGATGGCATACTGGAACGCGAACTGCGACCCGAATCCGCCTGGGACGACGGGCGTTTCTTTCCCTGCGTGCTACAACCTTCGCGGTAATGTCGGCCGCAATACCCTCATCGGCCCGGGGCTGATGGACTTCGATTTTTCTCTGTTCAAAAATATTCCCGTCAAGAAAATTTCGGAGAACTTTAACATCCAATTCCGCGCCGAAATGTTTAACTTCCTCAACCGGGCGAACTTTCAAGCCCCCGCTGAACAGAGCAACACGGACATTTTCGATTCTACGGGCGCTCCGGTTCCTGTGGCTGGCTTGATAACCGGCACGACGCAAGATAACAGAGAAATTCAATTCGCCCTGAAAATGACCTGGTAACGGTCGATGGATTAATTGTCTGTCCTGATTGATTCTGCCGGGAGGAAGCGCTAACGGTTACGGGCCGGTTCCGGACGTACCGCTGGCGCTTTCTCCGCATAAGAACTTTCTAAAGCCACCGGTTTCAAGGTGGTTTTGAACCCTGATGCACTGGCTAAGAATCAGGCTTTCCAGAGCCTGTGACGATTCGTTTTGGGCTCGCGTGGCTTCAGCCTGATCGCAATCTTTTTTCCTAGCAGTCCGCAAACAGATAGCAGGTCGCACTGCTTGTTCATATTGACCCGGCTTAAGACGTACGGGTATAGAAGACTAGCCGGTTGCTCCCACCTAATGATTAACATAAATTAATCTCCATTTAATTGACTTTCCTACGCCATCGCTTATGATCGTTGGCATATTAGGCATCTGAACGTAAGCATTGTGTTAGCTGAAATCCTGGCGACGTTAAGAGCGTTGCAGTGTCGAGGATTGCTTTGTCGCATTGTCCCTGACACCGGTGGCAATAGGCTTTTGGAAAACCGCCTGCACGGTTTCCACGTGCCACTCATATGCCTAGGTGGCGCGGCATAGCCGCATTTGAATTTGAAGCAGGCGAGGCGCAGCCTTCACCGGGTGTACGGGGCCATAATATGCACAATTGCAGAGGAGGGTTAATATGGTTAGCATAAAAAATACGACTTCAAAAGGCGCTTGGTTCGGGCTTTCATTGCTTGCGGCGCTGGTATTGAGCTTTTTCATTGCCACTCCAGCGCGCGCGCAAGTGACGGGAGCAACGCTCTCCGGCACGGTGACGGACCCGAGCGGCGCGGTGATTCCCCATGCGAAGATCGTGATCAAGAATACCTCGACCGGGGTAATACGAAATGTCACCTCGAACAGCGCCGGTCTCTATAACGCGCCAAACCTGTTGCCGGGGCCTTACAGCGTCACGATTTCCGCGCCGGGATTCAGCACCGAGGTTCGCAGCGGAATCGTCTTGACGGTTGGCGCGAACCAGGTCCTGAACGTGGCCCTGCAGGTGGGCAAAGTAACCAACCTCGTCCAGGTGACGAGCGCCGCTCCTACGGTTCAACTGGCTTCCTCTACAATCAGCGCCGTTGTGAACTCGACGACGGTTCGCCAGTTGCCTCTGAACGGGCGGAGTTGGACTGATCTGGCTAAATTGCAGCCGGGTGTGGATGCAATTCAAACCCAACCCTCGTTTGCGACGGGCGCGGATCGCGGGAATCGTGGCTTTGGCGCTCAGCTTACCATTTCCGGGCAGCGCCCCGTTCAAAACAATTACCGTCTGGACGGCGTGAGCTTGAACGATTACTCCAATGGCGCGCCAGGCAGCGTGCTGGGCGGCAATTTGGGTGTCGATGCCATCCAGGAATTTTCGGTTTTGACCAGCAATTACTCGGCGGAATATGGTAAGACCTCCGGCGGGGTCGTCAATGCCATCACGAAATCGGGCACGAACCAATTCCACGGGGACGCTTACGAGTTTCTCCGCAACGCTTCGCTGGATGCAGCCAATTTCTTCGATAACTTTAATAACTCAGTCAAGCCGGCTTTCCGGCGCAATCAATTCGGAGCCTCCGCCGGAGGACCGATCCAAAAGGATAAAACGTTCATTTTTGGAGACTACGAGGGCGTTCGGCAGGCAAAGGGCTTTTCGCAAATTACCACCGTGCTGTCGCCGGCCGCGCGCGCGGGCAACCTTTGTTCGAACCCTGCTGGCTCCGGCTCCCCCCCAACTTGTACTTCGAACTCTGTGACCGTGGACCCAGCGGCCCAAAAGTATTTCGGTTTCTTTCCCCTGCCCAACGGGCCGATAGCGGGGAATGGGGATACGGGAGTCTTTTCGTTTGCCTCTAACCAGATCATCAGCGAAAACTATTGGACCGCTCGCGTTGACCACACGTTTTCAAGCAAAGACAGCATGTTCGGAACGTATATGTATGATGTCACCCCTTACCATCAGCCGGATGGCCTGAACAACGTGCTGATCAACACGGAGACGAACCGGCAGTTTGTGGTGCTGGAAGAGACTCACATTTTCAGCCCGACTTTTGTCAACTCCGTCCGCGCCGGGTACAACCGCGACGGCGTCGCGGACAACATCGGCGTGTCCGCGATTAACCCGCTGGCGGCGGATAAGTCATTAGGCGCAGTGCCTGGGGAGACCGCAGCGCAGGTTAACATGCCTGGCGTTACCCATTTTACGGGAGGTGTACTCGGGAACGCGTACTACCACTACTACTGGAATTCGTTCCAGGGTTATGACGATGCCTTCTATACGCATGGCGCCCATTCCATCAAGTTCGGAGGCGCCGTGGAACGGATGCAGAACAACGTGCTCGCCGCCAAAGATCCGAGTGGCGCCTTTAATTTTCCTTCAATCGCGGCTTTCCTCACCAATAACCCTTCGAGGTTTGAAGCGGGTCTCGCGAGTTCCCTGACGCCTAGAGGCTTCCGGCAAACCTTGTTCGGTTTGTACGTGCAGGACGACTGGCGGGCCCGTCCGAATCTAACTCTGAACCTCGGCTTGCGCTGGGAGATGATTACGATGCCGACGGAGGTCCAGGGCAAGCTCGTGAACCTCTTCACGATCTACGACAAAACGCCGCATACGGGCTCGACGTTTATTCATAATCCCACGCTTCGCAACTTTGAGCCTCGCGTGGGCTTCGCCTGGGATCCATTCCACAACGGCAAGACGGCAGTGCGCGGCGGGTTCGGCGTCTTCGACGCTCTGCCGCTGCCGGTTGAGTTCACGCTCATGGAAACCCAACAGGTTCCATTCTTCCAAAATCCGAGTATCAATAGTCTGCCTCCCGGCTCCTTTTATACTGGCGCGCTTGCGCTGGCAACGTCAGGGACTGGGGGCGCCAGCTATTTTCCGATAAATGCCAAGCGCAATTACGTCATGCAGTGGAACATGAATGTCCAGCACCAGATCACTCCGAGCCTGACGGGGATGATCGGTTACATTGGCTCGCGCGGCGTCCATGACGGCTTCCGATCCGATGACATAGATATGGTGGTTCCGACGCGAAGCTCGGCCGGCTACCTTTTCCCTAGCCCCTCGGGGAGTGGCACGGTGTTCAACCCGAACTTTGGTATAATGCACGGCCAAATATGGGCTGCGGATTCGTTCTATAACAGCCTCGAAGCTGGGATAACGAAGACGATGAGCCATGGAGTGCAGCTCCAGGGGTCGTTCACCTGGGGTAAGAGTATCGACGAGGGCTCAGCTAGCGCTGCGGGAGATCAGTTCGCGAATTCACTTTCAAGTCTACCCTTCTATGACCTGCGTTCTATTCGCGCCGTATCGGATTTCAATGTGGGGCGCACGCTCGTAGTCAATGCGATTTGGGACATTCCGACTCCGAAATCGTGGACTGGGATTCCTCAATTCGTGCTCGGCGGATGGGAATTGGGAGGGATCTTCACGGCGAGTGATGGCACGCCGTTCACGGCAACGTGGGGCACTGACGGCGATCCTCAGGGCCTAAACAGTAGCGACCCGTGGGCCTTTCCGAATCGCTTGACCGGCCCTGGATGCAGTTCGCTCGTGAACCCCGGAAACCCCAACAATTACATCAAGACCCAGTGCTTCACGGTTCCGACGGCGCCATCCCTTGCCTTTTATAATGCGAACTGCGATCCGGCAAATCCATTTCCCGCATGTTTTAACCTTCGCGGCAACTCGGGCCGCAACGTCATGACTGCCCCTGGGGTGGCAGATTTCGACTTATCTCTTTACAAGAATATTCCTGTCAAGAGAATCTCGGAGAGCTTCAACATCCAATTTCGGGCGGAGATGTTCAATCTGCTCAATCGGGCGAACTTTGCGCCACCCATACTCCCTGACAACTCGGACATTTTCGATTCCACCGGTGCGCCGACCGGCGTTGCAGGTCTGCTGACTTCTACAACGACTGATAATAGGGAGATTCAGTTTGCTTTGAAAGTGGTCTGGTAACGGGTCTCTGTCCTGATTCTGCCGGGAGGAAGCGCTAACAGTTACGGGCCGGTCCCGGACGTACCGCTGGCGCTTTCTCCGCATAAGAACTTTCTAAAGCCACCGGTTTCAAGGTGGTTTTGAACCCTGATGCACCGGCCGGGAATCGGGATTTCCCGAGCCTGTGACGTTTCGTTTTGGGCTCGCATGGCTTCAGGCTGAGCAATTTTTTTGCCTGGCAGTCCGCAAACAGATAGCAGGTCGCACTGCTTGTTCATATTGATCCGCCTCAAGGCGCACGGTTATAGAGTCCTACTTGGTTGCGCCCGCTTAATACTTAACACAAATTAATCTCAATTTAATTGGCTTTCCTGCACTTTCGCTTACCATTATGGGTACCTCAGGTGGGGTGCGTTCAGTTCAAATTGGACGAACAGCCATAGACCGCCAAATTCAGCTTTCCATTTCGGCAACAGTTAAAAGGGGAAAATTCGGCCATGGTAAGAAACATCGCGAACATGAGGACTAGGTTTAATTTGTGTTTCGTTCTAATAGCGCTTGGAGGAGGCGCCGCTTTGCTATGGGGGCAGGCAGCCTCGCCAAAGGATATTTTCGCGCAGAGACTTATCGATAAAACACTGGCGAAACATCACCCCGAGGTGACCTACCTAGGGTTACATCTAATCCCTCCCAGCGGCTCGCAAAGCATCATTGCCGCCGCAACTCAGCGCAGCAAAATCGGCAAGAAGTCTAGCTGCTCCGACCTGAAAATCATTCAGGAGGGGATTCCGGTCCTTGAGATGAAGGGCAACTCCTCGTCCGTGCTCGAACCGCTTCACGATGATTCGGGACGAACGATAGGACTGGCCGTAATCGGGCTAACATTTGGCGTTGGACAGGAATCCCAGGCGGCAAGAGCAGGAAGGGAAGTTGTACAGGAGATCGAGCAACAGATTCCTTCCAAGGCGGCGCTATTCGAGACATCCGGGAGCGACGCCGCGTCCTCGCATGTACTACACATACAGCGAGTGCTTCTTGTCAGCATCGACGGATTCCACGCGTTGGACCTTGCGAATTTCATCAAGCTCAAGCCAAATTCCACCTTGGGCCAACTGAGCCGGTCGGGCATCACGTACACTCAGACCTCCACCTCCAAGCCTTCTGATTCTTTTCCTGGTCTGCTTTCGATGGTCACCGGCGGGTCGCCACTCTCAACGGGAGTGTGGTACGAAGGTTCGTATGCCCGAAACCTCTCTCCGCCGGGTTCTCATTGCCAAGTGGTGGGTACGCAAGTTGTGTGGGACGGCTCGATTGATAAGACGCCTAAAACTCTCGACGCGGGAGGCGGAATCGATCCGGCCAAGCTGCCCCTCGATCCGACCAAGGGATGCACGCCCGTCTATCCTCACAATTATCTTAGGGTCAACACGATATTCGACGTCGTCCACTCAGCAGGCCTCGGCACAGCCTGGATTGATAAGCATCCCTCCTACGAGATGGTAAACGGCCCTTCCGGCCAGGGCGTTGACGACCTATTTACGCCCGAGCTTGCCGGAACCCGAGCGGCAAAAGACGTTTCGGCAGCAGAAGCCTATGATGACATTAAGGTGAGTGCGCTTATTAACGAGATTCACGGCAAAGATCATACCGGCGCAAGAGCGGCAAGAGTTCCAGCGGTCTTTGGCATGACGTTCCAGGCCGTCAGCCAGGGAGAAAGACTGCATGGTTACAGCGATGCCAGTGGCGCGCCGGGCGCGGCCCTGGCGGATGCGATCAACCACACGGATCAATCGCTGGGCAAAGTTGTGAGCGCGCTAAAGGCAGAGGGCCTGCTGGGGTCCACGCTCATCATAATTACTGCAAAGCACGGCCAGTCGCCTATCGACCGCAGCAAAAGGAAAATAATCGCGGATACCATTATTCCCAGGCTGATTAACAATATGCAGAAGGGCCTTCTGGCCTTGGCCTACCAAGATGGCGACCTCGCTTCCATCTGGCTTACCGACGAATCACAGACGGCTAAAGTGGCTGTGATGTTAAACGAGCCTGCGAACCAGGCCGAGATCGGCGCGGAGCGCATCCTTTTTGGTGAATCTTTAAGGCTCGCGTATGGCGATCCCGCCAAGGATCAGCGAACGCCTGACATCATCGTCGTTCCAGCGTTGGGAGACATTTACGCCGACCCTGGAGATAAGATCGTCGCCGCTCATGGCGGATTCAATACCCAGGACACGAACGTTGCGTTGCTCGTCTCTAATCCCGGCATGGGACCAGAGGTGATCAAAACCCCGGTGCAAACTACGCAGATAGCTCCCACAATTCTCGCGGCCTTGGGGCTCAATCCTCAAGATTTGCAGGCGGTGCGAAAAGAGAAGACCAGCGTTCTGCCGGGATTATTCAATCGCACAGGTTCGGCTACAGAGGTATTGGCGGTCCGGTAGGCAGGTGTTACGATTTTTTCTGGAAATGGTTCCAAGCGGTTGAGTCTAAATCTAAACCTACAAATGGAATTACTCGCCGCTCAAAACCCAGGATTAGCGCCCCCTAATACAAACGCATTATTGAGGTTTACAAATTATAGTGACAACATCCGCTATAGCGGCGATGTCGTTATCGCCGGTTTTTCACCGGTGGGGACACCGACGCACCAGAGTGGCGTCACATCAACAAATGCGTTTGTATTAGTTGCGCTGAGGTCAGGACCGATGCCCACCGGGGCCAGGGGTGCGTGGCGGTTCAATTTATGGAGGAAAAGATGAAACGATTGCAGCTTATTTTTCTTGCCCTGTTCGTGATGTTTGCAGCCAACGTTTGGGCGCAGAACGGGGCTCCCCTAAAACTTATACATACGATTCCTGTGCCCGGACTGCACGACGGGGATTTTGATCACTTCATGGTAAACCTTCCCACTCACCGGCTCTTTCTTGCTGCCGAAGAAAACGGCAAGGTGATCGTCATCGATACGCGTACGAACAAGATCCTTCATGTGATTACGGGCCTTACTTCGCCGCATTCCATGATCCTTCGCCGCTCCTTAAACAAGCTCTTCGTCGTTGACGGCGACGCCTCAGAAATCAAGGTATACAACGGCACGACGTATCAGTTGATCGAGCATATTCCGATGACCATTGACGCGGACTCGATCGCCTATGACCCGGTTACCAAGTATCTGTATGTTGTGAGCGGCGGCAGAGCAGCTCACACACCGTACTCCTTCATCGAAATTATTGATACGACGACCTCGAAGAAGGTCGGCAAGATTAAGATCGATACCAATCGCATCGAGGCTCTGGCGCTCGAAAAGTCAGGTCCCTATATTTATGCCAATCTAACGGGTGAGAACGCGGTCGGCGAAGTCAACCGGGTAAAGCGGACATTGCTAGCCACCTGGCCGATTGACAGCGGGGCAAAACAGAACGTTGCTTTGGGCTATGATGAACCGGATCATCGCCTGTTTACCATCACGCGCGAGCCCGGCAAATTCATTGTGATGGATTCACAGTCGGGAAAGATAATCACAGCGCTGCCGTGTGTAGCCTTTGCCGACGATGCGGTTTATGATGCGGCGTCCAAGCGCATTTACGTTCCCGGCACTGGATTCATTTATGTTTTCAAACAGCAGGACCCTGACCATTACGCGCTCTTGGCAAAAGTTCCGGGAGGAAGCTACCGGGCCAAGACTGCAATCCTGGTGCCTGAGCTGAAACGCTACTATCTCGCCGTTCCCCATCACGGCAGCAAGGAAGCGGAAGTGCGAGTCTATCAGGTGCTGCCTTAGTTGGGAAGCTCGAGAGGACCGGCTTGAATAGGGCTCAAGCCGGTCCTCTCGAGCTAGGGGGAAGATAATTGGCGGAGAGGGTGGGATTCGAACCCACGTGCCCGCTTTTGGCAGGCAAGACGCTTTCGAGGCGCCCCCGTTATGACCACTTCGGTACCTCTCCGCGGT
>NFUN01000129.1 GCA_002197525.1 Acidobacteria subdivision 13 bacterium RH2 MAG17b | reverse complement strand
CTTGCACGAGTTGGGAAGGCTGGCGCAGGGTCAAGGGCAGGTGGAGGAGGCGCGGCGGCTCTACCAGGAGAGCCTGGAGATCGAACAGAAACTCGGCAACCAGGGCGGCATCTCCAGCAGCTTGGGCCAGTTGGGAATCTTGGCCCAGGACCAAGGGCAGGTGGAGGAGGCGCGGCGGCTCTACCAGGAGAGCCTGGAGATCAATCGGAAACTCGGCAACCAGGGCGGCATCGCCATCAGCTTGCACCAGTTGGGGATGCTGGCCGAGCGTGATGGCAACAAGACAGACGCCGGGCGCCTATTCCGGGAAGCGCTGAAGATTTTCGAAAAACTGAAGTCTCCTAACGCCGAGATAGCACGGAAGTCTTTGCACAGGGTCGAGTGAGGGTCGATTCCCTCTTGATAGGCAAGAGCGAATCGACCCCGTCCCCTGTGTCCCCCCAAACGGCGCCAACCCACGGCTCGCCTATCCCGCTGGCGATCAGGTAGATTCGCCCCTACCAACCCGCATGCGGACGGTCCCGTTGCAGGCGCATCGGGATGCGCCCTCGGGGGCGGTTCACGAACCGCCCCTACAGGATTTGGGGGGGAAACAATCTCGACGTTGGTATCGACGGCGGTGGTCATGGCCCTCGCAGCTCGCGAAGCCAGCGGAGAACCACCTTCCGTCCGGCAGCGTCACCTGAATGCCATCATCACGCCCCAACATAGCAGGCATAGAGGCCGCGAGCGGCTGCCGCGTCCTCCACGCCTTTTACGATAGCTCGTCCATCCTTGAATACGGTGATCTCGCGCCCATCGAGTTGAAAGTGAACGAGGTAGTCATTGCCTCGCAGCGTCCCCAGGCCATCGAGCTGTGACTTCAGGGCCTGGAGGTCGAGTGAACGGGTATGAGCGGGGTGAATCTGGTAGGCATCTCTCCCACACAGTGAGACAGCGGTGGGCGTGGAAGCGTTCAGATAATCGAAGCGATGGTTCACACAAGCAGGGCAGTCAGGATTACGGCGTGGTTTGATCCGCTGCAAGGTGCCATTCCAGATGTCGTAGGCCAGCAAGCTGCCATGCAGGTCATCTTCGTGACCCATCAGAATCTTGAGAGCTTCGGTGGTCTGAACGGACGCTGCCCAAGCTGCCGCTGGAGCGATCACCCCCGCGGTATCGCACGTCTCCTGCACTCCGCTGGGAGGCTCGGGAAAGACGCAGGCAATGCAAGGTGTGAGGCCAGGAATCACCGTCAGGGTGGCCGCGTAACTTCCAACCACGGCGCCGTAAATCCAGGGCACGCCGAGCTTGACGGACACATCGTTCAACAAGTAACGAGTCTCAAAATTGTCCGTGCCATCCAGGATCACATCGAAGCCGCGCAATAACTCTTCAGCATTGCGGCTTTCGAGATCGGCCACAAGTCCCTCAACTTGAACATCGGAATTCGCAAGCCGCAGGCGGCGTTCTGCGGCCACGGCTTTGGGCAGCCGCTCCGCCGCGTCGGATTCCTCGAACAGCAGTTGCCGCTGCAGGTTGCTTTCCTCCACATAGTCGCGGTCTACGATGCGAAGTTTCCCGACTCCGGCTCGCGCCAACATGGCTGCTTGGGCAGTCCCCAGAGCGCCACAACCAACGATCACAACCTTGCCGGCCATGATCTTTTCCTGGCCCTCCAGACCAATCGGAGAAAACAGGATTTGCCGGGAATATTTTTCAGTTCTCATGTGACTTTGCCGGGCTGGCGGATTTTAGATTGGAACTCACTTTAGCGATTGAGCGCGCTGCCGAGCCTTGTGCTGCCGCCATACCTTCTCCGTTACGCCGTCCGGCATCGCCTGTTTTACCTTGATTGCCATGTCCGGTGCGGACCCGAGTCGTGAGCCACATTGATTTCCGGGACCGCATCTTCGAGCCCCGCCAAACCTCACTTTGCCCAAACGTGGAGAGAATGATCCGTACCGGATCAGACAGCCCTGGCAAGGGGCTGGCTTTGAGGCGGTTTCACGCGGCACTCCAGAGTGCCAGTCAAGCAATTTAAAATGTTGCTTTGGGGGTAATCGTCTTGCAGCGTGAAGTGTTACCCGTCGTCGTCGTTTTCCCTTTCTTTTTGTCTTGGTTTTTGCCTTTGTTTTTTCTCCGCGCGCCTGTGGCCTTTTCTTTTGCTGAAGATCTCTTAAGTTCCCGGGAAGCAGCCGAAGCGGTTTCGTGGCTTCGGGCCGCTTCCGTGCTGAGTCGGAAAATCTTCTCCAGCTTGACCTGAATGGCTTCGGAGAGTTGAAATGGGTCGAGCGTCTCGCGCTGGCGTCGGAGTTCAGCAAGGCGCTCCGGGTCGGCGACGGGCGAAGCGCACACCCGCCGGAACGGGGTCTCGGGCGCTTCGTAATGCCGCCGCAGACGAGAGCCGACCCGCTCCTTCTTCTGAAGCTTCACCGAAGGCATGAACAGATTCTGAAACAGGCACAGCTCATGGCGGTAGAGTTCGTTGATCGCTTCGCGTGACGCCTCGGTGTCGTAACGCAGGTAGCCCAGCAGCCGTCGCACATGCGTCCAATTCTTCTGCTCGATGTGCGCGTTGTCGTCTTTCTTGTAAGGCCGCCCGCGCGTGAACTGGATGGCGCGCGAGTCGCAATAACGAAAGAGATGGTCATTAATAAACTCCGAACCGTTGTCCGAATCGATGCCGCGCAAGGGAAAGGGCAATGCCTGGCGCACCGCTTCCAGAGCCGCTCGAACGCCCTCCTGCTCACCATCACGGTTCGGGCCTTCGTCGCTGGCGCGACTACTATGCCCTCTGCTGACTTCTGCCGCGGGGTCAGAACGCCTTGCGGCGCCCTCAGTCACGTCTCCGTGACCTGCGACAGATCTCCCGAGGTAAGTTCGACCGCCTTCCGTGCAGCGCCGCCGAATCTACGTTTTGCGCCCTTGATGGATCGGGGCTTCGCGATCACTGGCCCGCTCGCCCAACGCTCACGCCTCCTATTCGGTTTTTGTCCATCGGCTCGCACCTTTGCTCCACGCTTCCTTCAGACCCCGCCTCGCGGCGACGCCCTTGCGCTTCGCTAACCCTTCACCTCCATCCGGTTGGGTAGAGGACTTTCACCTCCAAGCTGTCGAACATGCTCGGCACACCAGGCTGGCGCAGAGTTGTTTCTTAACTCTGCGGATCTTTGCATCTGTTTCAAATCCTTGCCTTCTCATCGGCTGGCAACCCAACGCGGTCGGTGCGGAGAATCTGTTGCCGCCGCAGCGATTCTCCCTCCGGCCCGGCGTAATCTGCGTAACTTGACCACGGCCACTCGCTGCGACTCTTCACCAAACCCCGCCGCACCGGATTCCCGTGAATAGACTCCACCGTCTCGTGGTATTCCTTCACCGTCCTCAGCGCCCGGTCAAAAAAGCGGTCCTGCCACAGCCGGTCCCGTTCCTTGCGCCGCGTGTTCATTTGGCGGGTTGAGCTTACCTTAATTGCTTCCATCACCAGCGAGATTGTCTTCGGATATAACACCCCCAGGATGGCATGCCAGTGGTCCGGAAGAAAGACCCAGCGGTGAGCAGAGAACCGTGCTCCTCGCGGCGAGCCTCGATCACCCGCGCCAGGACTCCGAAATCGTCATCCTCCAACCGGTTCCTGGCGCGCAGCAGATTGCAGGTAACGAAGAAATAGCGGTCGAAAACCACCAGTCAGCGCAGCCGCGACATCGAACAAGCTTACAAGCCGCAGAGTTAAAAAACAACTCTGCATTGCAAGCTCGTAATTTCTTGTTTTTTTGGCAAGCTTTTTTCAGGCTGCCAGCAATGCCCAGT
>NFUN01000128.1 GCA_002197525.1 Acidobacteria subdivision 13 bacterium RH2 MAG17b | reverse complement strand
TTTTCCGACAGTGGCGACAAGTATTTGAGCGAGCGCTTCTGGACCGAAAAGGCGCCATAGCGAAAAACTACGGAGCAAGGGCATGACTTTTAGCCATGCTGTCACGCGAACCCCCTTCCTTTGGGAGGGGGTTCGTTCATTCCGGGTTAGCGTGGCCGGCCTAGCCGCTTGCGGCCGCAACATCGGCAAAAAATTGTCGATCCTTCCGGCGGGCCTCATGTGGAGTGCGGAAGCTTGCTTCTGCCCGCCAGCAAGCTGGCGTACGCAAAAGCGGCAGCAAGCTGCCGCACTCCAAGGGCGCTTCCGCGCCAGCGGCATTTTCCGGGACTTCGCCCGAAAAATGCGTACCCATCTTGATTTGGAGAAGTTATGCGAAAGAAGTCAAGTTTTCTTGGCTCTCCCTCCCCCAATTGGGGGAGAGGGAGCCCTGCGTAGCGGGGAGGGTGGGGGGCGCGGGACTTTGGTCTTAGGCAAGCCTCGCTAGGGATAGATGAAACATAGAAGACTTACAGCGGCGCTGATTGTTCTTTTCTGCCCGGCGGCGGTTGGCTTGCTAGCCGCGCGGGAGCTGCCTCCGTCCGTGCCTTCTCCGCAGCCACCGCATGTGCCCGCGCCCGTTGTCCGGACGCTCCCGAACGGCCTGAAGATCGCGGTTATCGAGCGGCCGGGCCTGCCGATCATAACGCTCACGCTGGCTATACGCACCGGGTCTGAAGCCGATCCGCCCGAGTTGCCGGGAACGGCGCAGCTCGTGGCCTCGCTGCTCAATGAAGGAGCCGCTCACCTTACTGCAGCGCGGATCGCGTCGCTCATTGACGGCGCCGGAGGAACCATCAGCACAGGCGCCGATTGGGATGACTCCTACGCCACGCTCAGCGTGTTAAGGAGTTACACGCCGCTTGCCTTCGATCTGCTCTCCGGCATTGTCATTCATCCCAAGTTTGCTCCCCAGGAAGTGGAGCGCATTCGCAAGCAAACCCTCTCGGCGCTCGACATTTTGCGCCACGATCCCGGCTACCTCGCCGATACGTTGATCGAGCGGATGGCATTTGAGGGCACCTCATACGCTCACCCGGCTGACGGCGTGGAAGGGTCGGTCCGCCGTATCACCCCGCAAGACCTGCGCGCGTTTCACAGCCGCTACTATCAGCCCGCGAACGCTGTCCTGGTCGTCTCCGGCGACGTGCAAACGGCCCAGGCACTGGATCTGGCAGAGCGTACCTTCGGCGGATGGCAGGGAAGCGGGCCGCCGGTTGCACCCTCCGTCAAGCCTTCGCAGCCCAGCCGATCCCGCCAGATCGTAGTGATTGACGATCCAGACGCCGTGCAGACCGAAATCCGGGTTGCCAACCCCGCCATCGGCCGCGACAGTCCGGACTACGACGCTTTGAGCGTGGCCAACCAGATTCTGGGCGGTCCGGCAGAGAACCTCCTGTTCAGCGCCCTCCGTAGCCGCCGCGGCCTGGTCTACGGCGCTTCCAGCAATCTCGTGTGTTACCGTAGCGCCGGAGCCTGGGAATCCCAAACCGCCACAAGCACAGACACCACGCTTGAAACCGTCCGGCTCATGCTGGACCAAATGAAGCGCCTTCGCCATCGCGCCCTTGGCGGCGAGGATCTGCGAATGGCTCAGGACTACCTGATCGGTCACATGGCGCTTCAGTTCGACACCTCGGATCAAATCGCCGGTCGCGTTCTCGATCTGATGATCTACAATCTCCCGCTGAATACCTGGAACCTCTTCCCGCAAAAGATTCGCCAGCTCACACGGAGCGAAGTGCTGCAAGCTACGCGGCGTTACTTGCATCCCAGCCGCGCAGTAATCGTGCTGGTAGGCAACGCCACTGGCTTCAAGCAAAACCTGAAGAAATTGGGGCGCGTTCGCATTATTCCTATGGCAAGAGTGGATCTCGCCGCGGCCAGTCTCGAAAGCCCGCCGAAGCCGGCTATCGGGACCACTTCAGGCCGCGACTAGCGGCCACCGCGGGTGGCGGGCGGTCTTTGCCGCAACGGAGGGGCCGCTGTGCTCGTTCAGAATGATTGGTGACGCTCTTGGTAGAGTGTCACTATGCAGATCAAAGGCTTAGGAATGCCCCGCTCCAGGTACCTGGAGCGGGGCGCGGCCGAGTTGAGCCGCGAGGCTCGCAA
>NFUN01000127.1 GCA_002197525.1 Acidobacteria subdivision 13 bacterium RH2 MAG17b | reverse complement strand
GCCATGAAGATGCCAGAGCGGAAGTTGCCTGTGGACCCTTTGCGCTTTATTCGAGAATGTGTCCGGAATCGGCGGGTCCTATGGACGTACCACGTGAATATGCGCCTCGAAGTCCGGTCCATCCCGCGCGGGCGGTGGCGCAATTTGCTGTAGCGGCGCTCTATGAGCGCCGAAAACCGTTGGGAAATCAAGATCGGCGCTCATAGAGCGCCGCTACAGCAACCAAACCCCGCCACTACTCCCACGCGAGGCCGTTCTCGGTTCCGTCGACAGTTACGAGATTATAGAAGCGTACCCGGGAGACAAGTACCTTCCCAGCTATCTGGTACTGGGAAGATCGGCGGGTGAGGCCTTCCACGTCCTGTTTGCTGCTGACCTGGACGGGGATAACGTGCGGGTTGTGACTGCCTACCGGCCCAGCGAGGGCGAGTGGGAAGACGACTTGAAGACAAGGAGAGCGCCACGATGAAGTGTACGGTGTGTGGAGCGGAGATGCGGTCGACGATGAGCGATTTGCCATTCAAGACCACCGAGCAGACGATCGTGATTGTAAAGAGCCTTCCGGTGCTTCAGTGTGAGAACTGCGCCCATTACCTGATTGAGGATGCAGTGCTCGGCCGGGTAGACAAGATTCTCGCGACCCGTAACGGAGCGGCTGAGTTGGAGATCGTCCGGTATGCGGCATAGGGCGCGCCTAACCAGGCGCCGCAGGCAATGGCCAAAGGCGGGCGTGGCGGTAAGTGCTGGCGGTGAGGGGGTGGAGATGATTCAGGCCGTCATAGTGTTGCTGGCGAGGCCTGGTGGTATTCACCATTCGTGAATCGCACACATCGCAAAAAGCGCGATGCGCCACCCGCGGCTCCAGAAGACCGCCGTGAAAGTTCAATCGGCCGTATGGAAGGGCGCTCTACCAGCCCCGAAGCGATCAAAAAACCAAGACCGCCGGCCAGAGGCCGCCGCCACAGGTGGAGTTTGCCGGTCCAATTTTGGCGCCGCCCCGGCTGCTACGCATAAACCCGTTTCTGCACTTGGCCGAGAACCTGGCGCATCACCTGCAAAGCCCGCTCGCAACCGCCCCGATCGACGTCGCAATGGGTAACCATTCTCATGCTCGCCGGCGTCACCCCATTCGCGAGCACCCCTTGAGCCGCCAGCCGCTGGGATATTTCGAAACTCGTCAAACCGCTGCGGCTAACGCCCAGAAACAGGATGTTGCTGACCACCTTGGACGGATCAATGGCAATTCCCGGAATTTCCGCCAGACCCTCAGCCAGAAATTTGGCGTTCGCATGGTCGATATGCAACCTCTTCGGGGATTCTTCAAGCGCCACTTGCGCCGCCGCGGCCAGCACGCCCACCTGGCGCATGCCGCCGCCCAGCATCTTGCGAACCAGGCGGGCTTCTTCGATAAACTTGCGGCACCCCACCAGCATCGACCCTACTGGAGCGCCTAAACCCTTTGAAAAGCAAAACATCACGGAGTCAAAACCGCGGGTCAGTTCCGCCACGGAGCGCCGCAACGCGACAGCCGCGTTGAAGATGCGCGCGCCATCCAGGTGAACGGGCAGTCCCACGGCGTGAACCTCCTCGCAGATCCTCTCCGTCACCTCAGTCGGGTAAACCGACCCGCCTGCCAAGTTGGCCGTGTTTTCGAGCGAAACCAGCCCGGTGCGGGCGCGGTTTTGCGTCTTGGCGCGAACGTGAGGGGCGATCAGGTCCCACGTGAGAATGCCGTCCGGGGCAAAAACCGGACGCGCCAAACAACCTGCAAAAGCGGCCATCGTCGCCATCTCCACGTTGTAGATGTGCGCGCGCTCCTCGCAGATTACTTCCTGGCCATGATGGGTGTGGACCTTGATAGCCGTTTGGTTGCCCATCGAGCCGGAGGGGACGAATAACCCGTCTTCACGCTCGAAAATCTCCGCCGCGCGCTCCTGCAGACGGTTGACGGTGGGGTCTTCACGGTAAACGTCATCGCCCACCTCGGCCTCCGCCATGGCTTTTCGCATGGCGGCATTGGGCTTTGTAACTGTATCGCTGCGCAAATCAACGATTGGGTTCATTTCTGATCTCGCAATGTTTTTGGATTGCGGCCGCCGCTCCATCGCAAGAGAGCGTGGACCCCAGCCGCCGGAGCCTACGCCAGAAATTGTTCGAAAATCTCGTTTGAGACCAACAGCGCGGGTTCACTGAGGCTATACCATCCGTCCCGTTCCACAAGCCACCCTTCGCTAGAGAGTTGCTGCAGCTTCGCCTCCCAAGGCCCCAAAGGAACATCTGAAAAAAGCCGCCGCGCATGATCCAATCTCACGCCTTGGCGCTGGCGCAGCCCCAAGAAAAAGAACTCTTCAGTCCGTTCGGTGGCGGAGAGTAGCCGGGACCCAGCAATCGGCGATTCTCCCCGCGCCAACTTCTCCAGGTAAGCTTCGGCCTCGATGGTGTTTAACCAGCGCCGCACCCCATCGAAAGAATGTGCGCCAGCCCCCAAGCCGAGGTAAGGCCTCATTTGCCAGTATTTCCGGTTATGCACGGACTCGGAGCCGGGCCGCGAAAAATTCGAAATCTCGTACTGAATGTACCCCTCTTCGACAAGCATACGGAGCGCCATTTCATAAGCGCCGGCCACGAAATCGTCGTCTGGAACCGCTCCGGCGTGATAGGCCTGCCCTCCGCGCGTGATTTCCCTTCCCAACCGGCTCTTTTCATCCGCCTCGAACAGGTAGACGGAGATATGTTCCGGCCGCAGCTTGATCGCTTCTTCGAGCGTATTCCGCCAGCTTGAAGGCGACTGAAAAGGCAACCCCGCAAGCAAATCCAGGCTGATATTCTCAAACCCAGCGCGCCGGGCCGCCGCCACTTGATCTCGAATGGCGGAAGCAGAATGCAGCCGCCCGGTGGAGCGCAGCTCGCGGTCGTCAAACGACTGCGCGCCAATACTGAGGCGGTTCACACCCAGCTCGATGAGCGTGCCGAGCAACGCTTCATCGGCTGAACCTGGCGTGATCTCAATCGTCGCCTCACATGGCTCCGCAAAGCGGAACCGGCACTGAATAGGCTCAAACAGGCGGCGAAGCCCTTCGGCACCCAGGAGAGAGGGCGTTCCGCCGCCCAGATACAGCGTATCGGCCGGCAGAGCGATAAAGTCCGGCAAAATTCCTTCCGCCTCCATAAACTGCGGAAGCAACTCCGCTTCGCGCCCCAGGCTTTGAACGTAGCCATCGTAAACGGACGCAGGAGCCACACGCGAGCTGAAGTTGCAGAAGCTGCACTTCGAAGCGCAGAAGGGTATCTGGATGTAGAGTCCGAGGGTTTCAGCCATGTTTCCGCCGCCCCCCCAACCCCTCTCCCCCAATCGGGGGAGAGGGTGGACCGCGTAGCGGGACGGGTGAGGGGGGCCACAATTCGGCAGGACTGAAGTCCCGCCCTCCAACATGCTTTTTGACGTGGCTTGCGTCACGGAGCACTAACGTTCGCCTAATCCGGCACGATCTTCACGCGAAGCCCTCGCTGTCGCGGGCCGTCAAATTCACAAAAGAAAACTCCCTGCCAGCGGCCCAAGACCAAGCTCCGGTTCTCCACCAGTAACGTCTTCGAACAGCCAATCACCGCCGCCTTCAGGTGAGCATCGCAGTTGCCGTCATTGTGGTGATAATCGCGGATGAGCGGCGCCAGTTGTTTGAGGAACTCGTCGAAGTCCTTTTGCAGGGATGGATCGTCATTCTCGTTGATCAGAACCGCAGCCGTGGTATGCGGCGCAAAAACATGACACAAGCCGCTTTCAACCCGTGATTCCTCCACCAGCTTCTGAAGCATGGCCGTTATATCCTTGAATTCGACGCGCTGGTGGGTTTCGATCCGGAGCGCGTGCAGCAGGGATCGCGCCTTTTCTTCGCTTGTCCGCTTGGTGGCTTCCACGTTCATGCCCGCTTCCTTTCTCAGCGAACTACTGCACTTAGGACGGTGTATTCTTGCACCGCTCACCCGGCGCTTCGCGCTACCCTCTCCCCCGCAAAGGGGGAGAGGGCCGGGGTGAGCGGTGCGCGCGACGCTTCGCTCGCCATCAAACGTAAATTGTATCCCGATTCTTCATGTCTCTGCACGCGGCGAGCGCATCGCGCGGCGCCGCCTCAATAAACCACAAACTGATGGTTTGAGCAGTTAGGCTGAACTTGGCCGAACAGCTCGTCCAGCAGCTCGTAGCCCGCCCGCCCAAGAAAGTAAATACCGCTCACTTCCCGCTCCTGCAGGTTTCCGTCCGGCATCAGAAAATTCAGCAACTCCTGTTCATGGCGGCGAAGAATTTCCGAGCGGTCGAGCGCCGCGCGGCTCAGCTTGCCTCGAAGCCTGTCCAACTGGAAAACCATTTTTTCCTGTGTATGGCGAAGCGCGTCTTGCAAAGTGGGGTCCAAGCGTTCCACATCCCCCTGAATATCCTCGAAAAGGCGCCGGAGGTCCTGTTCGCCACGGTCCAGCCGCGCGGGCCAGGATTCCTGACCGTCGCCGGTGAGCGCAGCGGCGGCGATCTTGCGCCGCAGGTGCTCCTCGCCTCGCCAAACGTCTTCCAGGTTCAGGGCGTATTTTCCCAACAGCCGTTCGACGCGCCGGTCCGCCAGCGTGAAGGCAGCTCGCGGAAACATCACCGGAATAGGCCGCCCAATCTCTTCATAGATGACCTGGGACTGTGCAAAATACGCCAGCTCTGCCGGACCCGGCACGTAAGCGACCGTAGGGAGAAGCGAATCCTGCACGACCGGGCGTAACAGGGCGCTCGGCGTGAAATCCAAGGGCCGTTCGGCGATCGATTGTTCGAGTTCCGCCGCAGACGCCGCAGGCAGGCCATCCGCCGCAAACTGGTCTCCTCGCTGGTGCATCGCCTGCCGCCCGCCGCTTACTGAGGCAAAGAGAAGGGTTGAATCCGGCCCCACGTGGACCTGGGCGTGGTAGCCGGCTGCAATCAATTCCTGTGAACGGTCAAGCAGCCGCTGGCGTAGCCGCGCCGCCTGCCCAAGCGCCCATCCGTAAATTCCGCGGGCCGCGCCGTGCACATCCTCGTCAAGCGGGTCAATCAGGATGACGCCTAGCCGTCCAAACAGCCGGGCCATGAACCGGCCAAACGCATCTCCCCACTTCACGCCGGGCGCATAGCACTCGCGCAGGTCTCGAAGCAACCGGTCGCGCGGCTCCCCCGGCGGGAAGAGCTGCTCCAGCCTGGCAAGAACTTCTGTAACTCCTTCCCCGAACTTCACCACGCCCACCGGTGAATTCGCTGCCGGGCGCTCGGCTGGCGGCTCAAACCATTCGAGCCGTCCGTCTTCATCGAGCACCGCCGCGCGCAGCACTTCTTCGAGGTCGTGATCCTCCGTGGCTAACCAGAAAACCGGCACGCAGCGAAGGCCTTGCTGGGTGAGATGCCGGGCCAGCCGCACGGCCGTCAGCGCCTTGTAAAACGTAAACGCCGGCCCGGAAAACAGCCCTACCTGTTGGCCGGTCAGCACGGCGAAGGTTTCCGGGTTCTTCAGGAGCCGGATGTTCGCGAGTGTTTCTTCTGAGCACCCGAAATGCTGGTTCTGCCGCGTCAGGACTTCAACCAGCGCTTCGCGGCGCGATTGGCTTGAGCGAATCTTTTCGGCTACGAGCTGAAAGCTGCGCAATTCGAAGGGAGATCCGCCGTAGAACCGCTCGACGCGGTCGAAGTGGTACACGTAATCGAGGTGCAGCGCCGTCGCGTGCGGCACCCTCGTGTAGGGGATGCAGACCGAAGTCATATTTGACTCAGTGTACTACAGCCAGCGGGTTCGGCGCTCACGCTGAGACACTACCGGCGCTCTTTGCATCCCTCGCATCCCGCAAACTCCGGGCGGTGGGATATTCCGTTACGCCTTCAGATTCATCAGCAAATGAACCAAGCTACGCACCGGATGGCCTGTGGGCCCCTTGGCAAGGAAGGGCTTTTCATCATAATTCCAGCGCGTTCCGGCGATATCGAGGTGCACCCAGGGCGTGTCCCCGGCGAAGTCACCCACGAACATCGCCGCCGTAATCGCGCCGCCATACCGCCCGCCCGTGTTGGCGATGTCCGCGATGGAACTCTTATAGAGATCGCGGAACTCGTCGTCCACCGGCAATTGCCACATGCGCTCGCCCGTAGCCTCGGCGCTCGAGAGCACGCGATCAACCCATTCCTTGTTCCATCCGAAAACTCCGGTCACGGTGTTTCCGAGCGCGACCGTCACGGCGCCCGTGAGCGTGGCCGCGTCGATCAACGCCGTCGCGCCCTGGAGTTTGGCGTAATGCAGTGCGTCGGCCAGCACCAGACGGCCCTCGGCGTCGGTATTCAGAATCTCGATCGTCTTTCCCGACATCGCAGTGATCACGTCGCCCGGCTTGAAGGCGCGCCCGCCCGGCATGTTTTCCGTCGCCGGAACCACCGCGATCACCCGCACTTTTGGTTTCAACTGTGCGATGGCGCGTATCACGCCCAACATGGCCGCGCCGCCGGCCATATCCGTCTTCATCTCTTCCATATTTTGGGCCGGTTTTATGGAAATGCCGCCGGTATCGAACGTAATTCCTTTCCCCACGAGTCCCACCACGGGCGCAGCCGGAGCGTTCGGAGGAGTATACTTGAGGACGATTAGCCGCGGCGGCTCGCTGCTGCCCTGAGCCACCGCCCAGAATGCATTCATCTTGAGCGCGTGGATTTCTTCCGGCCCTAGAACCGTCGATTCCAGCCCAAACTGCTTCGCCATGGCCACGGCTTGGTCAGCCAGTACCGTCGGAGTCATTATGTTGGAGGGCTCATTCACCAAGTCGCGCGTGAAGTTCTGCGATTCAGCAATGATGCGCCCCTGATCAATCGCATTCTTCTCGGCCCCGGTGAGCAGTGTCTCGCCCCCGAGCAGGGTGAAACGGTCCACCCGCCGTCCGGAGTTCTTCTCCGCGCGATACTTATCCGCATCGTAGTCCGCCATGATCGCGCCCTCGGCCACGTGCTGCACCGCCTCTGGACTGCGGAAGCGGGCGAGGGTCACCCATGAAATCTCGTGGATGTTCTTACTGCGCGCGTAGCGCACCGCCGTGCCCGAAAGCCGGGCGAGATGGGGCGTCAGGAACTTCTCTTTCTTCCCCGCGCCCACCACCAGCAGGCGCGACGCCGCCAAGCCGGGCGGATTGTGAATCATTGTGCACTCGAGCGTTTTGCCTGTCAGCTCGCCACTCGCTTGCAAGCCTTCGAGCATTTTGCGAGTAACGGCCGGCAGTTGTTCCGTCGTGCCGCTTGATGCGGGATTTCCTTCGAAAGCGTCAGTAACCAAGACTGGGGTTTCGATACGTTCGACCGGCCCTTCGCGAAATTCGATCTTCAAAGTGATATAACTCCTCGAAAAAGATAGACGCCAAGTGACAGGTCATTCAAGCACGCAACCATGGCAAAATCGCCATGGTTGCGCCACCCAGATTTTATCTAATGCAAACGCATTAAATGATGTCTGCTGGTGCGGCGATGTCCTCATCGCCGGTTTTTCGCCGGTGGGGACACCGGAGCACCAGAGTGGCGTCACATCAACAAATGCGTTTGTATTAGGTGTGACATCAAGTCGGTATAACACCTGTTCTTACGAATGTTTCCTCTGGTGCTCCCGGATGTCCTGTGCCGTCTCGCGGTCAATGGTCCGGCGGCGCAGCGTCTCGCGGCGGTCGTAAACCGTCTTGCCCTTGGCCAGCGCGATTTCACACTTGATGAGGTTATTCTTGGTGTAAAAGCGGAGCGGAATCAGCGTCAGACCCTTTTCCTGGGTGCGCCCCATGAGCTTATATATCTCTTGCCGGTGCAGCAGCAGCCTCCGGTCGCGGAGCGCGTCCGGGTTCATATAACTCCCGGCGGCGTAAGCTCCGATGTGGCAATTCACAAGCCACACCTGGCCGTTTCGCACCACGGCGTAACCATCCTTCAGGCTCGCCTTGCCGTCGCGGATAGATTTCACCTCTGTCCCGGTCAGCTCAATGCCTGCTTCGTACTTTTCCAGGAAATGGTAAAAGTGCGAGGCCTGCCGGTTTACCGCCAGGTTTCTATTGGCCGGATCTTTGCCTCGCTCCGCCATGATTGTTGACCAATACGATAGAACTTTTATTCTACCAAGCTGGCCGCCCCGGCGACGGCTTTTCATTCACCGCGGTCTCGCGCCCGCGGAAGGCGATGCGCGGCGCTTTTGCCTTACTGATGTTTACAAATTATTATAGTAACGGCTTTTTCTGTAGCGCCGGTGTCCCCACCGGCGTCCTTCGGCTATAATTTGTAAACCTCAGCAAGACTGGTCCGCTGTGCGCGCAGAGCCTCAATACGTGGCCCGGCCCCCTGAAATGTCGTAGCATTGTCCGGTAGTGAAGGACGCCTCCCGTGAAGCCAGAAAGTGCACCAGGCTTGCCACCTCCTCAATCGTGCCGGTGCGGCCCATCGGGATGCGGCTCACCATGTATCGCACGGTCTCTGGAGCCAAGGCGTCCAGAATCTTGGTGCGGATCACCGCTGGCGCGATGCTGTTGACGGTAATGTCGCCCTTGCCCACCACCTCCTTGGCAAGCGACTTGGTCAGCCCGATCACTGCCGCCTTGGTGGCCGAATAAGGCCCCAACGTCGGATTGCCTTCCTTGCCTGCTATCGACGCCACATTCACGATGCGGCCGTAGCCGCGCGCCATCATGGGCTCGATGACCGCCTTCGAGGCAAGAAAGACGCCACGCAGATTCACCGCATAGACGCTGTCCAAATCAGCCGCTTCAAGCTGCCAAAGGGGAAGCGAGCGGCCGGCGATGCCAGCGTTGTTGACGAGGATATCGATAGGTCCCAGCTTGGCGCGGACCTCAGCCATTGCGTTTTCCACCGACGCCGGAGAAGAGACGTCGCACGCAACGCCAGCGCCACCGAGCGCTCCCGCCACCTTCGCGGCCAAGTCCGCCTTCAAGTCCAAGACCGCGACGCGCGCGCCCGCCGTGGCCAGCCGGTGCGCGACACCTTCACCGATTCCCTGTCCGCCGCCTGTGACCACGGCGACTTGACCTTCCAGGCTGAAAAATGGATGTTGGCTCACGTCTACCTGCTCCTCACTGTGAACTGGCCGCGCCGCCGCCGGGCAGAATCAAATTGGTTCCGGCGCTTTTAGTGTCCTGTCTCAGAAGTTCGTTGAATAAGCCGTCAGTCCATAGCCTCAGCTATGCCGAAGGGCGTTCCCTCACCCGGCCCGCTACGCGCTCCACCCTCTCCCCCGATTGGGGGAGAGGGGATGTGGGTGAGGGAGAACCACCAGCACGCAAGCGGGACCATGATCTCCTCTCCCCCGATTGGGGGAGAGGAGCTAGGGGTGAGGGGACGCGGAAACCTGGCTCATTCGCATCAAGTTTCGCAACTCTAGCATTCCAGCCGCCCAAATCACGCTTCCAGATTGTATGCCTCCTCGCCGTGCTGCGAGAGATCGAGGCCTTGGACTTCGTGCTCCACCTCGACGCGCACGCCGATCAGCGCGTCCACCACTTTCAGCAGGATATAGGTGACAGACGCGGCCAATACCCATGCGATGCATACGGCGATGAGCTGATTGACGATTTGACCGGCGTTGCCGTCAATCAAACCCACAGGGAGGGCATGCCCCGCGCCGTCTTTAAAGATAGGGTTCACGGCGCTGGTTGCGAAAACGCCCGTCAGCAGCGCGCCAACCGTCCCGCCCATCCCGTGCACTCCAAAAGCGTCCAGGGAATCGTCGTACCCAAACTTGTGCTTCACTGCGGATACCATGAAGTAGCACACGATTCCCGCAATTAGCCCTATTGCCAGCGCCGGCATCGGACCGACAAAACCCGAGGCCGGTGTGATGGCAACAAGCCCCGCTACGGCTCCTGAGATCGCCCCAAGAACGCTCGGCCGCTTATTGCGAATCCATTCCATCGCAACCCATCCCAGCGCCGCTGCGGCCGCTCCCAACTGAGTGGCAAGAAAGGCGCTGCTGGCCAGGCTTCCGGCGGCCAAAGCGCTTCCGGCGTTGAAACCGAACCAGCCCACCCAAAGCAGGCAGGCTCCAATAAAGCTCAGAACCACACTGTGAGGCGGAATCGGCTCGTGAGGGAAACCAACGCGCTTGCCAAGGTAAAGCGCGCAAACCAACGCTGATACGCCGGAGGTAATGTGGACGACGGTCCCACCCGCAAAATCCAGCGCGGGAAAAGCCCCACCCAGGCTTGCGTTCAACAAGCCTCCCTGCCCCCACACCATGTGCGCCATCGGGTCGTAAACAAAAATCGACCATAAGATCATGAACACCACCATGGCGCTGAACTTCATGCGCTCCGCAAAAGCTCCCGTAATGAGCGCGGGCGTAATGATCGCGAACATCATTTGAAACAGCATGTAGCTCTGCTGCGGGATCGTCGCCGCGTAGCTCGGGTTCGGAGCGCCTCCGACGTGGTGTAAAAAGATGTAACCCAGCCCCCCAATGATCCGGTTTCCTTCATGAAAACAAAGGCTGTAGCCAAACAACGCCCAGAGCACGGTGATCACCGCCATGAGCATGAAGCTCTGCATCATGGTTGCCAGCACGTTCTTCTTCCGGACAAGTCCGCCATAAAAAAGCGCGAGACCAGGGCCCGTCATCAAAAGCACGAGCGCCGCGCTCATCAGAACCCAGGAATTGTCGCCGGCGCTTTGAGCCTGCGCCACCTGCTTTTCGAGAGACGTTATCTTGGCCTGCATCGCTGTGGAGCCTATCGCCAAAGAGGACGGTTTGCCCCTAACCCCAATGGCCGGCGCTACTGAATAGCTGCGGCTTACACCGCAGGCTAGAACTATGAAGCAAAGCATCCCCAATCGAATTAAAGCCTTCCGCATTTCAATAACTCTCCGGTAAATTGGAACTTACTCAGGGCTAGGAACAACTTGGGAATTATAGCTGGTTAGAGCAAAGTGAAGCCAGACCATTAGTACTGCGCCGCTCCTGTAGCGCCGGTGTCCCCACCGGCGTCTTTCGGCGCTGAGGGCAGCGCCGCACCAGCAAATGTTGTCACTATAATTTGCAACATCAGTAGTTTGTTTCCCGGTCATCTGCCGGTTCCTTTTATGCTCACCGTCTACCGGAGAGCGGAGTCGCGATCCTTTCCAGAGGCTACCGCTCCGTTTTCACTTCCCAGTTCGCTTCAGTGAAGACCGCGAGGAGCATCATCGCACTCTCGATCAAGTATCCGAAGAACAGAAGCGATCGTGATTCCGTTTCAATGAACCTGCGAAACAGCGCTGTCGCAACCAAGGAGGGGCGTAACCGCAATATGATCATCATCTGGCGCCAGGGCTCCTAGGTAGTCGATCCATCCTGGCTGGAATGTCCGTCTGGAAAGGCGCAGTGGCTTTGCCGGGCTTTTCAGCGCCATGCCAGTAGCCCTCCGGGCGTTCTCCTGGCCAGCTCAGGTTTCCGGCAACTGGGTGACGACCGTTACTCGAGTCGAATGCAACTCTCATCAGCAGAGGGAATCACGCGCAGAGCGGGCAGCGGAAGGAGCGTTTTTACTCGGTGACCTTCAAAACGGCCAGGAAAGCCTCCTGCGGAATATCGACCCGGCCCACCCGCTTCATGCGCTTCTTGCCTTCCTTTTGCTTTTCGAGCAGCTTCCGCTTGCGCGACACGTCGCCGCCGTAGCATTTGGCGAGCACGTTCTTGCGGATGGCGGCCACGTTTTCGCGCGCGATGATTTTGGCGCCAATGCTGGCCTGGATGGCCACTTCAAACATCTGCCGGGGGATCAATTTGCGCATCCGCTCGCAAAGGACGCGGGCGCGCGCCTGGGCGTGTTCGCGGTGGCAAATGAAAGAGAGCGCGTCAACGGGCTCCCCAGCCACGAGCAGATCAACCTTCACCAAATCGGACTCCCAGAATCCCGAGAGGTGATAATCCAGAGAAGCGTAACCCCGCGATACGCTCTTCAGCCGGTCGTAGAAATCCAGCACGATCTCATTCAGGGGCAGCTCATAGGTGAGGAGCACGCGTTTGTCGGAGACGTACTCAAAGTTCTTTTGCACGCCGCGCTTTTCCTCAAGCAATTTCAAGATGCCGCCCAAGTACTCATCTTGAGTGAAAATCAGCGCCGTGATGACAGGCTCTTCGATCCTGGCGATGTCTCCGGCAGGCGGAAACTTGCTCGGAGTCTCAACCCAGAGCGATTGCGCCGCTTTGGTCGTGACGCGGTAGCGGACGCTTGGGGCCGTGGTAATAAGGTTCAGGTTGAACTCGCGCTCCAGCCGCTCCTGGATGATTTCCATGTGAAGCAGGCCCAGAAAGCCGCAGCGAAAGCCGAATCCGAGGGCGACGGAAGATTCCGGCTCATAGAAGAAGGACGAATCGTTAAGGCGCAACTTCTCAAGCGCATCACGCAACACTTCATATTCGCTGGACTCGACCGGATAAAGACCGGAGAAGACCATCGGCTTGATTTCCTCGAAGCCCGGCAGCGGCCCCGGCGCGGGACGGGCGTGATCCATGATGGTATCGCCGATGCGCGTTCCCGTGACGGTTTTGATGTTGGCCACGACCAGGCCAACTTCGCCAGCTTGCAGTTGGTCCACCTGCACGGGCTTCGGCGTGAGGACGCCGAGGTCCTCGACAGTGTAAACTTGATCGTTCGACCAAAGGCGGATGGTCATTCCGACGGCAAGCGTTCCTTCCATCACACGCACCAGCACGATTACGCCGCGATAGGCGTCGTACCACGAGTCGAAAATCAGCGCCCGTAGCGGCGCTTCGCGCGAGCCGGTGGGCGGCGGAATGCGGTGCACGATGGCTTCAAGGACTTCCGGCACGCCTACGCCCTGCTTGGCGCTTATGAGCAACGCCTGGCTTGCGTCAAGCGCCAGAGCGTTTTCCATCTGCCGCTTCGCCATCTCGACGTCCGCGCCGGGAAGGTCAATTTTATTGATCACCGGAATGATTTCGAGCTTGTTGTGCATGGCGAGCTGGGCGTTGGCGAGCGTCTGCGCCTCTACGCCCTGCGAGGCGTCCACCACAAGCAGCGCGCCCTCGCAGGCGGAGAGGCTGCGGGAGACTTCATAGGAGAAATCCACGTGGCCGGGAGTATCAATGAGATTCAACTGATAAACGTTTCCGTCCTGGGCGTTATAGAACAGCCGCACGGAGTGAGCCTTGATGGTGATGCCCCGCTCGCGTTCGAGATCCATTGAGTCCAGCACCTGCTCGGACATTTCGCGTTTGGAAAGCGCGCCGGTCAGCTCCAGCAGCCGGTCGGCCAGAGTGGATTTGCCGTGGTCGATGTGGGCCACGATGCAGAAGTTGCGAATGAATCGAGGGTCAGTCATGAAGAGTTAGGGTTCATCCACGCGGACGGGTGAAAATCCGCGCATTCGAATGCTGCGGTCAGTTCGGATTGAGTGAACCGCAGGGCGCGTGAACTAGCCTGAAGGTGCGCGGTCCGGAGGCGCGTCCTTGCCGCGCCATGAGCGCTGAGCCAGCGTGCCAAGCGCGGGCGGCCGCGGCGTTGAGCTTCCGCCGCACACGGCGGGCGGCCCAGCGATTCCGAAGCCTTTGAAAATCTAACAAAACCGTTCCATACTGTCAAACTCGGCAGCGCAGGCCGCTTCATGAGGCGAATCAGGCTGCCCAATGGAGAAACCATGGGAAACTCTGTGCCCGGCGGCGAGCCGCTCGTGTGGGACGCCGCATTGTATGACTCCAAGCACTCTTTCGTATGGCAGAGGGGCGCGGATCTCCTCGAACTGCTCAGGCCGGAACCCGGAGAAGTCATCCTGGATTTAGGATGCGGCACCGGACACCTGACGGAACAGATCGCTGTAACCGCGAGCGAAGTAGTGGGCATAGACAGCTCGCCGGAGATGATCCGGGAAGCAAAAAAGCTCCACCCTGGCTTGCGTTTTGAGGTGGGCGACGCACGCGATTTCAGCTTCAGCCGCCCTTTCGACGCGGTGTTTTCAAATGCCGCGCTGCACTGGGTCCGTGAGCCGGAACGCGTGGTCAGCTCGGTTGCGAAGAGCTTGCGGCCAGGAGGACGCTTCGTTGCGGAATTCGGCGGCAAAGGTAACGTGAGGCTTGTGATTGAGGCGTTTTACCTTGCACTCGGCCAGATGGGTTTTGCTGCCGGTCCCGAAGTGAATCCCTGGTATTATCCGGGCATCGCAGAATATAGCGCGATCTTGGAGCGTCACGGCATGGAGACAACTTTTGCAACTCTGTTTGACCGGCCTACTCCGCTTAAAGACGGGCGGGCGGGATTGCGGGACTGGATCCGCGTGTTCGGCGGCACGTTCTACGGCGGAGTACCAGAAGACCGCCGGGAAGAATTCTCCCGCAGAGTAGAGACCATTCTCGAACCCGGTCTGTTCCGCGATGGAGCGTGGGTTCTGGACTACCGCAGACTTCGGATTCTTGCGGTGAAGGGCGGTTCGAGCGCTACTGATGAGGCTTGAAGGATGACCTATAAAACCTTACTTTACGAAAAACGTCAGGGCGTGGGTTACGTGACTGTAAACCGGCCGGAGAAACTCAACGCTCTGAGCCGCCTCGTGATCGAGGAATTAAAGGCTTGCTTTGAGAGCATCCAAAAGGATGCAGAAGTCAGCGTGGTCATCGTAACCGGCGCCGGGGAGCGAGCGTTCATTGCTGGTGCAGACCTCAATGAGGTCGCGGCCAGCACTCTGGCGGAGGGCCGGGAAGCATCTTTTCGCGCGCAAGAGCTGCTGAACTTTATTGAGAATCTGGGCAAGCCTGTGATCGCCGCCATTCGCGGGTACGCACTCGGCGGAGGATGCGAACTGGCGATGGCGTGCACCTTGCGCGTGGCCTCGGGAAACGCACGCTTTGGCCAGCCGGAAGTGAAAATAGGCCTTATCCCAGGTTATGGCGGCTCGCAAAGGCTTCCCCGGCTCGTCGGCAAAGGGCGCGCCCTGGAAATGATCCTTACCGGAGATCCCATTTCCGCGCAGGAAGCTTACCGGATCGGGCTGGTGAATCTGGTAACGCCGGATGAGAAATTGATGACAAGCGCGGACGCCCTGGCCCATAAAATCATGGCCAATGCCCCACAGGCTGTTAAACTCTCAATAGAAGCTGTTAATCACGGCCTGGAAATGACCGAAAAAGAAGGAGAGTTTTTGGAAGCTGCGCTGTTCAGCCTGTGCTGCGCTACCGAAGACATGAAAGAGGGAACGCGAGCGTTCCTGGAAAAGCGTCCGCCGAAGTTCAAGGGCCGGTAGAAAAAGCTCCTGCATGCCATCACGACGAAAAGCGCGCGAACTGGCTTTGCAGATGCTGTTCCAGTGGGACGTTGGACAACACCCACCGGAACAGGTGATCGCCACTTTTCTCGAGCCGCGCAAACTCGATTCTAAGACGGAGGGATTTGCCCGCACCTTGTTTGAAGGCGCCGTGAGGGAAACGGAATCGCTGGACGCGCTGCTTCGATCTCAAGCGGAACACTGGCGGCTGGACCGAATGGCTGCGGTGGACCGCAACATCCTCCGCCTCAGCCTATACGAACTTCTCCACATTCCCGAAAACCCCCACGCGGTCGTCCTGGATGAGGCGTTGGAACTGGCTCGCCGCTTCTCAACCGTGGACTCAGTGAGCTTCATCAACGGCGTGCTCGATGGCATCCTCAAGGCCCACACTGATGCTGGCACAAACGAAGGCGGCGCGAAGCCTTCCGCCTGAACAGATTCAGAGATCGGCGTTTACAAGTCCTGCGATGGAAAGATAAAATGAAACCGTTGCTTGTGCGGCGCTTTATAAGCGCCGAAGCGCTTGAAAAATAAAGACCGGTGGTCACAGACCGCCGCTACAGCCGCAGTTTTCACACAGACTCTTTAAGGCTTATGCGGCGATTGCCGTCCTGATCCGGGGTCTGCTCTGAGCGAGCCTCGGCTTCGAATTCCTCAGCGATCTTATGGCTGAAGCGGTCATCTACCCCGGATCGTTTGATCCGATCACGAATGGTCACCTCGACCTGATCCAGCGCGGGAGCCGTTTGTTCGACCGCCTGGTCGTCGCCGTGCTCACCAATCTTGAGAAGGAGCCGCTCTTCAGCGTCACCGAGCGGGTCGAGATGCTCACCGAGGTGACGCGGGGAATGCGCAACGTCTCCGTAGATACGTTCAGCGGCCTGCTTGTTAACTACGCCCGCGAGAAGAAGGCGCGGGCCATCCTGCGGGGAGTACGCGCGTTTTCTGACTACGAATATGAGCTGCAAATGGCGCTGATGAACCGTAAGCTCGAACCAAAGCTGGAGACCGTCTTCATGATGCCGGGAGAATCCTTTCTTTACATCAGTTCGCGCTTGGTGAAGGAAATCGTTCAACATGGCGGTCCGGCGGCGGGACTCGTGCCGCCATTGGTGGAGGAAAAATTGCGGCACAAGCTTCTCGCTCAGACCGCAGCAAAGCGGTGAGCGGCGAAGCATAACGGGATTTCGAGCGAGTGATCACGAAGAGAAGCGAGGTACGGTCATTATGGAATTTTCGAAAAGAATCGGCAGGATTTCCGTTTCACCCACGGCGGCTGTGGTACAAAAGGCAGCCAAGCTGACTGCCGCTGGAGTTGACGTCGTGGATTTTGGCGCCGGCGAGCCGGATTTTCCGACGCCTGAAAACATCAAGCGGGCTGCTATCGAGGCGCTGAACAAAAATTTCACCAAGTACACGCCGACCGGGGGCACGCGCGAACTGAGGGAAGCAATCGTCTGGCGGCACGCACAGGATTTCGGGTCGAACTACGCCGTCGAAGAGTGCCTGGTGACCGTCGGCGGAAAACACGCGATTTTTGAGGCCGCCGCCACGATCATTAATCACGGGGATGAAGTAATCCTCCCGGTTCCGTACTGGGTCTCGTTCCTGGATATCGTCAACTACGCAGGCGGCAAAGTCGTGCTCCTCGAAACGCGCGAGAGCGAGCATTTCGCCATCCGGGCCGAAGCTGTGGAGCAGATGGTTACACCAAAGACCAAGCTGCTGATCGTGAATTCGCCGAGCAATCCCTCGGGCGCCGTCGTCCCTCCCGAAGAAATGGAAAAGCTTTTGGCGCTAGCTGAACGGCGCGGTTTTATCCTGATGTCAGACGAGTGCTACTGCCATTTTCTTTACGACGGGCGGAAGCCGTTTTCGCTGGGCGCGTCCAGGAATCGCGAGCATCTCGTGATCGTGGGGTCGCTGTCAAAGACGTACGCCATGACGGGCTGGCGAGTGGGCTACGCGCTGGGCGCGGCGCCTTTGATCAGCAACATGCTGAACCTGCAGAGCCATTCCACCTCCAATCCGACTTCGATCGCGCAGAAGGCGGCGGTTGAAGCGCTACGCGGGCCGCAGGATTCCGTGCAGCAGATGCTTGCCGAATATACTCGCCGTCGCGACCGCATCGTGGCGGGACTGCGCGCGATCCCCGGAGTGCAATGCGTGATGCCGGAGGGCGCTTTTTACGTCTACCCGAACGTTGGCCAAGTCCTCGACAAGGCGGGATTTACGGATTCGACGGCCCTCGTCGAGCGCCTGCTCGAAGAAGAACACGTGGCGCTTGTGCCAGGGCCAGCCTTCGGCACGCGAGAGCACGTCCGCTTTTCCTATGCCACCTCCACGGAGCGGATCGACGAAGGCTTGCGAAGGTTGAGGCAGTTTATCTCCAAGCTTGTCCCGGCCTATGCTCAAGCTCGATAGCCCGCTGCAGCTTGCTCCGGTCTTTAAGCCGAAAATCTGGGGGCGGCGCGACCTTGCGCCCGTCTACCCGGATTTCTGGACCACCTGGAGAGGCAGAAAAGTAGGCATCCGCTACTCGCAGCGCGAAGTTTCAAAGGGCGATCCGATCGGCGAAGTCTGGCTGACGGACGACGAATCCGTCTTTGTGAACGGGCCGCTCGCCGGGAATACGCTGGCCGAAGTCTGCCTGCGCCACTGCGAGGAGTTGTGCGGCCGCTCGGCGCGCGGCCAGCGTTTCCCGCTGCTCGCGAAGTTTCTGTTCACGAGCGATTGGCTCTCCGTGCAGGTCCACCCGGACGACGAGTATGCGCGCCAGCACGAGCCGGATGGCGTGGGCAAGTGCGAGATGTGGTACATCCTTGAAGCGGAGCGGAACGCCGAGTTTTTGCTGGGCCTCAAGCCCGGCGTCACCGGCGCGCAGCTTGGCGCAGCGATAGATGGCGGAACGTGCACGGATTTGCTTCAGCGCTTCAACCCGAAAGCCGGTGAGGCGGTGTTTGTCCCGCCGGGAACCGTGCACGCCCTCGGGCCAGGGCTCATTCTGTTTGAAGTTGAGCAGAATTCCGACCTCACTTACCGTTTGGACGACTTCGGAAGAAAAGGGCCGGACGGCAAGCCTCGGCCACTGCACCGCGACAAGGGCCTGCAAGTGACGCAGCCCGGATTGCCGCCGCTGCGCGGCCTGCCCAGTTTCGAGTTTCCGGAGGATTACGGCGCCCGGCGGTTCGTGCTCGCCTGCCCTCACTTCGCGGTCGAAGCGCTGACGATTGACGAGGCCACCTCCAGCAAGGGAACAGGCCGGGTTGAAGCCTTCGCTGTGCTGTCGGGCGAAGGAAGAGTGGAAACCAAGGCGGGATGGTACGCCTATCGCGTGGGGCACATCTGGCTGGTTCCTGCCGCCGCGGCCTCTTACAGGTTAGTTCCTGAAGCGGAGAGCCGCCTTCTGAAATTTTACGTCCCCGACCTTGATGAGGATTTCCGCAAGCCCCTCGCGGAGCGCGGCCTCTCGCGGGAGGAGATGAATAAGATCATCTTTGCCTGAAATCTCCATGCCTCACCATCGTTTTTCCTCTACCGCGAAACGCGGAACCTCGCCATTCGATCACGCCTACGCCGTCATTCTGGCCGGAGGTAGCGGAACGCGCTTTTGGCCGATGAGCCGCAGGCGCCGCCCGAAACAATTACTGAATCTGTTCGGGGAGCGGTCGCTGCTTGTACAGGCCGTGGATCGAATTCGCGGGCCGATTCCACCCGAGCGGACCTACGTCTTTACGAACGAAAGGATTCGAGCGGAAGTCATTCGCCAGCTTCCCCATGTGCCTCGCCGTCAGATCGTAGCTGAGCCGGCCAGCCGCAATACCGCCCCCACGATTGGATTGGCTGCATACGAAGTGCTGCGGCGCGATCCAGAGGGACTGATGGTGGTGTTGCCTTCAGACCATCTAATCGCGAAAGCTGCCGTGTTCCGGCGCGCGCTGGAGGCCGGCTGCGCCTGGGTTGCCGAACAGGACCGTTCCGTGCTGATCGCCATCAAGCCAACCCATGCGGAGACGGGCTATGGCTACGTTCGCCTGGGTGAAGCCCGCGCGCGCGTTCGCGGACTCAATATTTTTGACGTCCGCCAATTCACGGAAAAGCCGGTTGCCCACACGGCGCGCCGTTACGTGCGGTCCGGCAATTACTTGTGGAACGCCGGCATGTTCATCTGGAAAGCCTCGACGCTGATCGAGAACTTGGAGCGATTTCAACCTCAGATGGCGGCCGGACTTCGACGGCTGGCCGGCGAGGGCGGAATTCGTTCCGCTTCAGCGCTCAAGCGGATTTATCCGCGGCTTGATAGCATCTCGATCGACTACGCGATCATGGAGAATATCCCGAACGTCTACGCCGTTGCCGCCGACATCGGCTGGAGCGACGTGGGAAGCTGGGCAGCAGCGTATGAACTGAGCGCCAAGGACGAGCTAGGCAACGTCCAGCCCGCGGCTGCTTCCTTTCTTCTGGACTCACAGCGCAATATGATTGTTTCTGACCGCAAGTTCGTGGCCGCGATCGGGGTGGAGGACCTGATCGTCGTAGAGACCGATGACGCGCTTCTGGTGTGCCGGCGGGACCGCGCGCAAGACGCCGGCAAAGTGGTCCGTGAACTCGAGCGACGTGGGATGAATAAGCTTCTTTAGTGTTGCGTTTCTTAAATTCATTGCAAAAGTCCCGGCAGGGTTTCAACCGCGCCGTTAAAGCCCTCACCCACCGCTTCGCGGTCCCCCTCTCCCACATGAGCGGGAGAGGGGATGGGGGTGAGGGGACTACCTCTTCGGCATAGCTGAAGCTATACCCTGACGGGCTTATTCAACGAACTTCTGAGACATGACATAAGCGATTTACAGAAAATGAGCCACGAAATCCAATTCGGAACTGACGGCTGGCACGGGGTCATCGGCGAAGACTTCACCTTTGCCAACGTGCGGCGCGTCGCACTAGCCGCTGCCCGCTATATTCGCGCGGAAGGCGAGGCGAATCGCGGCCTCATTGTGGGATACGACACGCGATTTCTCTCCGCGGAGAGCGCTCGCGATCGACCGCATGATGCGCCTGCTAGCCAGGCGTGAACTCGTGATTCACGCAATCAAGCTGTTTTGAGCAGGCGGACCACGCCCACCAGAATCACGGCGCCCACCGTTGCCGCCCTCCCTTATCCCTAGCGGCACTACAGAATAAATTGTCACAATAATTTGTAATTCCCAATAGGCAGAGCGCTGCCCGCATCAGCTCGTGCGAAACTGGGGATCAATCTCAACCTGGTACCCGCTTACCAGGCGGTTGGTTTCGTTGGCCATTCCAACCACTGCCATGAGTTCGGCGAACTGCGCGTCCGTCATGCCGGCTTTGCGCACGCCCGCCGTGTGCGACGCGATACAGTAGCCGCACTGATTCGAGACGCTTACGGCGAGATAGATCATCTCCTTGGTGAGCGGGTCCAAAGCCCCCGGCGCCATAATCTGCTTGATGCTCTCCCAGGTACGCCGGAGCGCAGCCGGATCATGGGCGAGCGTCTTCCAGAAATTGTTAATCCAATCGGTTTTACGCGCCGCCATGATGTCATCGTAGACGGCGCGGACCTCGGGGCTGGCGTCCTTATATTCAATGAGTCCCAGCGTGGCCATTGCACTCCTCCTTCTTGTGTCGCGGGCGGCGCATAGATTACGCTGTTCGCAATGTATGCGATTCAAGCGGACGAACCCTTTCCGCATCCGAAGTTCGCTGGCGATGAATATGCGGCACGATTTGATATTATCACCGCCTCTGTACGCAAAAACCCACGTCACAAGAAGCGTGACGTGGCTACTCGCCACCTGCTTCCCGCATGCACCCCGAAGGGGTGAAAGCTGAATAGCCGTGGGTGAAACCCACGGTACAAGTCAGACCCATTCTTCGGCCCTGGAGGGGCCGCACAATCCCCATTCGCATTCCATATTCAACCCCGCTCGCGGTTGTTAAATTCATACAGGGTTCGCCCTTTCCGTGCGTTTCACGCACGGCTATTCATGGCACACCGCTTCGCGGTGGGTATTTCCTTGTGACCGTTGCCGCGTGTTCGTCTTGACGCCAGCATGACTAGCGTAGTATGCTACGCTATGCATTGGAGAGCACAAGACATGACGCCTCCACGCCAACTTTTCCCGTTCCTCAAAACCTGGCAAAAATAGCGCCCAGAAGCTTCGTTTTTGTACGTTTTTGTGGCCGGAAAATGCTCGCGGGAAGACAAATGGAAAGCAAAAAAAGAATGTGATGAATCTCAAGTTTGATCCGGCGAATGGAAGACGATATAATGTTGAGTATGCGCAAACGATCTAAGCCCTTGAAAAGAAGGCGTATTCTTACCGTTCAGCAATTCCAGTCGCAGCTCGGCAGCGAAGAACAATGTCTGCAGTACCTGAGCGCCCACCGCTGGCCGGACGGTTTTGTCTGTCCTCGCTGTGGGGGGTGCAGCCGGGCTTACGTTCGGACACGGCGTTTTCATCAATGTGCCGGATGAGGGTATCAATGCTCGGTGACGGCCGGGACCATCTTCCACAAGACGCGGGCGCCTCTGACCGGCTGGTTTTGGGCCCTGTACCGCATGAGCCAGAGCAAGAAAGGGATCTCGGCTTTGCAACTGAGCAAGGAGATCGGCGTCTCCTACCCCACCGCTTGGTTGATGCAGCACAAGATCCGCAAAGCCATGGCCGACCGCGACCAGGGTTATCAACTGGCAGGTCTGGTGGAGGTGGACGAAGGCACTGTCGGGGGCGCGGAACGCGGCAAGAAGCGGTGCGGGCGAGGCGGACAAACCAAGTCGGTGGGTGCGGTTGCGGTGGAGCGCCGCACCCCAGGCCAAGAGGGCAACAAACCCATTCCTGGATTTGGGTCGTGCCGGACGCCTCGACCCCCAGCCTGCACGGTTTTCTTCAAGCTAACGCTCAGCCGGGCAGCACCCTGCTCACCGATGACTGGAGCGGTTACCAGGGCATCGAGGAGAAAGGTTTCCAGCATCAGGTCCTGCGGCGGGGTCCCGATCCGGCCGCCGCTTCCCACTTATTTCCCTGAGTCGCTATCACTTTGTCTAACCTGAAGCGATTCTTGCTGGGCGCCCACCACAAAGCTGAGCCTCAGCATTTGAAACGCACCCTCGCCGAGTTCACTGTCCGGCTCAACCGGCGAAGCTTCGAAGAAAACCTCTTCCATCGCCTGGCCCGCGCTTGCTTGACGACCAACACCATCACTGTTAAGGACTTGGTTGCAACGCATGAGCTAACCTGATATTCATGACATTCTTTTGGGGTCATGTTGCGCTCTTTCCGGCGAGATCATTTTCTCCCTCTGAACAGCACCCGAATTTGAAGGTTTTCGGCGCGGGTTTGTGGAGAGTTCTGCGCGGCAGGAGGCGTGAAGCAAGCGAGTCATAGTTGGCGTCCTCTAATTGCTAGCGTAGTATACTACGCTAGCACTGCTGGGGTCAAGGAGTGGCGCGACCACGGTGTCAAGCCTCATTAGAAATGTCCCCATTCTCATCTCATTAGAAGTGCCCCTTTTTCTTTCTGGAGTTGCTGGTTGTTTCTGTCTTTTCCGGGTCGTTGGCCTTGCCCGGAGCGAAGCCCTGCGGAGCCCGAAGGGCGGAGCGCTT
>NFUN01000126.1 GCA_002197525.1 Acidobacteria subdivision 13 bacterium RH2 MAG17b | reverse complement strand
CATCAAGCCTTGGGCTATCTCACTCCCCAGCAGTTCTTGGCTCAATCCTCATCTCCTCGAAAGGAACCTGAGTGTCACTAATCTACTGGACGAGTACAACCGGTTGCGTTTCAGCACGCCTGGGCGCTTTAATTAGGTGAGGTGATTGTATGGCGGCTTCCATTCAAAAATGCTCGCTACAGGATTTCGTTGCAGAACTAAAGCGCGTTCCCGAGCAAGCATTTTCAGATACGGGATCGGTCCAGAAGTTTTTGTTCGAACATCCGGTTGACCCCTCAACGCTGGAACCCTATCTTTTCTGGGATCTTCAACACTACACGCGTAACCTCATCGATAAGACGCCGGTCTACGAACTGATGGCGATCTGTTGGGAGATTGGGCAGGCAAGCTCAGTCCACAACCACAAAGACCAGAACTGCTGGATGGCTGTGCCTATCGGCAGGCTCCTGGTGCAGAACTATCGGGTTGTGTATCAGGATGCGAGCGCCGGAAAGTGCCGGATCGAAAAAACCGGGATCGTGGAGGTGAAACCTGATAGCCCGCTGGCGGTTAATCCCGAGGCGCCTGTGCATAAGGTTTTCAACCCGCGGGAATTCAAGAACCGCGCAGTCAGCCTCCACATTTACTCGCGCCCGTTTGCTAGCTGTACGGTCTATTCCGAAGAAAACCAGACCTGCGGGGAAATTGCGTTGATCTTCACGACCGAATACGGGGTTAACACTCCTCCCTTCCAGGAAGTGAAAGATGCCTCGTCGATCTGAGGCAAAGCCTCATTAGGGTCCTGAGTTAGAAGTTTGCAACACAGAAAGCCTCACGCAAAGGCGCGAAGCCGCAAAGGGTTTGGCAGATTGCAGGCATCGCGAGCTCGTTCCTGCTCGATGGCGCCACATCGCAGCCAAGCCTAAACGGCCAGCGGTTGAAAGCAGGCTGAGAGCGATTTCGACGCAATAGCGGCTAGAATTGATTGATAAGCGGCCGGTTGAATGTGAACGACGCAACCATAGGGCTGGCCACCGGTTTGCCGTCGAGCTGGGCTGGCTTGAATTTCCATTGCCGCACACTGCGCTCCGCCTCTTCGGTGAGCGAAGGTATGCCGTGGATCACCTTGATCTTCTCGATTGCGCCCGATTCACCCACCGTTACTTCTAATATCACGGTGCCGGCTGCGATGCTAGTGGCCGGATACCTTGCCTTCACGGTGGAAACAACTTGAATTGGCTTGAAGCGCGGAGCCTTTTCTTTCTGCGGGTTAGCTGCCCGCAATAAACCTCCGAGCAAACAAAACAACGCTAGCATCCCAGCGAGTCGCCGCATAGTCTTAGCCTCCGGTTTGCTCTAGCCTCAGACAGTCGTGTCCCCGAGGGTTAACGCCCTGCCCTGCCAAAACGAAAACATGAACTGCCGGGCCCGCCTGTTCAGTGGATATGCTTTACCTTTTTCTGCATGTAATCCATCAGCAGATACTGGCCGAGCGTGTAAGGAGTGGTGAAGTAGGCCTTGCCGCGGCAGATTTCCGTCACCTTCTGGACAAAGTTGATGAGGCCGTAATCGGAGGCAAGCATGAATGTGTTGATGAGGATTCCGTTGCGGCGGCAGCGCGCGACTTCGTGAAGAGTTTCCGAGACCACGAGCGGGTCGAGGCCGAAAGCGTTCTTGTAAATATGCCCGTCGTCGAGCGTGAGGGCGGAGGGCTTGCCGTCTGTAATCATGACGATCTGGCGCATGTCCTTCTTCTGGCGGGAAAGGATGCGCTGCGCCAGGCGCAGTCCCTCGCGAGTGTTGGTGTAGTAAGGTCCCACCTGCGCGCGCGCGAGCTGGCCAAGCGGAATCTCTTCCGCCGAGTCGTGAAACAGCACCATGTGCAGCGAGTCGCCGGGATATTGCGTGCGGATCAGGTGGGTGAGCGCGAGCGCCACTCGCTTGGCGGGCGTGAAGCGGTCTTCGCCGTAGAGGATCATGCTGTGGCTGCAATCGAGCATCAACACGGTGGCGCAAGAGCTTTGATATTCGCATTGGCGCACCTGAAGGTCCTCGTAATCCAGGTCCAGCGGCATCTTCAGACCCGCGCGCTGGATGGCGGAGAGCAGCGTCTGGTTGACGTCCAGGTTCATGGTGTCGCCGAATTCATAACGGCGAGTTGAGCCGTCGGCTTCGATGCCGGTCGCCAACTCGCGCGTATCGTGGCGGCCAAAGCTGGATTTGCCGAGCGAGCCAAGCAGGTCCTTGAGCGTTTTGAAGCCGAGAAAGTCCAGAGCCTTATCCGTCACTTCAAAACGGACCTGGCCTTCGCGGCCGCTGGTTTCCGTGCCACGCTTTTGGGTGATCTCGCCTTGCGGCGTGTGTGTGGCGTCAATCGTGATGTAGCCTTCCTCAGCCAGGTGCTCCAAAAGCTGTTGGATGAGGCCGTGCAGCCGCGACTTCTCAAAAGCCTCGGGGCTGTTTAGAAACTCCTCCATGAGGTCCTGCGGGATCATTCCCTTATCGTGCAGCGCTTCGAGCAGCGCCTGCTGAAGCTGCTCCATCGTGCGTTCGGGGTCCATTTCGTAGAACTCCGAGAATTGGCGCTCAAAGCCGCTATCCAGGAGAAAATCCTGCAGAAGCTGGAGCAGGTCTTCAGCCGAAAGACCCTCAAATGGATCGCCCGTGTATTTGGTGTACTTGATGTATTTCATGATGGCTCTCGTCTGTTGGCTCTGGCAGGGTCGTGCCACTCGTGTTTGTCCGCTAGCGCCCACGTCCTTGCAATTCAGGCGGGACAACGCGTGCTGCGCGGACGTACAAGCATTGGTCCGAGTCATGCGCCTGCAAACACGCCCAGCAGAGACTCAACTGGTCCCGGCGGCAATGGAAAAGCGCAGGTTGGCGGCATCTGTCGCAGGTGGGTAACCACATTCCGGCAAAATCCTTGACGGCCGGCCCTGCTGGTTCCTTCATACGCTGCATCACCACGTCAGTCGCAACCTTCGTGAAGGGACCCACCATTGACAGCATCGCGTTCGCCTTGTACTTCATGGCCCAAAGGAAAACGCTGGGGACGGCCCAGATGATCAGGAGCACGAGCCCCAAGAAGCCAAAGAAAACGGTTGCGACAGCCATCGGCGGTTGTGATCCGTCGACAGCAAAAATATAAAAACATCCTGCAGCTACCAGCCAGCCAACTAACGCGAGCCAGCCGGTGACCCGGATTAGCGTCGGCTTTCTACCCGGAAATCCTGGCGGCACTGCTAAGCTCGCAACGGCGACAGAGGACAGCGCTCGAAACCATTTCATCAGTCTGGCCCTCCCCCACAGTGTAGCGCATCCAAATAGAAGGGATTGCAGGAAAACCGCAAGTTTCCTTCTACATGCCCCGGTGGGGTTTTAGGAGAGCCGCCACCGCTGGCGCAACCAAGCCCAGCCAAGCGGCCCAAAATCCGAACAACCACTTAAATTCGATAATTCCTCCGGTGTAAGCGGGGTCACTCATTTGTTGCTCTCCAGTGACCCAAAAATACGCCAGGTAGGCGGCAGCCACCGCTGCGACTGAAAGCGTAGCCGTTCGCGGGATTCCCAGCAAGGCGAGAATGAAAAGAATTCCGCAGGCGACCGGCACAACCCAAAGGAGCGGCATGCTCACGCTGGAGGTGGCCTCCCCCTGCGCCGACGATTGTTTGGACCGGGGAGCCGTGGTGGCCTGTTTGGGCCGGGTCGCATGGCCTAAGGTTGAATCAATTCGCCGGTTGAACTCTTCGAGGTGCTCGGGTCCAAACTTCTCGTTCGCGTTTCCCGTGGCTAAATCGTACCCCGAGACGCTGAGCCTGACAGGACCGCACGAAAACTGCAACCAGGGTAGGAAGAAGGCTACTATCCCAACCAAGGCCGTAGTGATTGACAGCGCCCGAAGGCGAGGATGGATTCGTTGCTCCGACGCTCCCACAGGCGGCGGGCTCGCTACGATACGATGGCTCACGGTTTGGTGGCAGCCTGGGCACACGGACAGCGCGACAGGAACAAGAGCGCCGCAAGATGGGCAGACCCAGTGAGTAGGCGATGACATTATTTGATTCCTAATTCGCCTGAACTCCGGGGCCACGGCGAGTACAGCCGCGTGTAATTCGCCATCGGACGCACGAAATTCAGAATTGGGGGTTCGATACCCAGTCCCTCGTCAATTCAGTGACCGTCGCCTTGCCGCAGCGGGGCTAGGTCCGGGTTCTTCAGCCTCAGGTTGCGCGTGGCGCGCCTCAACGTGGTAGCCGAGTTCTTCATTGCGGCTGATTTTCTTGAGCGCGTAAAGACCTTCGAGTACGAACTCGGCTCCGGCCACCTGAATCGCCTTGTCATCCTTCGGCTTAATGCCCAGCCGCTCCACGCTTTCGAGGAGCCCCTGAATTTTCTTGAATTCCGGGAAAAGCTGCTCGGCGGGAGCGCCTTCCGCCACCTTGAGGTTACCGCCCATCTCGAACCATTTGACGATGCCATGCAACGGCACGCCCTCAAAATACTTCCGGAAGGTGTGGGCGGTGGCCTGCCGGATGATCTCGCGGGCGACGGGTTCAGCGCCGCGCAATTCGCCTTCGTATTCGAGCTCGAATTTCCCGGTGAGGGATGGCAGGGAGGCGTAAACGTCGGAGAGCCGTGGCGCGACCAGGCTTTCGTGGTTCGCGAGCGCACGGCGCTCCGCGTTTGAGATCACGTTTTCAAGGCAGGTGATGGGCATGCGCTGGCTCACACCACTGCGCTTATCAATCTTCTTTTCCTGGCGCGCTTCAAAGGCGATGCTCTCCACCACCTCGGGGATGAACGGCAGGATCGCGGCGCGCATGCGGCCGTCGCGCGCCGTCCAGGCTTCCTGGGCGGTGATAGCCATGGCGTGTTCGAGCGTCTGCGGATAATGAGTCCGGATTTCAGAGCCCATGCGGTCCTTGAGCGGAGTAATAATCTTGCCGCGCGCCGTATAGTCTTCCGGATTGGCTGTGAACACAAGCGCCACGTCCAGCGGCAGGCGGACGGGGTAGCCTTTAATCTGCACGTCGCCTTCCTGCATGATGTTGAATAGCCCCACCTGGATTTTCCCGGCGAGGTCCGGCAGCTCATTGATGGCGAAGATACCTCGATTGGCGCGAGGCAGCAGCCCGTAATGAATGGTGAGCTCGCTTGAGAGCGCATGGCCGCCGCGAGCCGCTTTGATGGGATCGAGATCGCCGATCATATCGGCGATGGTGACGTCCGGGGTGGCGAGTTTTTCGACGTAACGCTCGCTGCGCGGCAGATGCTCGATCGGTGTTTCGTCGCCGCGCTCCCGCACCAGTTCCCGGCAAGCCCGGCAGATGGGATTGAACGGGGTATCATGAATCTCGCAGCCCGCGATGTATGGAATTTCGTCGTCCAGGAGCCCGGCGAGCGCACGCAAAATCCGGCTTTTGGCCTGTCCCCGCAAGCCCAGCAGGATGAAATTATGCCGTGAAAGGATGGCGTTTTCGATCTGCGGGATGACGGTATCGTCAAAGCCGATGATGCCCGGAAATACCGGCTCGCTGGATTTCAGCTTCCGTATGAGATTGGCGCGCATCTCATCTTTCACGCTCAACCCATGCCAATTCGCTTTCTTGAGTTCCCCAAGCGTTCTCGATCTTTCCATGGATTCATTATAGGGGAGTGGGAAGGCCAACTCAACGAACTGGCCGGATTAGGAACAACTCGGGGCAGAACCCAAGGAAAACCACCACCACAGTTGTAGAGGCGGCCTCTGGCCGCCGGTCTTGATTGTGCAATCGCTTCAGCGCTCGGGGTGACGCAGAGATAGTTTTTCGATGTCTGCGATCGCGGGAGAAGATGCGTCGCCCTTATAGACTTCCCAGGCGACGCACAACCACCGTTGCAACTATCGCTGCCGCGGCTGATACGTCTTACTCTCTCCGTCACGCGGGTTGGTCACCGTAAACGTGCCGTCGGGATAAGCCGTCAACTTGATCCAGTACCCGTTGTCCGGATTGTCCTTCAAATTAGCGATGAAGGGCGGCTGCGCGTTCATCTTGCCAGCGGCGTAGGAATAATGCAGGTCCCAGAAGCCCTCAATTCCTGGAGACTTTTGAATAACCGCCAGAGCTCCCCGGTCTCCACCTTTATGAGCGCCGTTGTCACCGATAACGACGACCGGATGCAGCGCATCGACAACAAACCCGGAGCCGGAGACCGCCATGGCATGGTGGGTGGTCATGTAGGCTTCCACCTCACCCAACCGGTTGGTGGGGCACATCAAGGCGTATTCCTTCTTTGAAGTGAGGTCGCCGAGGTTCGCTATCCGGAATTTGCCATAGGTAATCAGCAACCCCATGGACTGATCATTTTCCGAATGGCCATTATCCAGCGGGATTTGACTCTCGGCCGGACAATAGGCGTTGTGCTCGCCTCCGCCCGGAGCAGACCCGCTGATATGTTTCCCGGCCGTGGTTACAACCAGAACCTTCATCCCTTGAACCGGAATCTGCATGCCCGGTTTCGCAAGGATGTGACGCCTGTGGGCGCGTACTTTCAAGTAGGCTTGATACAGCGCTTCGCTTGCCGGATCGGTTTGAGTCGTTGGGCCGTGATCCACAAAGTTGCGGATGGGGATAAGCGCGGCGAGTTGAGGCACTCCGCCCACGTGGTCCGGGTGATAGTGCGTGATCACCAGATAATCGATCTGCTTGAGGCCCGCATCACGCGCCGCAGCGAGGATGCGCTGTGCATCGCGCCCGCCGTGGTCCGCAAAACCTGTGTCCACTAGCATTGACGCTCCCGAAGGAGATACGTACAGGGTGGCCGCGCCGCCTTCGGTGTCAATAAAATAGACAGTGAGAGGCCTCGGGGCTGCCGCGAGGCTCAGGCTTGAAGCGAGCGTGATGAAGATCAATGCAATGGTTCGCGTTTTCATGCCGCCAATCCTATCACAACTGCCGAGTGGAATTTACCAGATAACCTTCAAGCTAAACTGAATCTCCCGTGAGGCGTTCGCCGTGGCATCTATGGCACCTGCGCCGCCCACCGGCGTCCCATCCTGGTTGAAGAGATAGAGGTTGTCGAGGGGCGATTGGAAGTTGGCGCGATTGAGGATATTGAAGAACTCCGCGCGGAACTGCACGTTGAAGTTCTCCGAGATCCGTTTAATGTAGTTGTTCTTGAACAGGGAGAAATCGAAGTCCATGAGACCGGGCCCGACTTGTTGGTTACGCCCGGCATTGCCATTAAGATTCATGCAGGTGTTGGGAATTACGGCGGCAACGCTCGGCGCCGCCGGTTGGCATACTGCTGCGAATGAAGCAGGCGCAATCGGAGGACTAAAGCAGTTCAACTTAACGAAGTTATTAGGATTGCCGGGATTAACATCGTTTCCGGTGCAGCCCGCCCCTACCAAACGGTCTGGGAACGGCCACGGGTCACCCAACATTCCGACGGGGTCTCCCGCCATCAGCAATGTGTAGGGTGTGCCGGTAGAGGCGGTAAAGATTCCCCCCACTTCCCAGCCACCTAGCACGTGCTCCGCGAAGGCTCCCCCGAACTTTGGTGTTGGAACATCCCAAACGTAATTCGCGACAAAGTTCTGGCCAACATTGTAGTCACATAGACCCTGCCGGCTGGCCCGGTCAAACCAGAGAGGGGAAGTGATTGAGTTCTGGTACGGATCACCAACCTCGCCGCTGGAACCCTGATCGATGCATTGGCCCCAAGTATAGCTGCCTTGGGCCTGAAAACCATGGCTCATCCTTTTTGTAACCTGCACCTGCAGGCTGCTATAGAAGGCCGTGTCGTCCCAGACGGTTGGGCGCATGTCGGCCGTATTGGGGTTGAACTCGCTTCCTTGGCCGGTGCACGGGTTAAATGCTTTATTGCATGGCCAGAGATATCCCGCGCTTGTTAACGTGGGAAGAATCAGATTCATGTCATCAGGGGTAACAGCCGCATGGACAGTGTGTGAGCCTACAAATCCGATCTGCGCGGTCAAGCTGGGCGTGATTTCGTGTTGGATGTTGAAGTTCCAGTTCATGGCGTAGTCGCGGGGTGGGTTCGGCTGGACATACTTCAACTGGGCCTTATTCAGGTTGAATCCGACGAATGACAGCGCCCCGGCTGGGAACGAGCCCTGCGGCGGATTCGATCCGAGTGTGAAAACTTGGAAGGGGTATGACGATGCGAGCGAGAAACCCCACAGCCAAGGAAGGGGCAGCACGTCAAAGATTCCAAAGCCAGCACGGATGGCCGTCTTGCCAGTGTGGAAAGGATCCCACGCAAAGCCGACCCCGTGGCTGGAAGTTGCGAAGTGTCGGGTTCGACGCAAAGATCGTGTTTACTGGAACTGCGCTGCCATTGTAAAAGTCTCTGATGACCTTGAACCCGTTATGAGCCTCGGTCCCATTGGTGGTTGGCTCGTAACGCACGCCCAAATTCAGGGTGAGGTTCGGGCGAGCGCGCCAATCGTCCTGCAGATAGGCCCCGAAAAGGGACTGCCGGTTTCCATCCTCTCCTGAGACCGCGGGATTGAGCAGGTTGACCTTGCTGGCGTTGTTAGTGAGGAAGCTAACTAGCGAGGGGAATATGAACAGTCCATTCTGCCTTGTTTGCCCAAGATTATTGAACTGAATCCGCTCAAACGCAAAGCCGAATTTTATGGCATGGACTCCTCGCGTGAGAAACGCGTCGTCATAGAACTGGAATGAATTCTGGAAGTAGTGGTTATTAGGGGAAGCGCCGAAAGCACCCTGCATTTGGGTCAAACCGGGGACCTGAAGAATGGGCGCAGTTTTTCCGGGGATGGCGGCGAGGCTCTTATCCGAGGCAAGGGGATTGATCGCACTCACCGGCTCTCCCACCAACCCCACATCCCGGTTATAGCCGAATCGTGCGGTATTGACCAGCGTCGGGCTGAAGATATGGGTCTCTTCCAGGCTAGCCATCTCCCTGAACGTCGAACCTTCGTTGAGTACATCCAGCAATGGATCCGGATCAATAAAGGGCGCCTTGTCATAGAACCAACTCGCGGTAAGACTGTCCTTCTCCGAAATATGCTCGTCACACCCCTCACGGACACATAATTCTCCGTGAAGGTTGCGAGCCCGGCGCCGCTGAAGACCCCCGTGTCTCCGTTTCCGATGAGGCCTGCGTTGGGTAGCGGATAAAAGCCCAAGAACGGCGCGACCTTGGAATCCACAGTAATCGTCGTAGGCGTGCACGCTGGACTGACGCCGGTCGGGATGGAGCAGAGGTTCCCGGCGCGAGCCGCCGCCGAAGGCACAAAATCGTGCAAGCTTTGACTCTGGCTCTGACGAATCCCTTCGTAGTCGCCAAAGATGAAGGTCTTGTCTTTGATGATCGGTCCTCCGGCTGACGCTCCAAACTGATTCCGGCGGAAGGGCGGTAGAGTGGTGTCAAAGAAGTTTCGCGCGTCCAGCGAGTCGTTGCGCAGAAATTCGTACGCGTCTCCGTGGAACGCGTTGGTTCCTGATTTCATGATGGCGTTGATGACCCCGCCTGACGTGCGACCGTACTCAGCTGAGTAGTTGCTCGTCAGGACGGAAAACTCCTGGATGGCGTCCACGCCCAGGGCACCGCCGATTGCGCTCCCTGGACTGCTGTTTGCATAGTCAACCACGCTGATCCCGTTGATTCGATAATTGTTCTCGTTGGGCCGGTGGCCGGAATCGGACACCTGGTTTCCGTAACCGCGATTACCTCTGGGTGAGGTGGCCGAGCTTGCGGAATCTTGGGTTCGGATGCCAACGATCCCCGCCTGGAGGGTTGCCAGTTGAGTCCAGTCGCGGCCGTTCAAAGGCAACTCGCGCATGGTTGTGGAATTGATCTGGGCGCTGAGCGCGGAGGAGGCAAGTTGTACCGTCGGCGCGCCTGCTGTCACTTGTACTGTTTGCGTGATCTGCCCAACCTGCATGGTCACGTTTAGGACTTGCTGAGAGCCCACTGCGAGCGGAATCTTCGAGTTGACTGCCGTCCTAAACCCCTTCGCAGAGACCGTAACGTCATAGTTTCCCGGCAAGAGGTTCGGAACAGAATAGAAGCCAGAGGAATCCGTGGTAACGTTTTGGTTTACGCCGGTCGCCGTATTTTTGATGGAAACTTGCGCACCGGGAATTGCCGCGCCGGAGGGATCGGTTACACTGCCCGAGAGGGTCGCTCCGACAACTTGAGCATGCAGCGGAACCGAAACCAGAAGAAAAATGAGAGCCAAAGACAGTTGTACGGAAGCCCCGAGAGCTACGCGCTTGCAGACTGACCAGAAAACCATGGGATACCTCCTCATGAGGTCTTGCTCTGAGGTATGGATCGCCCCAAGGGCGACCTTTTGTTGTTGGAACCTATCCTGCACGAATTATGAGTTGCTTGACGCTCGGGGTTTATATCACCCAATATGCATCATTGTCAAGCCAAATATTAACGGCTTGGCAAGCCTCATTAGAAGTGCCCCCTTTTTCTTTCTGGAGTTGCTGGTTGTTTCTGTCTTTTCCGGGTCGTTGGCCTTGCCCGGAGCGAAGCCCTGCGGAGCCCGAAGGGCGGAGCGCTT
>NFUN01000125.1 GCA_002197525.1 Acidobacteria subdivision 13 bacterium RH2 MAG17b | reverse complement strand
CTTCCCACTGCTCGCCCCCAGTCCGGACGGCTCCGGCCTCCGCGGAGGTGGCATGAACTAAAAAAATCCCTTGAATTTCAAGAGAGAATCTACAAGCCTGTTCATGGCCGCGTTGCGCGGACCTGATTGGGTAGCTCGTGGCTCGTTCAGGAAAGCTCACCGGAAAGCCGCAAACGTCAAGAACAGGTCTGCGCTACGCTTGCGGTCTCCATTCCCGGCGACGTTTACGAAGGAGCGGAGAAGAACCGTGACGTGGATCTTGACGCGCCCGGTGCTAGCGTCGTATACTAGGCTATACTCAAGGTAGCGCCCCTATGACCCACTCAGCCCACGCTTCGGACTCCCCCAAATTGCACCGGAAAACACACAGAAAAACCGCCGGTTTTGGGCTCATTTTTATGGCCGGGAAACGCTCTCCAGGGAGGGCTAGGGAGCGAGGAAAAAAGAATGTTTAACTCAACGAACCCATAAGTGATTGAAAGCAAAGACAAATCTCGGGAACGAACCCAAACGAACCCACCCAACGAACCCAACTGATCGACCCAAGTTATTGAATATAAAACAGAAAGCTGGCATTTTGGGGCCTTGTCGCGTATCTGGCCTTAATTCAATAATATACAAGAAATTTGCGGTGGGTTCGCCCAAATCCGGCGCAAAAGCGGACGCCAAAAAGCCATTCGCGAACACGCGGCCTAGCCTCCCGTTTTTCGGCTACTCGTCTGGCCTCGTTGCAAGAGTTGCGCCGGTCTTATTTCTGCGGCGCGCTGCTTGCCGGATGCAGGAGTTGCATGGGCTTGCCTTCCGCCCAGGGTTTATAGTGCGCGGCGAAGCGGATTCGGTCCGCGAGGGGCGGATGATCGTACAGCCAAAATTTGATGAAGGAACTGGGGTCGGGATTGGACAGATCGGTTTCGCCGAGAACCCGGAACGCGCCGGCCATGGCGGCATTCGGATCAGGCACGATGCCGTAGCTTAACTCAAGCGCATACTGGTCCGCCTGATGCTCGTAATGGCGCGAAATGCCGGAGAACAGCGGCGATGCCAGGAACGTTCCCGCACTGAGGATCAGCAGGAGGAGCGGCAGGCTGGCCAGGTCTCCGATCCCCTTGATTCCGGTGCGTTCGCCCCACCGCCGCACAACTGATCCTACCGCGAGATAGCCCAGGAAAATTCCGCCCAGGCCGAACAGTTCATCCAGCGCAAACATTTTGGTGATGTGGTGAAGGGCGTAGTGGCCCGTCTCGTGGGCGACAACCGTAAGCGTTTCGTCCGGGGTGAGCTTGCGCAACGTAGTGTCCCAAATCACCACGCGCTTGCTTGCGCCCCATCCTGAAACGTAAGCGTCCAACTCGCGGGTCTTGCTGCTGACGTTCATCTCAAAGATGCGTGATTCCGGAATGGCGACTCCGGCGCGGAGGAGCATCGTCTCCACGCGCGCCGTTAAAGTGGGATGAGTTTGCGCGAGAGGAGTGAACTTGTGGAAGAGCGGCTCGATCACATAGGGCTGAATCAGCATTAAGAACGCGGCGAGAGGGAGCGTCGCAAGCCAGAAATAAAGCCACCAGCGGCGCGGGCTTCGCCGCACGATACTGTAGAAAATCCAGACGGCAACCACAGCCGCAACAACGCTCAGGCCCAGCGATTTGCCCCAGTCGCCAAGCCATGCCTCAAGACTTTCTGTCGAGAGGCCGAAGCGCCGCTCGACGGCGTAATCGCCATAGTAGTCGAGCGGGAAGCTCAGAACGCTCGCCGTCACCCAGAATACGGGCGCGAAAACGAGAGACTGAATGAAGAGATGAGTTGAGGCGCGTTCCGCGAGGCGGCGCAGCCAGACGCCAAATCCGCTGAGCCAGAGAAACGCGTAGATGGCAAGGCCAAGGGCGACTCCGGCGAAATACAGATCATCCTGAACGCGCGAATAGCGGATCGCCTTGGCGCGAACGGCGGGCGGTGGGGAAGAAACATCCAGCGGCGGCGCGGGTTGGGTTTGTGATGCGGCGGCGGAATATTTGCCACGCGGCGCAGCGGTCTTGAGCGCAATCGCCGCGCCCTCGCCCAACGGTGCCAGCAAAAAGCACAGAAGCGCGAGATATGCCAGCCGGACCGCGAGCCAGGGAGTAGTTCTCATGCCAAAAGTCGTTTCACACAATCTTGGGTTTGCGGCGAGCCCTCGGGCGATCCGCGTTGTATCTAATACAAACGCATTGGTTGATGTGACGCCACTCTGGTGCGCCGGTGTCCCCACCGGCGAAAAACCGGCGATGAGGACATCGCCGCACCAGCAGACATCACGCCACTTAATGCGT
>NFUN01000124.1 GCA_002197525.1 Acidobacteria subdivision 13 bacterium RH2 MAG17b | reverse complement strand
CCGCATTATGGCCATCCGGTGGTTCACGTGGCGGATGCTTCGCGGGCCGTCGGCGTGGTGGGAGCATTGAAGAATCCCGAGCTTCGCCACGATTTCGCAGAGGATCTCCGGCAGGAACAGGAAAAGCTGCGCGCGATTTACCGCCCGCAAGTTCAACCGCTGGTCAGCATCGAACAGGCCCGGCAAAACAAGCCGCGCTTGGAATGGAACGAGACCATGATGGCCCGGCCTCGATTTCTTGGCAACCGCGTCTTTGATCCCGTTCCGTTGCAAGAGATAGTTCCTTATATCGATTGGACGCCGTTTTTCCAGGCTTGGGAATTGCGGGGAACGTATCCCAAGATTTTAAGCGCCGATGGAGTTGGCCCGAGAGCCCAAGAGTTGTTTGATGACGCGCAGCGTCTTTTGCAGCGGATCGTGGAGGAGAGGCTGCTGACGGCGCGCGCCGTCATGGGCTTTTACCCGGCCAACAGCGTGGGTGACGATATTGAGGTCTATCAGGACGAAACGCGCGACGTCGTGCTCGCCACTTTTTACACTCTTCGCCAGCAAATGGAGAAGGGTAATTTCAATCTAGCGCTCGCGGATTTTATTGCTCCGCGCGAAACCGGCCTGACCGATTTCATCGGCGCTTTTGCCGTGTCCACCGGGTTCCGTCTGGAAGCTTTGGTCCATGAGTTTGAGCAGGATCATGACGACTACAATGCCATCATGGCGAAGGCTCTGGCAGACCGCCTGGCGGAAGCCTTGGCCGAGTTGATGCACAAGCGCGCCCGCGACGCCTGCGGCTTCGGGCAAAATGAAAACTTCACCCCGGATGATCTGTTCCACGAGCAATATCGCGGCATCCGGCCGGCGCCGGGTTATCCGGCTTGCCCCGACCACACCGAAAAGCGCGCGTTGTTTGACTTGATTGAAGCCGAAGAATCGGTGGGAATCGAGCTGACGGAAAGTTTTGCGATGGTCCCCGGCGCCGCGGTTTGCGGATTTTATTTTTCTCATCCTGAATCGCGCTATTTCGCGGTGGGGAAGATCGGGCGGGATCAGGTGCTTGACTACCAACGGCGCAAAGGGATGGACCTGCGCGCGGTCGAACGCTGGCTGGCCCCGGTACTGGCTTACGAGCCACAGGAAGCGCCGGTGGGCGTATCGTAGTCAGCCGTCGGCGAAGAGCCTTCGCAACGTGCGGTTCTGCTTGCAAGGAATGGGTCCGTTATGTGCAGGACGGGGAGAACTCTGTTCACGTTGTAGGGGTGGGCTTTGTATCCGACCTCGGGCGACCCCACGGGTCCCTGACGAGATGTCAGGGGCGAAACTCTCAGCTAGTTGATTGCTGAAAGCTGACGGCTTCTTTCGAACAACCATGCTAACAACCATCATGCAATGGATTCATCTCAGCGCCGCTGTAGCCGGCATCGGGGGGATGGCGTTTCTGGTGGTCATCTTGTTTCCTGCCCTGCGTCAGACTGAAGCGGCGCAGCGCGAGGCCGTGATCCGGAGTGTCCTGATGCGCTTCCGCTGGGTCACGTGGACGGTCATCGTCCTGCTCATAGCCAGCGGGATTTACAATATGAGCCTGGTGTGGGAAGCGCCGTGGGGAATCTACTGGAAGATGCTAACCCTGAAGATTGTCCTGGCGCTCGCCGTTTTCTTGATTGCTTTGTGCCTGACCATTCCCTTGAAATCTTTGAACTGGTTCCGGGCGCGAAGGGAAATGTGGCTTGCCATCGCGCTGGGCCTGGGCATGGCCGTCATCCTGATTTCTGCCCACTTGCGTCGAGGTTAAATGCAATACTGTTCACTTAAGGTCCGTTCGAGAATAATGCACACGGTTGAACCAGAGCCCCTCACCCCGTCCCTCTCCCCGCTTGCGGGG
>NFUN01000123.1 GCA_002197525.1 Acidobacteria subdivision 13 bacterium RH2 MAG17b | reverse complement strand
GTAGCCGATTCGGGGTGCTCCCTTCTACGCACCGATCTGCAACTTATTGCATTTTCAAGTTCTCAACCCCTACACACTTTTGGGAGAGGAGCCACAAATCAAGGTGTCCTGGGGACTACGGAAACATCCAAGGACCCTGCTACACTGCGGAAGGCGCATGTGACTGCTGTTACTCCACAGGGTGGCGACAACGACTACAGGACATTGCTACATAAGAAGCCCTAGGTTGAGTAATCTGTGTGCCACGCCGGGAAGTTTTTCCCGGCGTGGCATGATCACCCCTGGCGTTCGCTTTTCCGGCGGCAGGGGGATTTGATTTTTGCACTAGACTTCCCCCGGCATCCGGGCGAGGCTTGGGCTTCGTGATCCAGATGGCGGCCAGGAGGCCTCAGATGTCCAGCGTAAACCGTCAGAGCGTCGGTACGTGCCGCACCAGCAAATGGGCGGCAGTGCTAATCCTGTGGCTATTGCTGTCCACCGCCGTCCTAGGCTTTGTTCATCTCCAGCCGACGCAGACGCCTGGCTCTAACGGCAATCCCCAATACACGATCGCAGTCAATGTCAGGCTCGTCGTATTGCCCGTAACCGTAACCAACCATAAAGGACTCGGGGTTCCTGATCTACGGGCCCAGGATTTTCGCGTCTACGAGGACGGCCACCTCCAAAAGATAGCTCTTTTTAAGCACGAAGACGTTCCGGTAACCGTAGGTTTAGTTGTGGACAACAGTTCGAGCATGTTGCCCAAGAGGCCGGAGGTCAAAGAAGCAGCGCTCGCCTTTGCCCAGTCAAGCAACCCCCAAGACGAAATGTTCGTGGTGAACTTCAGCGGAGCGCCGCATTTTGGGTTGCCGCACAATGTTCTGTTCACCGACCAAGCTGCGCTCTTGAGCCAATCCCTGAGTCCGGCTCCCGGAGGACGAACGGCTCTTTATGACGCTATCGCGCTTGCCTTGAACCGCCTGCAACGGGGTACAAAACCTAAGAAAGCTCTGATTATCGTAAGCGACGGTGGAGACAACGCCAGCCACTACCGGCTCCGCCAAGTTCTCCACATGGCGGAAACGTCGAACGCCCTCATATACACCGTTGGACTTCTCGATCAGAATGAGATGGACCAGAATCCTCGCGTGCTCCAGCAAATCGCCAAGGAGACAGGTGGCGAGGCCTACTTCCCCAATACGCTGACCCGCGTAGCAACCATCTTTCAGGAACTCGCTCGCGATCTGCGACAGCAGTATACGATCGGCTACGTTCCACCGAACCCCGGCAACGAAAAAAACTACCGGAAGGTGCGAGTGCACGTTGTGGCGCGGGGAAGGGGCAAGTTTCGCGTTCGCACGCGCAGTGGCTACTATATGCCAGCGGCAAAGCCGCACCATTCTATCTCTCAAGGTAATACTACTTGAATAGGGCCATCCACAGTGGCTAGAGATCTTGCCGCACCGGCATGGAGGGTGCATAACCTTAACTTAAATCACAGATAGAGGGGCTATCGAAGCAGATAAGCGCCCAGCACGGCGCGGCAACGGTCGCGATAACTCTCCAGACTGCCGCCTGGATCGGCCACGAGCCAGTGGAGGCAGTACCCGTCCACGAGGCCGCGCAGGGTGCGCGCCACGTCGTCGGCATTCACTTGCCTGAATTGCTGCTTGCGAACGCCTTCCTCGATAATGGCAGCGTCCCGCTCACGGCAGCGCTCGAAAAAGGAGGCAAGCAAAGAGCGGAATCTCTCTGACCTCAGGCCAAAGGCGACAAAGTCAAACAACACAATATAGAGTTTGCGGTTCACGTCGTCGCTGTGAAAGAGAACCTCAATCTCCGAGGCCAGTCGTGCGCGAGGAGACTGCTGCCCGGAAGCCACTTGATCGAGCGTCCTGTCTAAGTGGGAGAGCAGCCATTCAAGGACGGCGTAGAGCAGGTCATCCCGGGTGCGATAATAGTAGAGTGCTCCGCCTTTGCTGAATCCAGCGCGCTTGACGACCGAGTCGATTGTCGTCGCTTGAATCCCCTTCTCAAGAATCTCGGCGTAGCCCGCTTTAACCAAGGCTTCGCGGCGGCGCTCAGCAAGCTCGGGATTGGCACGACGAGGGCTCATAAGGTGTGGACTATTAACAAGGCGGCTAGACGGATTATTGTAACACGAGCCTTATCAACATCTAACAGTTCAGATAAATCATCTAACGCACGCCTTTACGTTTGCATATATGAGTAGTTGGTCTGTACCACTCGATGCCTCTGTGATGAGAGGTTTATTCTAATTCTTCAGGTGGCGGAGCGATAATGCCTGCCTTTCCAAATTACACCCGGCCCGGCAAGGCTGATGGCAGCGGAATATACCGCGGCGGCAGCATAGAAGGCGTAGGCAACGGGCAGCGTCAGCACGTACCAGAGCGGAACTCTGCAATACCGAACGAGGGGCATATAAACCAGCGAGCTTACGGCCAACGTCGCGGCAGAGAGAAGCAAAGTGGCGTGGTCAGCACGGTGACTCGCCGGAACGTGAGCAGCAACGAGACCCGCAAGCAGACATGCCCACGGCAAAAGCACCATGAAGGCCCCCGTGGCGAGTGCGCCGAGAACTTTGATCACCGAGCGCCCGGACCCTTCAAACGCGCTCCGGCTCAGCCCTTCCCACAATTCCAGCCCGTCTTGGTACATTCGCGTTTCAAGCAGCCCATCGCTCAGCGTCACAAACGTGCGGCGCCCGCCCCTTTTGAACATTTCGGCGGTGCGCAAATCCTCCACAACGGTTCCTCTCAGGCGCTCGTAGCCGCCAAGCTCTTCAAGTTCCCGGCGCACCATCAAAATGAATCCTCCTGCGGCAAAGGCTCGTTTTGAGCGGGGATTATTCACGAGACGCAGCGGGAAGGCGGTCCCAAGAATCATAGCGAAAGCGGGAAGAACGGTCTTATCCCAGAATGTTGCAGCGTCAACCTGAGGCAGGATCGAAAGCATGTGGACGTTTTGGCGCTGCGCGGTAGAAATCGCAAGCCTTAGGATGGCGGGATGAAAGACCATGTCGGCGTCTGTGGCCAGAATCCATTCTCCAGAAGCAGCGGCAGCGCCAAGATGCAACGCATGAACCTTGCCCGTCCAGCCGGTGGGCAAGGCGCTGTTGTGAATCACTCTCAGCCGCGAATCGCGCGCGGCCCAGTCGTCCGCCAGAGCGCCCGTGCCATCCGTGGACGCATCGTCCACCAGGATAACCTCGTAGTCCGGGTAGTTCAGGTTCATCAAGGAAGCGAGCGCCACCGGCAGGATTTCCTCCTCGTTGCGTGCGGGCACAATGATGGAAACTCGCGGCAGCGCCAAGACGTCCGCCACGCCGTGAAGCTTGGCCGAGGCGCGCAGGTCCTCGGGCAGTGAATCCGGCCGCAGGACCACCGCGCCTCGCTGGGACCAAAGCTCCAAGCCGCCGATGGAGATCCAGCCGGCAAGCAAGGCAAAAAGAATGCTGTGCAATGCAGACATCTACGTTTCCCGAAGCAGCGTTTAAATCCCAGCCCAGTTTAGCCCGCAGCAAACCGGAGCGGCAACATTCACCGTGCGCTACCCGCCGCATGTCGCGGATGTGCCTGGCCGTCTCCGCCGGTTTGAAGCATGTCAGGAAAATGGCTGACCTCCAGCGCGTGCGATCGCGAATCTCGCGGCGAGGCAAGATATTGCTCAGTTTGGTAATGGGTCAGTTTGCTGTAGCGGCGGGCCCCGGCCCGCCGAATGTTTGTAAAATAAAAAACGCCGGGCGCCCAGAGCCCCCCGCTACAACAACCAAACTGACCCACTACCCTCAGTTTCGTGCGACGAATCAGCCAAGGTATTCGTTAGAGGGAAAAGGGCGATAGACGCCGGCCGTGATGCCGGTGGTCTTCGAGCCATCGGGCTGGATAGCCCCATTTTGATGCATCCCGGCGCACTTTTCGCGGAATCTTCGCCGCCTGGAAGTTGGCATCAATGCCTCACATCTTTCGTCCAACTGCTTATAATAGCGTAGTTTGCTACGATAGGTTTCTCGTGCCAAGGGTAAGATAGAGGCTCGGATGCGGCACGCTACGCCGTGTCTGCTCTACCCCGCCTACAAGGGATATACCGTAAATAGCCTCTTCCAGAAAGCAATCGAACTTTACAGGCATTGCGCGAAATAGGTACACTATGTGATTGGCGCTCGTGATCCCAAAGCTGCTGGCAAAGTGGACTCTCGGCTTGGCCCCGATAGGGGGATGGCTTGCCTGCCCCAGTGCAGCGCTGGCTCAGGGCTGCGCAATGTGTTACAGCGACGCGGCTGCGCAGAACCAAGCTGGCATTCGAGCCTTGCAGCACGGCATCCTGGCGCTGCTCATACCTTCGGTGCTGATGTTCCTCGCGATCTTCGCCGTTGCTTATCGCAGGCGCGATCAGTTCAACGATCCCGAGGTTGCGGCGGAATACGAGGGCAAGGCGCCCGGCGCCTCCCACTGATTTTTTTGATCTGACACCGGACTCAGGAATTGTTCCGGATTGGCACGGTTTAATCCGCTGCCCGGCTTCGTTTGGGGAAAAGACGCGTTGATGAATTCCGCCGCCACAAAGCGCTCCCGCTGGCTGCACGGTTATGCCGTGTTCGTGGCCTGCATGACGTTTCTGTTGATCATTGCCGGCGCGCTCGTCACGAGCAACGACGCGGGGCTTTCCGTGCCGGACTGGCCCACTTCATTCGGCAGCTTCAAGATTCCCAAGATGGTAGGCGGGGTGATGTTTGAGGACGGCCATCGCATGATCGCGGGCGCTGTGGCCGCGCTCACCCTGATTCTCGCGCTGGCGTTGTGGGCGAAGGAGGATCGCCGGTGGGTGAAGTGGCTGGGCGGAGCCGCCGTGCTGGCGGTGGTTGTGCAGGCAATCCTAGGCGGGCTGGGAGTCATTTACTATCTCCCCGCCTTTTTCACTGTCGCGCACTCCTGCGCCGCTGAGCTTTACTTCGCCATCATGGTGAGCCTGGCGATTTTTACGAGCCCGAAGTGGCGATGGGACGAGACGAAAATCAATGATCCGTTGAAGCCTTCGCTCGAAAGCCTGGCGGTGGCAACGAGCGTAATCATCTTCATTCAGATTCTGCTCGGCGCGGCTTCTCGCGACAACGGCATGAGCGTGATGCCCCACATCGCGTTTGCCGCGGTGGTGCTGGCGGCGGTTTTGTATCTTCTCCTGCGCGTGCTCCGGCTTCCAGGGCGCGAGACGCGCCTGATGCTGCCGGCGATCGCGCTGATGATCTTGCTCATCATTCAGATTTTTCTCGGCGCCGGCGATTACGTCATGCTGATGGTTGCGAGCAACGCGCCGGAACCGGTTACTCCGGTGGTTATTGCCACGGTGATGCACGTGGCCACCGGCGCTTTGGTATTTGCCACCAGCATTGCGGTAACCCATCAGATTTACCGTTTTGTCCGCCCTTCGGCGGCGCCGGTTCGCGCCGTCCCGCAGAAACCGGCCGTGGCAGGAAGCTAAATTATGCCCAGCCCAACGGATCAACTCGAAACGGATTCCGCCGCGCGCGGCCCCTTCCCGCGTCTCGCGCGCCGCCTGGCGGACTACTGGATGCTGACCAAGCCGGAAGTCAACTTCCTGGTGGTGGCAAGCACGCTGGTAAGCTTCTATCTGGGCTCGCACGGGCCGCTGCGTTGGGCGCTGATGTTCAATACGCTTCTCGGCACGTTTCTGGTGGCGAGTGGCACAGCCACGCTGAACGAATACGTCGAACGGCATTATGACGCCCGCATGAAGCGCACCGCCAGCCGGCCGATCCCGGCAGGAAGGCTGAGCCCTCTGGAAGGTTTGTGCTTCGGGCTGCTGCTTTCCGCCGCGGGCGGGATATATCTGGCCTGGACGGTCAACCATCTAGCTAGTTTTCTAGCCATGCTGACGCTCGCCGCTTATCTATTGCTCTACACGCCGCTCAAGAGGAAGACGCCGCTATGCACGCTGGTGGGGGCGCTGCCGGGCGCCATGCCTCCGCTCATCGGCTGGGCGGCAGCCCGCGGCAGCTTGGCCGCTGAAGCCTGGATCCTATACGCCATCCTCTTCTTCTGGCAGTTCCCTCATTTCACAGCCATCGCCTGGCTTTACCGGAAGGATTACAGCCGCGCCGGCTATCTCATGCTGCCCCCGGCGGACCACGAGGGCCGCTTTATGGCCACCCAGGTGATGGGTTTCTCGCTTCTTCTGATCCCGGTCAGCATCATTCCGGCGCTCCTCGGCCAGGCGGGATCGCTTTACCTGATTGGGGCCGTGGCCCTGGGACTTTTGTTCTTCTATCACGGAGCGCGGCTGGCCATGGTGCGCAGCGCCCCGCTCGCGCGGCGCGTGCTGCTGGCCTCGGTGATCTATCTGCCTTTGATTTACGCCCTGATGATGGTTGACAAGATGCTCGCATAGCGCCACCGGAGCCGCTCTACGCGCCCAGCGCGGTATGCGGCGGCGAATCCCTGAAAAGCACAAGGCAGGCGGATTGACCATTACGCTTTCAGATTTCCCCACCATCGATGCGACGCTGAATGCAACCAGCGCCCTGCTGCTCGCCTTGGGTTATCTCTCCATCCGCCGGAAAAATGTGCGGGCGCACAAGACGTTCATGCTCTCGGCCTTCGCCTCCTCTACCGTTTTCCTGGTCTGCTATCTGTGGTATCACGCCCACCACGGCGTGACGCACTTCAAGCTGGGCGGCCCGGTGAGGGTTTTCTATTTCGGTTTGCTCGGCACACATACCGTGCTCGCGGCAGTAATCGTTCCCCTCGTGCTGATCACGCTGAGCCGGGCCTTGCGCGGGCGGTTTGACCGTCACCGCAAAATCGCCCGCTGGACCTTGCCCATCTGGATGTACGTTTCGATTACAGGCGTGGTCGTTTACTGGATGCTCTACCAGTTGCCCGGCGCCCGTTAGCGTCTGTGTGAAAACTGCGGCTGGTGCGGCGCTGTCCTCAGCGCCGAAAGACGCCGGTGGGGACACCGGCGCTACAAAAAAGCCGTCACTATAATTTGTAATTCTCAATAGGAGCGGCGAGGCGTTCAAAGGCGCGGGCAATCTCGCTTTCCTGCTCTTCTCCGAGCACGGTGCGCAGATCGAGCAGGAGGCGACTGTCTTCCACCCGCGCTACGATGGGCGGGTGATTGCGGCGGAGCGCTTCCGCCAACACCTGCGCGCTGCGCGAGCGGTGAGTGACGGCGATCAGGCGGGTTGGAAGGACTTGGCCGGGCGTTGAGCCGCCTCCGGCCACGGACTCACCCTCAAGCAAGTCAACGTTAAAATCTGCGAGCGCTGCAAGCTTTTCCGCAAGACGGGCAGCCCGAGTCGCGATCTCATCAACGGAGGCCCGGATCATGCGCTGAGCAGGGATGGCGGCATAGTCCTCGCGCAGGTAGAGCGCCACGGTGGCCTCGAGAGCGGCGATGGTCAGCTTGTCCACCCGCAGCGCGCGGAACAGGGGATTCTTGCGAACCTTTGCGAGCAGATCACGCTTGCCGAGCACAATGCCGGCTTGCGGCCCGCCGAGCAGTTTGTCGCCGCTGAAGGTGACCACGTGCGCTCCCGCCTTCAAGCTTTCACCGGCAGGCATCTCCTCGCCAAGTCCAAAGGGCGCGAGATTCACCAGGCAACCGCTGCCCAAATCTTCCATCAGGACCAGCCTGCGCTCCTCAGCGAGCCGGGCCAGTTCATCAAGCGAAGGCCGCTCGGTGAAACCTACCATGCGGAAATTGCTTGGATGGACGCGCAGGATGAGCCGGGTGTGATCCGTTATGGTGGCGGCGTAATCAGAGATTCTCGTGCGGTTCGTGGTTCCCACCTCGCGCAACACCGCCCCGCTTTTGGCGCAGATGTCCGGGATGCGGAACGATCCGCCGATTTCCACCAGTTCGCCGCGCGATACGATGACTTCAGCGCCTTCCGCGAGCGAATTCAGCGCCAGGAAGACAGCAGCAGCGTTGTTGTTAACCACCAGCGCCGCCTCGGCACCGGTCAGTTGACCAAAGAGCCGCGCGGTGTGGATGTCACGCTTTCCCCTCGCTCCGGATTCGAGATCGTATTCAAGATTGGAATACTGAGCGGCCGTCTCGATCAACCGCTGCAGAGCTGCGCGGGCCAAAGGTGCGCGGCCGAGATTGGTGTGCAGGATCACGCCCGTGGCGTTGATTACCGGGATGAGAGACGGCTGGGCCGCAGCTTCGGCTGAGGCGATGATCTCCTGTTCCAGCGATTCCACTGAAAACCCAGCTTCCGGGTCGAGCCTGATCCGCTGGCGCAATTGTTCCAGCGCCGAGCGCGCTGCTTCGAGGACAGGCTGCCGCCCAAGGCGCCCGGCAAGCTCTCGCAGCGGTTCACGGTTCAAAATCGCCTCAACAGACGGGATGTTACGAAGAGGGGCGGCGGCACGGCCGTTTTCAGTTTTGAAGGCGTCCATAATTTATTCCACGGCCTTGCCGATGCTCTCTCCGAGGGTGGCGCATCGCGTTTCTTGCGATGTATGCGGTTAGCGGCTCGCACACATGGCAAAATCCGCCATGTGTGCGCCACCCCATGTGCTTCATGGGGTGCAAGGCGGACAGATTATATGCAATCACCGGTCAGTTCCAGTTGAGAATCACCTTGGCGGCCTGGCCGCTCTCGATCACTTCAAACGCTTTGTGGAATTCCCGGTACTCGAAGCGATGGGTGATCACGGGGCGGATATCCAACCCTGATTGGAGCATCACGGTCATTTTGTACCAAGTCTCGTACATTTCGCGGCCATAAATGCCCTTGAGGGTCAGCATGTTAAAAATCACCGCGCGCCAGTCAATGGACATCTCTCCTTCCGGGATGCCCAGCATCGCAATCCTGGCGCCGTGGCTCATGTTGGCCAGCATCTCGCGAAACGCGGAGGTGTTACCGGACATTTCCAGACCCACGTCGAAGCCTTCCGTCATGCCAAGTCGCTTTTGAACGTCGGCTAGCCTTTCAGTTCGTGTATCCAGCGCCGCTGTCACCCCCATTTGTTGCGCCAACTCAAGCCGGTGTGGATTGACGTCTGTAACCACCACGTAGCGCGCGCCAGCGTGACGAACCACGGCGGCTGCCATCAGGCCGATCGGTCCAGCGCCGGTGATGACCACGTCCTCGCCCAGTACGGGGAACGAAAGCGCCGTATGCACGGCGTTGCCAAAAGGATCGAAAATCGCCGCAATATCCTCGTCGATTCCGTGGTGGTGCCGCCAGATGTTGCTCATCGGCAGGGCAATGTATTCCGCAAAGGCCCCTGGCCGCGTGACCCCCACGCCCTGGGTATGCGCGCACAGATGCCGCCGTCCGGCCAGGCAATTGCGGCACCGGCCGCAGACCACATGCCCCTCGCCGCTGTCGATCTCTCCGGGATAGAAGTCTGCGACGTTGGCGCCCACCTCGACGATCTCACCCACGAATTCGTGGCCGATGACGAGCGGAACCGGGATTGTCTTTTGCGCCCAGCCGTCCCATTTGTAGATGTGGAGGTCTGTGCCGCAGACGCCCGTACGGTGCACCTTGATGAGCACGTCGTTGATACCTATCTGAGGCGGCTCAACATCCTCCAGCCACAGCCCCGGTTCTTTTCTGCTCTTAACCAGCGCCTTCATGGGTCTCCACTTCCCCCGCGCGCCGTGTGGAGTCTGTGTGACAACTGCCGTTTTTGAGTTGGTGCGGCGATCTATGAGCGCCGAAGCACTTGAAAAATCAAGACCGGCGGGCACAGACCAGGCTTGTCCAAATTACGGTCCGCCTTTCGCGAAGTGTTCTGCGGCTCCGCTGCTTGCTGTGCGGAAAGGCGAAGCCTTTCCGCACCCGGCAATCCTCCCAACCCGGTTTTCCTTGGGCGCGAAGGCTGAGCCTTCGCGCCCAAGGAAAACCTTAACGAACGCGTTTTCGCGCCCGGAAAGCCATAGGCTTTCCGCACAGCGGGGCGGCGCAGCCGTTTCCCACACCAGAATGTGCGGTTAATTTGGACAGCCTTGGTCACAGACCGTCGCACCAGCCGCTGTTTTCACGCAGACTCTTCGACTATTATGCCCCATTCCCCGGAGCTCCGGCCAGATTTCCGCTGTTAACAAGATGCTTGACAGCCGCGCAGTTTACAGATAGACTACAAATATAGCCTATACTTAATGGCTTGGAAGCCGTCGTCCTCATGCTGCCCTCGCAACAGCGTGGGATACAGGCGGGGTTTCCGGCGGTCCCCTCCCCGCCGCGATGGTCTTCGTTCCCCTCATTATGAATGGCTTGTCTCGCCGCACTCGCAGCGGCGCTAGCGCCCAGGAGCCTATGAAAACCTTGGATATGAAAGTGGCGGCCGGTTTTGGCCTGGCCTTCGCCATCATGATGAGTCTCGGAATCGTACAGTACCGGACTATGAGCAGGCTCATCCAGGACAACCGCTGGGTGGCTCATACCAACGAAGTTCTGCTCAAACTCGAAGTGACGCTCACTACGGTGACAGACACTCAGGCGGCGGTACGGGAGTTCGTAGTGACAGGCGACGATCGTTACCTGGGTTTATACGGGAACGCAGCAGCCATTACGCGCCGCAAGGTTCGTCTTCTGCGGAACCTGACAAGTGACAATCCGGAAGAGCAGCGGCGGGTTTCCAGTCTCGGGCAAGAAATCGCCCAAATGTTGCAAGCGTTCGACAAAGCCATTGATTTGCGGCGCAAGGGGCAACTCTCGGCGGCAAAGGAGCTGATCCTAGTGGGCCGCGGGATGGTGGATGCAGATGAGGTCCGCGCCATTCTCGGACAGATGAAGGAGGCCGAGCTGCTGCTCCTGCAAGCAAGAAATGAAGCAGCCGCCACGAGCAATAAGCGGACGATTACATTGATTTTGCTCGGTACCGTGGTGGCCCTTCTGCTGCTTGCCGGATCAGCCACGGTGGTCGCCGCCGACCTGATGAAGCGGAAGCGGGCGGAATTGGAACTCGACCGCGAGCGGGACTTGATGCACGCGCTTATGGACAACGTCCCGGACGTCATTTACTTCAAGGACAGGCAGAGCCGGCTCACCCGGGTGAATATGGGGTTGGCGCGCAAGTATGGCCTTTCCGACCCGTCTGAAGCGGTCGGTAAAACGGTTTTTGATTTTTTCACTCACGAATACGCTGACTATGCCTTCGAGAGCGAGCAGGAAGTAATGAAGACCGGCAAGCCATTAATCGGCGTGGAAAGCAGACAAACCTGGCCTGACAGATCAGATACGTGGGCATCCGTCACAAAAATGCCCATCTACGATCAGGAAGGAAATATAACCGGAATTTTCGGAGTTGCGCGCGACATCACCGAGCGTAAGCGGGCAGAAGAAGCGCTCCGCCAAAGCCAAGCAATGTTTGAGGGGCTGTTTCAGTCTTCTCCCGATGCCATCGTGACCACGGACTCGCACGGAGAGATCGTACGAGTTAACACCCAGGTGGAGAAAATGTTCGGATATAGCGGCGAAGAATTGACCGGCCAGCCCGTGGAAATCCTGATCCCCGAGCGTTTTCGGGCGGTCCATACCCGCCACCTGGACCGGTACTACGTCGAGCCCTGGCTCCGGCCCGCGGGTGAGGGCTTGGATCTCTACGGTCGCCGAAAAGATGAGACCGAGTTCCCGGTGGACGTCACGCTGAGCCCCTTGGAAATAGAAGGAAACAGGCTTGTCATCGCTGTCGTTCGTGACGTTACAGAGCATAAGCGAGCGGAAAAGGAGCTGAGGCGAGCTAAAGAGAACCTTGAAGCGCAGGTTGCCGAGCGCACCGCCGAACTGGCAGACGCCAACCAGAAACTCGAGCAGCGCGTGGCGGAGCGCACCACCCAGCTTGAAGAAGCCGTTCGCGATCTCGAGGCTTTCACTTACTCAGTGGCGCATGATTTGCGCGCGCCGCTGCGTCATATAGCCGGTTTTGCGCAGATTCTGATGGACGAACACGCCTCCAACCTGGACAAAGAAGCGCGCCGCTATTTGCAACGGGTTTACGAAGGCGCGGGTCATATGGGCCGTCTGGTGGATGACCTTCTCAGCCTTTCGCGGGTCGGCCGGCAAGAACTGGCGCTCCGGCCTACTTCGCTGAAGGCGCTAGTGGAGTCGGCGCAAGCTGAACTCGCTCCCGAGTGCGCAGAACGGGAGATTGAGTGGGCGGTCGGCGAGCTCCCCACCGTGGATTGCGACCCAGGACTCATGAAACAGGTCTTCGTCAATCTACTGGGCAATGCGGTCAAATATACGCGGCCCCGCACCCCGGCCCGGATCGAAGTAGGCGTCCAGAAGTCAGGATCTGAAACGGTTATCTTCGTCCGGGACAACGGGGTCGGCTTTGATATGAAGTACAGCAAAAAGCTTTTTGGCGTTTTCCAACGCCTACATGCCGCAAAGGATTTTGAAGGAACTGGCGTCGGTCTCGCCATCGTCCAACGCATCCTGCACAAACACGGCTGGCGGGTGTGGGCGGAGGCGGAATTAAATCAAGGCGCGAGCTTTTTTTTCACGGTGGGGCCGCCCCCGCCAGATGGAGCGGCGGATTCCCAGGCATGGAACGAGGAGGAAAACAATGCAGACTTTGGAAGCCGAGATTCTATTAGTCGAGGATAGCGACGCTGACGCGGAGCTCACAATCCACACGTTGCGCAAAAACCAGCTGGCCAACCGCATTCATGTGGCCACCGATGGAGAACAGGCGCTGAATTTTCTATTCTGCCGCGGCCCCCACCAAGACCGCTCTCTGAAGCATCCCCCGAAACTGATCCTGCTCGATTTGAAACTGCCCAAAGTGGACGGGATCGAGGTGCTACAGGCTATCAAGAACGATGAACGTACCCGGCCCATACCGGTAATCGTCCTAACTTCTTCCAAAGAACAGGTCGATCTCGTCAACAGCTACCGGCTGGGCGTGAACAGTTACGTTCAAAAGCCGGTGGACTTCGGCAAGTTCGAGGAAACGATTCGTCAGTTGGGCATGTACTGGCTGCTTGTGAACCAGCCCCCGCCGCCCGGACTGTTTCTTCTGGGCTGATGTGATGGCTTTCTTTCCAAGCCAGTCGGCGATTCCTGCGTTCATTAGCTCAAATTGCACGTTCGCTGGTTGTAAGGCATGGCGAGAAAGCTTATTCCAGGCTAGAACAAGGTCAAGTGGTTTAGGGCTAGCTTCAAGGGATTCCGCATCGCAGACATCGTAAAAGGCGCGATGTCTGCGCCACCCGGCGCAATCGAGAGCGAGTAGCAGATTAGAGTTATCCGCCGCAGGGGAATTACTCGGCGGTTACTCAGGTTGGGATTTGAACACAGTCTCCTCCGCAATTCAGCAGCGCTTGGAATCGCACAAGGCGCGATGTATGCGCCACGCAATAGAGTTAGCCTTTCGCGAAGTGTTCTGCGGCTATGCCGCTTGCTGTGCGGGAAGCCTATGGCTTCCCGGCCGGCCAACACTCATTTTTTCCCAGGTCCGAGGGCCGGCCCCCGGACCTGGACAAATAAAAATCACTCATCCCGGAATGGCACAGCCATTCCGCACAGCGAGCGGCAAAGCCGCGACAGCAAGAGCCGAAAAATCAACTTACACCTCCGGCATTTCCTGAAATGCCCATGCTATATTCCGCACTCTTATAGCTACTATTTCGAGGGACGCGGCGTCCAGAGGCCGCCGCTACAGCTCGCGTGGCCGCAGACATCAGGAGCCGATGTTTGGGTCACCCGAGGCTTCCGGTTTCCAGCGAAGGACGGGTTTGCGGGCGGCGGTGGCTTCGTCCAAACGGCTGATGCGCGTGGTGTGCGGCGCCTTGAGCACGATGTCGGGGTTCGTTTCCACCTCTTGAGCGATGGAGAGCATCGCGTCGATGAACGAATCGAGCTCTTCCTTGCTGGCGCTTTCGGTAGGCTCGATCATGAGAGCGCCCTGGACGATGAGAGGGAAGGAAACGGTGTAGGGATGGAAGCCATAGTCGATGAGCCGCTTGGCGATGTCGCCAGTGTGCACGCCGCGCGCCGCCTGGCGGCGGTCCGAAAAAACGCACTCGTGCATCGCCGGAGCATCGTAGGCGAGATCGTAAGCCTGCTTCAAGCGGTTGAGGACGTAGTTAGCGTTCAGAACGGCGTCTTCGGTAGCTTGCCGCAACCCTTCTGGTCCGAAGGCCATGATGTAGGCGAGCGCCCGCACCGCCATGCCAAAATTGCCGTAAAAAGCGCGCACACGGCCGATGCTTTTCGGACGGTCGTAGTTGACCCGGACTTTACCGCTTGAAGTTTCTTCGATTACAGGAGCCGGCAAGTACGGTTCGAGAATCTGCTTCACGGCGACCGGTCCGGAGCCTGGCCCGCCTCCACCATGAGGCGTGGAAAAAGTTTTGTGCAGATTTAGGTGCATCACGTCCACGCCAAACTCGCCGGGCCGCGCCACGCCCACCAAGGCGTTCATGTTAGCCCCGTCCATGTAAACCAACCCGCCTTTGGCGTGCACGATGTGGCTGATTTCCCGAATTTGCGTTTCAAAGATGCCAAGCGTGTTGGGATTCGTGAGCATCAAGGCGGCCACGTCTTCACTCATGCCCCGCTCTAACTCCGCCGGGTCAACGCAGCCGCGCTCGTTGGACTTGAGGTTCCGCACTTCATAACCGGCGATGGCGACGCTTGCGGGGTTCGTGCCGTGCGCGGAGTCCGGAATCAGGACAAACCGCCGCCGCTCGCCGCGATCTTCGAGCAAGGCGCAGATCATGAGCAACCCGGTCAGCTCACCCTGCGCCCCTGCAGCGGGCTGGAGCGAAATCGCATCCATGCCGGTGATCTCTTTCAGGCAGCGCGCGGTCTCAGCAAGAACTCTGAGGCAGCCTTGCGCGAGCGGCGCGGGAGCGTAAGGATGATCCGTCGCCAGGCCTTCCAGGCGCGCTACCACCTCATTGATGCGAGGGTTGTACTTCATCGTGCATGACCCGAGAGGGTAAAGGCCGGTGTCAATGCCGTAATTCCAAGTGGAAAGCCGCGTGAAATGGCGGATGACCTCCAATTCCGAGACTTCAGGAAAGCCTTCGAGTTCAGGGCGGACGGATTCGGCGCCCAAAACCTCGCTGGCTGACACCGGCGGCACGTCCAAAGGAGGAAGCTCCGCCCCGGTCTTGTCCGGCCCTGAGCGTTCAAAGATCAATTCTTCATTGAGGGTCACGTGCGGCCGCGCCGCACGAATTCCATTCGCCATGTTCCGTCCGCCTTGCACGAAAAAATCACCCAGATTACTTAACGGGGCTGCGCCTCAGCCCGCCGAGCCGTAGCCCCTCAGCCGTCCCGCTACGCGGGCCACCCTGCGAAGGGAGAGCGAGCCTGTGTAGCGCAGCGTTCGCGTTTTAACACTGCGGTTTTTGCATTCTTTTCACGGTACCTTGAAAGGCCGCAACGTCACCCAGCGGACGTTGCGCTACAAGATTCGCGACACCTGTTCAGTGTTTGCTTCCCACCTGCGCCGGGTGAAGGTCGCCGCTCCGGACCGTTTGCGTGCGGCTTGCGCCGAGCCGGCGGTAGGCCGCTGCCATCCGGTCAATACTCTGCTTTCCAGCGGTTTCCGTTACGCACACGAGAAGATGATCTTTCAACTCAGGATAAAAGCGCTCCAGCTCGACGCCTCCGAGAATCTTCTCTTCTTCGAGAGCGGCCAGTATCTCGCGGGCATTGCCCGGCGTCTTGACGACGAACTCGTTGAAGTAAGGAGCCGTGAAGGGAAGCGAGGTTGCGGGCGCCGAGGCGAGCTGCTGCGCGGCGTAATGAGCCTTGGATAGATTGTGCTCAGCCAGTTGGCGCAGCCCGCGCTTGCCGAGCAGACATAAGTAGATCGTGGCCGCAAGCGCGCACAGGGACTGGCTGGTGCAAATATTCGAAGTGGCTTTTTCGCGGCGTATGAACTGCTCGCGCGTCACCAGCGTCAGCACGAAGCCTCGCCGCCCTTCGGCGTCCTTCGCCTGGCCCACCAGCCGCCCCGGCATTTGGCGGACGAATTTCTCGTGCGTGGCCATGAAGCCTACGTAAGGACCGCCGAAAGCCACCGGCACGCCGAACGATTGAGCTTCGCCACAAACGATGTCGGCTTCGCGCGGAGGATTTACAACGGCGAGCGAGAGCGGCTCCGCAACCGCCACGATGAGCAGCGCCCCGCGCTTCCGGGCAATCGCGCTGATTTCCGGAATCCGCTCGATCACGCCCAGAAAGTTCGGCGATTGAACTACTACCGCAGCCGTCTTCTCATTCACGGCAGATTCAAGATGCTCTAGGTCCAACTGACCTGACGGCTGGTAGGGGACTTCCTGAAGCTCGACGCCGAGATTGCGCACATAGGTGCTGACCACTTCGCGATATTCCGGGTGCAACGTTCTCGCCAGCACAACGCGCTCTCGCCGGGTGATGCGCATCGCCATCAGCGCCGCTTCGTTAGTGGCTGTTGAGCCGTCGTAAAGCGAGGAATTCGCCACTTCCATCCCGGTGAGCTGGGCGATAAGGGTCTGGAATTCGAACATTGCCTGGAGGGTTCCTTGCGAAATTTCCGCCTGGTAAGGCGTGTAGGCAGTGAAGAATTCTCCCCGCGAAAGCAGCATGTCTATAGTTACGGGGCGATAGTGAGTGTAGGCCCCAGCGCCCAGGAAAGAGACATAGTCCCTGGCGCTTTGGCGCGCCGCCTGACGGAAAAAATCGAGAATCTCAGATTCAGAAAGAGGGCCCGGAACCTGCAACGGATTTCCCAGCCGAAGCTCAGCCGGAACTTGCGCGAACAAATCCTCTGCGGACCGCACTCCCACGGCCTCGCGCATCCGCGCCCGGTCCTGGGGGGAATTTGGAAGGTAGCGCATCAGCGGCCGGCTCCTCCCTTAAGGTACTCTTCGTACTCCTCCGAGCTCATCAGGCCTTCCGTTTCATCCCGGTCCCTAATCCGCACCTGAACCAGCCAGCCTTCGCCGTGGGGATCAGAATTAACCAGTTCCGGCGCGCTCTGGATCTTGGGATTGACGGCGATCACTTCACCGCTGACCGGCGAATAGACGTCCGCTACCGCCTTCACCGATTCGACCGTGCCTAGCGACTCTTTCGCGGCTACGTGGGTTCCGGCCGGCGGCAACTCGACAAAGACGATGTCGCCCAACTCCTTTTGAGCGTGTTCGGTGATTCCGATTGATGCTACGTTCTCGTCCACGCGAACCCATTCGTGATCACGGGTGTAAAGAAATTCCACGGGGTACATAACTGGCCTCGTTTTCGCACAAAATGAAATAGCGGGCCTCGAAACCCGCGAAGAAAATCAACAAACCAAACTCACTGCGCCTTCCCGTGACGCGCTGAGCGCTCAGGCGCCTTGGCCTGGCAAACATGCACCAAATGAGTCAAGTTTTGAGTGCCCCCTCACCTCCAGCCCCCCTTGTGGGGAGAGGGTGGCTGAAGGCCGGGTGAGGGGTGCTGCCGAACTTTTCAGTGCAGTCTGCATCAATGGCGGGCGCGCCGGTAAAATGGCAAGGCCGTCTGCTTTGCGCCCACCAGCTTGCCGCGAATTTCAATTTGCAACGCGCGTCCCCGTTCGGCGCAGTCAGGAGGCACGTATGCAAGGCCGATGTTCTTCTTGAGATAGGGCGCAAAAGAACCGCTGGTCACGCACCCACGGACCTTTCCGTCAATCCAGACGGGGTAACCGTCGCGGCCGATTCCACGTTCCACCATCTCAAAACCCACCAGTTTCTTGCGTAATCCGTTTTGCTTTTGCGCGGCGAGCGGAGATCTGCCGATGAAGTCGCCCTTGCCGAGCTTGCAGATCCAGCCCAGGTTCGCTTCGAGCAAAGTCGTCTCAGCGTCGAGTTCGTGGCCGTACAGGGGGTAGGCCGATTCAAGCCGGAGGGTATTGCGAGCCCCCAATCCAGCCGAAATCAGCCCGTGCGGACGCCCGGCCTCAAGAAGCGCCGACCACACATCTTGCGATTCCGCGGGTGGAAAATAAAACTCGAAGCCGTCCTCGCCGGTGTACCCCGTCCGCGCGAGCAATCCTTTGACCCCGCAGCAGACAGCAGGCGAGCACCAGTAAAACTTCAAGGCTGCCAGGTCCGCATCGGTCACCTGGCTGAGGATCGCTACCGCTGCCGGCCCCTGGAGCGCGAGCTGCGAGTACTCGTGCGAAACGTCGCGGATCTCCACCTCAGCCGGTTTGCTGAACGGGTTGCTTCGCAGGATATACTCGAAATCCTTTTGGGTGTTGGCGGCGTTGACGCAAATAAAGAAGTGGTCTTCCCCTAGCCGATGGACCACGCAATCATCCACGGCGCTGCCCTGCGGGTACATGAGCGCGGAATACTGAGCCTGCCAAAGCGCGAGCCGCGAAACATCATTGCAAGTGACGAGCTGAAGCAGTTCCAACGCTTTCGCGCCGCGCACGTCGATCTCGCCCATATGGCTGACATCAAAGAGGCCAGCGCGCGTCCGGACCGCAAGGTGTTCCTCCACGATGCCGGCGTACTCCACCGGCATCTCCCAGCCGCCGAACTCAACCATCCGGGCTCCGGCCTCGCAATGAGCCTGAAACAGCGGCGTTCGCTTGAGCGTCATTTTCGCTGAGGTGGTCAAAAGAGGTTCCTTGCTGAAGACCGCTAACGTGTCACACCGCCGGAGTTAGCGCCGGCCATCTTCCCTGCGACTGTCTTTCAGCGTTGGGAAAAGCGTGAGAAGGCAGAAACCGTCACTCCGATTTGCAAGCCTGCCGTGAAAATTTCGGCAGCACCCCTCACCCGGCCTTCAGCCAACCTCTCCCCGCAAGGGGTGAGGGGCTGGGGGTGAGGGCACTTTTCATGCTTTGCGGGTGTCGCCAAGGCGGCATAACCACTCACTAGAAGGCGAAATTCGCGAAGGCGCTGCCAAACGCCAACGTAACACGGGCAAAGCGAGAGGGTCAAGGAAGCTCGCCCACCGCACGCTGGATGGTTGCGGCTTCCTGTTCGAGAATTGCGCCTACCACCTCTATTTCGCGATTTGCGAGGGTCCAGTTCTTCTGGACAATTGCGTCGCGCACGGCGGGCAGCGATTCGGCGGCGTAACCGGTATAGAGGCCGGGAGCGTAAAGTTCGTGCCGGTACCACGGCCGTCCGGGCAGACCTCCAGGCGAGGTCAGCATTCGCTCGGTTTGAAGCAACGTCTGGTTGACTTTGCTCAGCGCCGCGTCGGGAAAAGAGGCTCCGCCTTGGGCTTCGGCGCGGCTGAAGGCGTTTTTATAAGCCTCCGCGGCATGCTGGAGCGCCTCCACTCCGTTCTGAAGCGGGATGAAGTCGAGATCGGGCGGAACGTCCTCGGGCTGCGGCGCCACGGAGGGCGCGTGCGGGTCCGCCGTCGCTTCAAAAACGCCCTCCCGAATTTCCAGATTGCGTTCGCGCGCCTTCTCGCGCTGGGCGTTGAAGCCGGTCCTCAACTCATCCGCGTAATCCTTCACCGTGCCGGCCAGATCGGTGAAGTCATAGGGCAGCACGGCTGCATCTGCCAGGCGCATCACCGCGGTTCCAGCGGTTTGCGCAAGCGCTCTGCCATAAACAAAGCCGGGGTCTCCGAAGTGGCTGTTCCAGTAATAATCATCGTAAATGGAGTGATAAATGCCGACGCTCGCGCCCATTCCCCCGAACTGCACGTTAAGCGATGCGATCCCGATGTGGTCGATGAAGGCGGAGTAATCAGAACCGGACCCAAGAGCGCCGATACTCAAGTCGCGCCCTTCCCGCAATTGTTCGCGCGCGGCCTGTGACCGGGCGTGCGCGATGCGGTAAAGCCGGAGTCTTGTTTCCACGGACATCTTTTTCCCCGGGTCTGGAACCTGTTGCGCCACTTGATTGACGAGCTCTTCGAGCGAATGCGACCCGGCGACGTTCAGATAGCCGCGCCCGTTCGAGTCCGAGTTGATGTAGACGGCCGCATGCCGGGTCAATTCGTCGGCGTGCTCTTCCACCCACTCGGTCGAGCCGAGCAGCCCTTCTTCTTCGCCGTCCCATGCGCAGTAAATGATCGTCCGCTTGGGCCGCCAACCTTCTTTCATGAGTTCGCCTAGCGCCCGCGCCTCCTCCAGCATCGCCGTGAGGCCCGAAAGGGGATCTCTCGCGCCGTTCACCCATGCGTCCTGATGGTTGCCACGCAGAATCCATTCGTCAGGAAACGCAGTTCCGGGAATTTTGGCGATTACGTCATAAATGGGCTTGATGTCCCAGTTCGATGCAAGCTTCAGATGGACTCGCGCCGGGCCGGGGCCGATGTGATAGGTAAACCCCAATGCGCCGCGCCACTTTTCGGGCGCCACGGGTCCGCCAAGAGCCTGAAGCAGCGGCTGGGCGTCGCCATAGGAAAGTGGAAGGACGGGAATCTTCATGATAGTCTTCGCGTCCTTTATGGGTATCCGGTGCGCCTGCCGCGTGGCTCCGGTGCCGGGAGTAAGCGGATCTCCCGGATAAAGGACCATGTCCATCACACTTCCGCGTTGCACTCCCCAGCGCGGTCGCCAGGGACCCTTGGGAAACGGGTCGCCCTTCCAGTAGCCGTCGTCGCGCGGGTCGGAATAGATCAAGCAGCCTACCGCGCCGTGCTCCGCCGCGAGTTTTGCTTTAAGGCCCCGCCACCCGTCCCCATAACGCGCGATTACGATGTCACCCTTTACGGAAATCCCCATCTGTGCGAGCCGGTCATAATCGGATTTCATGCCGTAGTTGACGTAAATCAGCGGCGCGGTCACATCGCCGTCGGCGGCATACATGTTGTAGGTGGGGAACTGCTGCTGGTGCTGGCTCGATGTGGGATCTACCGGGATCGTGGGTTCTTGCAGCCGGGCCTTGTACAGGGTAGGCGCCACAAGCTCCACCATGCGTTGCCGGGGCGTGGGCAGCAGGACGTAAAACGTCTCGATGTGCGCGTCCCACCCCCACTTCTTGAATTTGGCCAGAATCCACTCAACGTTCTGCTTGTCGCGCGCCGAGCCCGCGGTATGGGGGTAGGCGGAAAGATACTTGTCCTCGGCGCTGATCCTTTGCGCGCTGGGAAGGTCGCGGAATTTAGTTTCCCACTGTTCCTCGGCATGGGAGGCAGCGGCGGAATATCCCGGCAGCGTAATCTGGGGCGCAACGGCTTGCGCGGCGTTCAGCAACCCCAGACCTCCGAGAGACAGCATGAAGACCGCTGCCATCGCATGAATCCGCGTCATAATCCCCTCTCCGCAAACGCGCTCCATAGCCGTTCCGGCGCACGTCAAGCAAAGCGCGGCGCACCTTAGAGCGGCAGTGAAATCCGAAACGTTGTTCCTTGGTTGACCTCGCTTGAAAAGTGAATGGCTCCGTCGTGCAGTTGAATGATGCGATAGGTCATGGCCAGACCAATGCCGCTGCCTCCCGGCTTGGTAGTGTAATACAGTGAAAAAATCCTGTCGCGGGCTTCTTCCGGAATTCCCACTCCTTGATCCACAATTTCCAAATCAACGGATTTCGCCCCCGCGTGAGGCTTCACGCGAAGCTCCCCGCCCTGTGGCATGGCCTGGCAGCCATTGAGCACTAGGTTGAGCAGCGCCTGCTTCATGAGGTCGGGGTCCACGTGCAGGTACGGTAGAACTCCGTTCGGCTCGAGGATGAGCTTGACGTTGTAGTTCTCCGCCTGCGGCGCAGCCAGCATAAAAACCTCCTGGACCAGAACGGTGACATCCGTCTGGGCCCGGCGGATTTCCATCGGCCGTGCGAAATCCAGGAAAGTTTTCACCACTCGGTCTAAACGCCGTATCTCCTGGGAGAGAATGTCAAGCTGCGGCTTCACGCCTTCGTCCTGGCCAGCCAATTTTGATTTGAGGATCTCGACTTGCAGGATCATTGCGTTCAGCGGGTTCTTCACTTCGTGGGCGACGCCGGAGGTGAGCCTGCCTACGGCCGCCAGTTTCGTAGTCAACCCAATCTGATCCTCAAGCTGCGCGCGAGTGCCCGCATCCCGGAGGGTAACGAGGCTGGCTACTTGATGGCCGTTTTCCTGCACGAAGTGCGTGGTGACCGAAACGTGCGGAGTGGCCGGGTTTTCCGGAAGGTCCAACGTCTCTCCTACGAGCGCTCTTCTTTCCTGAAATGCCTCGCGCAACAACTTGTTGAGCGAGCCTTCTCCGGCAAAAACCTGGGCCGCGGCGGACTGCACCAACTGCTCCGCAGGAAGCCCCAGGAACCGGGAAACCGAAGGCGTCGCAAGCACGAGCCTGTCGCCGCCATCGAACAGCAGAAGGCCGTCCGTAAGGTTTGCGAGGATTTGGTCCAGATTTTCCTGGAGCGCCAAGTAGGCGGCCTTCTCGCCCCGAATCTGTTCGCCCAGTAAATTCAACTTGCTGGAAAGGACGCCCCACTCGTCCTCCCGCCGCACTTTAACCGGCTCCGTGAACTCGCCGCGCGCTATCCGATCGACGCTTTGTGAGATGGCTTCGAGTGGTCTGAGCACGCGGAAAGACAGCAGGCCAGCCGTCAAGGTGGCCAGAATAATGACCAGGCCCGCCAGTGTCAGCGCCGCCCTCAGGTGAGGCGTCACCTGCGCTCCCAGGAATACGGTCGAGACGCCAACACGCACGTCGCAGAACCGCCGGTGTTTGATCTCAAGCGGAAGCACCACCTCGTAGACTTGCGGCGCGCCGTATATCAGACGAAGCTGCTGCAGCAACGGAGCGTTAAGCAACTGCGAAAGCGGCGGCACGGGCGTGAGTCTACCGCCAATCAAAGTGGGATCATCGTCGGCCAGCACCATGCCTCGCGTGTTGGTCAATGCCACGTAGTCGATAATGGGCGAATAGGCTACCGCTGACTGCATGAGCGACTGCAGGCCGGCGTCCTGGCTCAGGCGCACTTGAATGAACGTCCGGACCTCATTGAAATCCGAGGGGTCGATATAGGGGGGAATGTGGGTGGCCGCCACGACGGCACGGGCGCGTGCAAACGTCTCGTCGCGAATGTAAGCGCCCACCTGCTGAATCCCTTCGAGCGTTTGGCGCACAGAGTTGACGAGGTACAGGGCGGAGGTCGCGAGCACCACCAAAAGCACCAGGAGTGAAATGAGCGCCGTGAGTTTAACTTTGAGGCTGACTCTCATATTCCTTGAGCTTGTTGTGGAGCGTTTTCAGGCTAATTCCCAGGATTTCCGCCGCGCGGGTCTTGTTGTTATGAGTGAACGCCAGAGTCTCGCGAATGAGAAGGCGTTCGGCGTCCGCCACGGTCAGTCCCGCGCGGAGCATCAGATCGTTCTCCGGAACCAGGGGAGCGCTGTGCCCAAATTCCGGAGCCAGGTCCGGCCGCCGCAGCACCTCACCCTGGCAAACCACAACGGCACGCTCCAGCGCGTTGCGCAGCTCGCGCACGTTTCCCGGCCAAGCGTAACGCCGAAAGAGATCGAGCACGTCGCCGTCAACAACCTTCACGTTCTTGTGATGTTTGCGGTTAAGGTCTTCGAGCAAGCCTTCCACAAGAGCTTCAATATCGTCAAGGTGCTCCCGCAGAGGCGGCATGGCGATTTGAACGACGTTCAGCCGGAAATAGAGGTCGTTGCGCAACTGGCCTTTCGCCACGGATTCCTCCGGCCCCTTGTTGGTGGCGGCAAGCACGCGCACGTCCGTCAGGATTTCAGCCTTGCTCCCAAGCCTTCGGACCCTCGAGTCTTCAAGCACCCGCAGCAGCTTCGCTTGGGTCCCCATGGGCATTTCGCCGATCTCATCCAGCAGCAGCGTACCCCCGTCGGCTAGCTCAAAGCAGCCTGCACGCCGGTCCGTGGCGCCGGTAAACGCGCCCTTCTCGTGCCCGAAAATTTCGCTTTCCATCAGGCTTTCCGGGATTGCCGCACAATTGACGGGAACGAACGGGTTCATGCGGCGGGGGCTTAGCGCGTGGATCGTACGCGCCGCCAACTCCTTGCCCGTTCCGCTCTCTCCCGTGATCAGCACCGAGGCGCTTGATGGGGCCACCTGCGCAATCAGAGACATAACCTCCTGCATCCGCTTCGACCGGCCCACCAACGTCCCCAGAATGCCGGCGTCCCGCAGCCGCCGCTGCGCGATCTCCAGCTCGCGCTCGTTGAGCCGCCGCTCCAGGCAGTTGCGCAGCTCCACTTGCAGTTTTTTTACGTCCAGCGGCTTTTCAAGAAAGTTGAAGGCGCCGAGCTTCGTCGCCTCAACCGCTTCCTCAATCGTTCCCTGGCCGGAGAGCATGATGAAGCTCGGAATCGGCTGGGAATGCCGCAACTCACGCAATAGATCGATGCCACCCATTTCCGGCATGCGCAGGTCGCAGATCACGACAGCCGGATTGAAGAACGGAATCTTTTCCTTCGCCTGCCTTCCGTTGGATGCGGTGTCGGCTTCATAGCCCCAGTTACGAAGCAGAGTAGCCAGGCCTTCACGTTCGTGCACTTCATCATCAACCACCAGGACGCGAGCGTCCTTGTTTGATCTCATAGTCATAGTTCCGTTTGAAAGGTCCATCGGGCGCCCGCCGCAAGCGATAGCGCCGGTCTACCACACCGTCAGTTGCACAAGCGGCATGCTTTCCAGCGTGTCTGTTCCCATTATAACCACCCTCGAACCAATACGTAGAGGGGGCGTCAGTAGTGGGTCAGTTTGCTGTAGCGGCGGCCTCTGGCCGCCGGTCTTTATTTTTCAAACAATTCG
>NFUN01000122.1 GCA_002197525.1 Acidobacteria subdivision 13 bacterium RH2 MAG17b | reverse complement strand
CGAGGGCTTGAGTGGATGGGGAAGGTGCTCCGCGAACGGCATCACCGTTTGCTATTCCTGGATTACGCTCTCTCTTCTGTTGGGGAGAGGCCAGTCGGCAGAGCGGGAATTAAGGCATTAGATTTACCCTCGCCCCGCAGGGGAGAGGGTGCCCCGCGGCGCGGGGCGGGTGAGGGGCGGCTGCGGCACGTCTGAAGCCGTGCCCTGACGAGAAGCAGGATGAGAACCAAGGCATGCATGTCTGTTGGAAATTGACGGCTGATGGAATTGTTGGCGCTGCCGCTATTCTTGTCGGTGCCGGAATCGGCGTCTGGGCGGTGTTTCGCCAGATTCGCTCATCTGCCGGGCAATTGCGCTCACAGCTCAAGGCCGACGCCGAGAATCTTAAAGGGCAAATCGAAGCTCAATCGGCCAACTTGAAGGCACAACTCGACGCCGAAAAGGAGGCGCGAAAGGACGAACGGGATCAGCAAATAAAATCACTGGCCGTCGCCTTGAAGGTTGAAATCGAAGATTTTCGCTATTACCACGTGAAGTACCTCCAGGCCATAAAGGAAGGTTCCAAAACACCCGAGGACAGGAAGGAGGTAGTCAAGCTTCTCGATCTATCTCCGTTCACAATCTATCAAGCCAATGCAGCAAGGATCGGCGAATTTGAACAAAAGACTGCCAGATTGGTTGCTCATTTTCATAACCTGGCAAGTGAATACCTGGCTTCAATTCGCAGATATAACGAAATTTTAGGGGGGCCATGCTGGCCGGGTGAGTCAAGTGAAGGCAAAGAAGCGCGAGCGGCCAAGTTCTTTACGAATAAAGTTAGCGCAGCACTGGGTCCCTTGGAGGAGGCAGCTAACAATGCGATTAATGATCTTCAACGGACAATGCAGGCTAAATAGACGAAACTAAATGCCCAAACGAACTGACATTCACAAAATTCTGATCATTGGCTCGGGGCCGATTGTTATCGGCCAGGCGTGCGAGTTTGACTATTCGGGCAGCCAGGCGTGCAAGGCGCTGCGCGCGGACGGCTACGAAGTGGTGCTGGTGAATTCCAATCCCGCCACCATCATGACGGACCCGGAGCTAGCCGACCGCACTTACATCGAGCCGCTGACGGCGGAGTATCTCGAAGCGATCATCGAGCGCGAAAGGCCGGATGCGTTGCTGCCTACCGTGGGCGGCCAGACGGCGCTAAATCTTGCCGTGGAACTGGCAGAAAAGGGCATTCTTGATAAGCACAACGTCAAGCTGATTGGCGCCTCGCTCAACGCCATCAAGATGGCGGAAGACCGCCTCCGGTTCAAAGACGCGATGCGCAAAATCGGCCTCGATGTGCCGCGCAGCGTCGTGGCGAAGACCGTCGAAGAAGCGCTCGCCGCCGTGGACGAGATCGGCTTCCCTATCATCATTCGGCCTTCGTTCACGCTCGGCGGCACCGGCTCCGGCATCTCTTACAACCGCGAGGAATTCGAGGACGCGGTCGAGTTCGGTCTTGAAATGAGCCCGGTACACGAAGTGCTGGTGGAAGAGTCGGTGATCGGCTGGAAGGAATTCGAGCTGGAGGTCATGCGCGACCACGCGGACAACGCGGTGGTGGTTTGCTCGATTGAAAACGTAGACCCGATGGGCGTTCACACGGGCGATTCGATCACCGTGGCGCCCGTGCAGACGCTGACCGATAAGGAATACCAGTTGATGCGCGACGACGCCTTCCGCGTGATCCGCGCCGTGGGCGTGGAAACGGGCGGCTCGAACATCCAGTTCGCCGTCGAGCCGGAAACGGGCCGCATGGTGGTGATAGAAATGAACCCGCGCGTTTCGCGCAGCTCTGCACTGGCGTCAAAAGCGACGGGGTTCCCCATTGCCAAGATTGCGGCCCGGCTTGCCGTGGGTTACCGGCTGGACGAGATTCCAAACGACATCACCAAGAAAACGCCGTCGTGCTTCGAGCCGGTCATCGACTACGTGGTGGTGAAAATCCCCAAATGGGCGAACGAAAAATTTCCGGACGCGGACCATACCCTGGGGACGCAGATGAAGTCGGTGGGAGAAGTGATGGCCATCGGCCGCACCTTCAAAGAGGCTCTGATGAAGGGCGTGCGGTCGCTTGAAACCGGCCGCAAGACGCCTGCTCCGCCGGAGGACGCCGAGGAACTGCGGCGCCGCCTGGCCGTTCCTCACCCCGAGCGGCTGTGGGATCTCTTCTACGCCCTCCGCACGGGACATTGCATTGAGCAACTGGCGGAGCTCACGCGCATCGACCCGTGGTTCCTGAATCAGATGCAGCAGATTGTAACCATGCAGGTGGAGCTGCGGCGATTTGACGCGGATTCGGTCCCCGCCAGCGCACTGCTCGAGGCCAAGCGGTTGGGTCTTTCGGACGGCGACCTCGCCGGGTTGTGGAACACGACGGCTGAAATCGTCCGCGACCGGCGGTTAAAGCTGGGCGTGCGGCCCGTTTACAAGCGCGTCGATACGTGCGCCGCGGAATTCGAGTCCTTCACGCCGTATCTCTACTCGACTTACGAGAGCGAAGACGAAGCGGAGCCAACAGATCGCCGGAAGGTCATCATTCTCGGCAGCGGGCCGAACCGGATCGGCCAGGGCATTGAGTTCGATTACTGCTGCTGCCACGCTGCCTTCGCGCTCAAAGAAGAAGGCTTCGAAACGATCATGGTGAACTGCAATCCCGAAACCGTTTCGACGGACTACGACACTTCCGACCGCCTCTACTTCGAGCCGCTCACTTTTGAAGACGTGATGGCCATTGTTGAGAAGGAGAAACCGTTTGGCGTGATCGTGCAGTTTGGCGGGCAGACGCCACTGAACCTGGCGCGGCAACTCAAGGATGCGGGCGTGCCGATCATTGGCACCTCGCCGGAGTCAATCGAGCTCGCGGAAGACCGCAAGCATTTCGGCGCGCTGCTCGCCCGCCTCGGCATCGCGCAGCCGGAAAACGGCGCGGCGATGAACGCGGAGGAAGCTGTCGCGATTGCGCGCCGCATCGGATATCCGGTGCTCGTGCGCCCGTCCTACGTGCTCGGCGGGCGGGCTATGGTGATCGCCTATGACGAGCGCACGCTTGCGAACTACGTGGAGCGCGCGGAAGAACTGCAGCGGGCGTTCCCAATCCTTGTGGACCGGTTCCTTGAAAACGCCACCGAAGTGGATGTGGACGCGCTGGCGGACGGCGAGCGCGTGGTGGTGGCTGGCATCATGGAGCACATCGAGGAAGCGGGCATCCACTCCGGCGACAGTTCCTGCGTGCTGCCTTCGGTTCAGCTTTCCGAACGCGTGCGCCAGGAGCTGAAGAAATATACCGTGGAGTTGGCCCAGGCTCTGCAAGTGGTGGGACTCATGAACGTGCAGTACGCCATCCAGAACGGGAAAGTCTACGTGCTGGAGGTGAATCCCCGCGCCTCGCGCACGGCGCCTTACGTCAGCAAGGCCACGGGCGCGCCGCTTGCTAAAATTGCCGCAAAACTGATGGTGGGGCGCAAGCTCAGCGATTTCGGACTGGCGGACGAACTGCCCGTAAGCCATTATTTCGTGAAGTCGCCCGTGTTTCCGTTTCAGAAGTTTCCCGGCGTGGATACGATTCTGGGGCCGGAGATGAAATCCACCGGAGAAGTGATGGGAGTGGGCGAGACTTTCGGGCTTGCCTTCGGCAAGGCGCAGATCGCCGCCGGCCAGAGGATTCCGGAGACCGGCTGCGTCTTTCTGTCGGTCAACGACCAGGACAAGCGCCACGTGGTCCCTCTTGCGCGCGACTTGCACGAGTTGGGTTTCACGCTGGTCGCCACGCGCGGCACGGCCCAGGCAATCCAGGCGGCGGGGTTGCCGGTGCAGCGCGTCTATAAGGTGAATGAGGGACGGCCAAACGTGGTGGACCTCATCAAGAGCGCGAAGCTGGATCTGCTGGTCAACACACCCCTCGGCGGGCCTTCCCGCTTCGATGAAAAGGCGATCCGGCGGGCCGCGGTTCAGCACGGCGTCGCCTGCATCACCACGCTTTCCGCGGCGGCAGCGGTGGTGAATGGCATTCGCGCCAAGCGCGAGCAGCCGGTTAAGGTTTTCAGCCTGCAAGACCTGCACAGCCAGTATGGGGTGACGTAATCTTGTTTGTGTAAAAAGGAAGAGGGTGTAGGGTTTTGTTGAGTTCGAAGCAACAAAATCTCCATGGATAAGGAGCCTACACCCTATGAGACGAGACTATAACACAGAGCAGTTCCAGCACTTTGTTGAAGACTTGCAATCGAGCTTCTGGGGAGACTTACAAGGGCAGACGCGGAAGGTTCTGGAGGGGATTCTGAAGGCGGACTCGGAGCAACAGATGGAGCGGTACTTAGGGCTGAAGCATTATGAGCGGACGGCGGAAGGGGAAGAGCGGATCGACAGCCGGAACGGGAGCTATTTTCGAGATTATGTGACGCCGCTGGGGGTGGTGCGGATCGAAGTGAAGCGGACGCGGAAGCGGTCGTTTCTGCCGCGCGGGATCAAGGCACTGGAGCGACGGAGTCCAGAGGTGGCGGAATTGATCCGGCAAGCGTTTTTGCGCGGGGTCTCGACGCGGGCGGTGGGGAGGGTGATCGCGATTCTGACTGACGAGCCGGTGAGCGCGCAGACGGTGTCGCGGCTGACGCGGGTGTTAGATGAACAAGTACGAGCGTTTCACCGAGCCTGGCTGGATGACGAGTGGGCCTACCTGGTGCTGGATGGAGTTTGAATCAAAATGCGGTGCAGTTTCGGGCCGCAGCGAATGTTGCTGCTGGTGGCCACTGGAGTGCGGCGCAACGGAGAGCGCCGGCTGATCGCGTTCATGCGAGCCAAAGGAGAGAGCCAGGCGGGATGGGAAGGCTTCCTGAACTCCCTCCATCAGCGGGGTCTGGAAGGCCGGAACCTGCAGATGGTGATTACCGACGGCTGCCCGGGCCTAGCGGCGGCGATAGAAGTAGTCTATCCCGGTGTGCGCCATCAGCGCTGCTGGGTGCACAAGCTGAGGAATATTTTGGATGCGGTGCGGCGGCGGGATCAGGATACGGTGAAGACGGATGCGCAGAAGATTTACCAAGCCCCGACTCTGCCGGAGGCCCGCCAAGCGTTTCTGTATTTTAAGCGAGCCTGGCAGCCGATTTACCCGCGAGTGGTTGGGGGGCTGGAGAAGGATCTGCCGGAGCTGCTGAACTTCTATCACTTCCCGCCTCCCCTGTGGAAGAAGCTGAGAATGACGAATGCCATCGAACACTGCTTTGTCGAAGTGCGACGGCGCACCCGGCCCATGGTCGTCTTCACCAACGTGCAGAGCGTGGACCGGATACTTTTCTCCATTTTTAACCGCTTCAATGAAGATTGGCGAAACCGCATTCTCCATGCTTTTACACAAGCAGCTTGACATCATCTGCGCGATACGTGTCCTGTGCTCGTCCAGAATGATTAGTGACACTCTTGGTAGAGTGTCACTATGCAGATCAAAGGCTTAGGAATGCCCCGCTCCAGGTACCTGG
>NFUN01000121.1 GCA_002197525.1 Acidobacteria subdivision 13 bacterium RH2 MAG17b | reverse complement strand
GCCTTTGGCGAAGTGTTCTGCGGCTCCGCCGCTTGCTGTGCGGAAAGGCTTCGCCTTTCCGGCACCCGGCAATCCTCCCAAACCGGTTTTCTTTTGGCGCGAAGGCCCAGCCTTCGCGCCAAAAGAAAACCTTAATGAATGCGTTTTCGCGCCCGGAAAGCCATAGGCATTCCGCACAGCGGGGCGGCACAGCCGCTTCCCACACCGGAATGTGCAAGTAATTTGGATAGCCCTGGTCTGTGACCGGCGGTCACAGACTCAGCGGCTCTTCAAAGAAGTTTTTCGCCGGGGCTGCGAAGCCATCCGGGGGAGTTCTGTTCCCGGACGCCAATTTTGCAGGCGGCTCACCTCTGCCTGCGTCAAATGGCGGAATTGACCTGCAGCAAGCCCGCCATCATCCAAGAAAGCGATTTGCACCCGCTTCAGCTTGATCACCGGCTGTCCGATGCGCTCAAACATACGGCGAACCTGATGATAGCGGCCTTCGACAAGCGTGATCTCATACCATGGTTTGCCGGCCACAGAGCGCTCGCCCAGCCGCCGAATGGTGGAGGGCGCAGTGCGGCGGCCATCAAGCGTGATGCCCGCTTCCAACTTCTTTACGCCTTCCGGATCAGGCGGGCCTTCGAGTTTGACGTGATAGGTGCGGGGCACCGCTGAGGCCCGCGACATGAGGAAGTGAGCGAGATCACCGTCATTCGTCATCAGGATCACGCCAGACGAGGCGTAATCCAACCGCCCCACCGGGTAGACGCGCTGCGTGACGCCCTTCCCGCGCAGCAGCGAGATCACGGTGTTGCGTCCCTGCGGGTCGCTCACCGTGGAGACGCAGCCGGGCGGTTTGTTCAGAAGAATGTAGAGATGCTTCGCAGGCTTCCGCACCGGCCTGCCGCCGACGCGAATGTGGTCGCGCCCGGCGTCCGCTTTGGCGCCAAGCTCCGTAACGGTCTGTCCGTTCACGGAAACTAGGCCCTGGCGAATCAGGTCTTCCGCCTTGCGGCGCGAAGCAATTCCCGCCGCTGCGATAATCTTTTGGAGCCGTTCTTCCATAGGAGGTCTTAAACGCAGGAAGCGTTGCATCTACCGTCACGGGAGTTGCAACGATCCACTAAGGCTCGCTCTCCGGCGCCTTCAGTTCGCCGGGTAGTGGGTCAGTTTGGTTGTTGTAGCGGGGGGCAGGGGGGGCCGCCGCCAACACCCCCCCGCTACAGCATTACCGTTCGCCGCCGGACTCAGCCGCCGGCCCATCGTCCTCCGCCACTGCTTCAGAAACCGGCTGATTCGGATCTTCAAGAAGATCAGGCTGCGACCCCAAGGCTTGCCGGGCCAGTTCCTCGAATTCGCGAAGGCTGGGCAGCTCGCCCAAATTTTTCAGGCCGAAGTGTATCAAGAATTCGCGCGAGGTCTTGTAAAGTATCGGCCGTCCAACCACGTTCTTGCGCCCGGCGGTCACCACGAGCTTCTTTTCCATCAGAGTGTGGATGACGCCCCCGCAATCGACGCCACGGATCGCCTCGATTTCAGGCAGCGTGACGGGTTGGCGGTATGCAATCACCGCCATCGTTTCAAGGGCAGGTTTTGAAAGCCGTACCGGAGGCTTGAGGCTTTTCACGAAACGGCGAAACACTTCGTGATGCTCCGCCTTTGAAGAGAACTTGTACCCTCCCGCCACGTGCCGGATGCAGATGCCGTGCTCGGGCTGATCGTATTGCTGAATCAGAGCCTCGATTACCAACGCCACTCGCTCGCGATCTTCGCCTTCGATCGATTTGACAATTGCATCCAGACTTACGGGTTCGTGCGCCACGTAAATAATACCTTCGACCATCGCTCGCAGAGTTTCGTCAGTAAGCATAGGTTAATAAACCGCTTGCGCCCAGCCTAACGAGTTTGTGTGACAACTGCCGTTTTTGAGTTGTAGCGGCGCTCTATGAGCGCCGAAACTATTGAAAAATC
>NFUN01000120.1 GCA_002197525.1 Acidobacteria subdivision 13 bacterium RH2 MAG17b | reverse complement strand
GCACCTCATGCTGTTCCGCACCTGGGGCGCGCTCGGTTACGACCAGAAAGCCAAGGATGAAATCAAAATTGCCTACGGCCTTTCCGCTGGCCTTCCTGAAACGGACAAGCTGCAGGTGGAGGGCGCTTATTTCTCCAGTCTGAGGGATTTGGGGCGCGCTACTGCGGCGTACCGGGCTCTTTACTCGCTCTATCCGGACAGCGTGGATTATGCGGAGCAGTTGATTATTGCGCTCAATGCTGAGCATCACACCGAAGAAGCTCTCGCCATTGTCAAGCAACTCCGCAAGCTCCCCCCTCCCGCTTCGGAAGACCCACGCATTGATTTTTGGCAGGCCCAGCTCATCAGTTATTCCGGAGGCGCCGCCGCGCAGCCATTTTTTGAGAAAGCCGCTGCCGAAGCTGCCTCCCGCGGGCAACGACTGCTCTATGCGCGCTTCCGTCTCGATCAATGCATCAACAAGGTCTACGGCGATCACCCGCAGGGGGCGGTCGCTTACTGCCAGGAGGCATACGACATATTCATGGCCGGAGGGAATAGGCTCCTCGCCGCGGACGCTCTGCGAACCATGGGCGACCGCCGCGGCGCCAAAGGGGATTTAACTGGCGCGCGCGAACTCTACCACCGCGCACTCGCAATCCTCACTCCATTGGGCGAGCATGAAAAAACCGGCGTGGTCCTCAACAACATGGCCATCGGTTACGAAAATCAGGGGCAAATCGACCGGGCGCAAGCCCTGTTTCGTCAGGCGGCGGAAACCTGGCGAGAATGCGGCGACTCTCTTAACGAAGCCGCGGCTCTTGCTAACCTCGCGGACATTTTTATGGTGCGCGGCCAGCTTCGCCAGGCAGAAACGCACTACGAGGATGCCCAAAGACGGGTCCAGTCCACCGTTCCGAACAGCGATGTTTCTTATGCGCTTTATAGCATCGCGGCCGTTCGCTTGTTCGAAGGCGACATTGCCGGTGCCAGGGACTTCGCCGACCGCGCCGTGCAAATGGCCCAGCAACGCGCTCAAGTAGTCAATCTTGCGGAAGCACACTCCGTCCTCGGCGATATTCTGATGGCACAGGACGATCTGCCCGGTGCGCGTCAGAGTTACGAAAAAGCG
>NFUN01000012.1 GCA_002197525.1 Acidobacteria subdivision 13 bacterium RH2 MAG17b | reverse complement strand
GCCAGGAATCGGCAGAACCCCTCAAAATCAATGCAGCCGTCTCCGATTGGCGAAAATATGCCGGCGCCTACGGCCTGTTCGAAATCCAGCTTCTTGCGCCGCGCTTCGCCCAGAACTCGAGCATCGATATCTTTAATATGTACGTAACGCAAGAGCGAACGATATTTTTTTGCTTCTTCCGCGGGATCACCTCCGCCGTAAACGCAGTGTCCTGTGTCCAGGCACAGACCCACATGGGTGGAGGAGAGCGAGTCGAAAAGCTGCTCGACCTCCATTGGCGTTTCCACGTAGGTGGCGACGTGCGGGTGAAAAACCAGGCTTAAGCCGAATTCCGCGGCCGCTCGTTCGATTTCGCCGATCACGACTGCCACACGCTTCCACTGTTCGCTGGTCAATGAATCGCGCCCGTCGACGGAGACGTGCCCCGCGAGTTGCTGCCGTTTCGGCGTTTGCGCATCGGAGAGCACGAGCAGTTTGGCACCCAGGGCAGAGAGCAGCGCGCCCACTTTGCGGATGTGGTCAAGCACCTTGGCCTTTGCCAGAGGTTCCGCGAGGGGAACGGGGACGAAGGAGGAAAGCAAGCACATCTGCCGACGCTTCAAGCTCTCGCCCAGAACCTTGGGATCGATCGGGAAATAGCCGTACGGACCTAACTCCGTTCCCCCATAGCCCGCGGAAAGAATCTCGTCGAGGATGCGTTCGTAGGGTTGCTCCCAGGCGGGACCCGGATCATCCTGCACTCCCCAACTGACAGGCGCCGATGCAAAGTGAATTCTCTCGGAAAGCTCGGTCATGTCAGAGCTTCCTCACGGGTACGTCCAGGTTGACGCGAACTCCCTCCCGTGCACTCTGGTAACAGGCTTCGATCAATTCCACGATATGGTAGCCGTCCTCGGCAGAGACGGGCGCAGGAGATTTGCCGTCGAGAGCGTCCACAAAGAGGCGATCTTCCTCGATGTAACCCCACTTTTCATGCATGCTGGCAAGAGAGAAATCGTACGTGGTGGTTCTGGATTCCAAGCCATTGGTGAAGGAGATTCTCTCCATCTCAAACGTCTCGTAGGTCGCGTGCATTCCGTAGACCTCAAAACGCTCGAAAGGAAAGTGCCAGCTGGCATGAGCAAAAGTCTTCATGGTCGCCTGCAAGCCGGACTGGAAGTTCAGCAAGATGGAAAAATCGTCCAGTTCGTCGTGCTCGTGAGCACGAGCGGCCACCTGAACCCATTCGACCTTGCCAAAGAAAAAGGTCATAAGATCAAACATGTGAACGGGCGTTTCATACAGAAAACCACCGGTGAGGCGGGCATTCCACACCCAGGAAGGATTCACCAACTCCCCCCGGTTCATTTTGGCGTGAACAGAAAGCGGGCGAAGTTCGTTTCTTTCAATTGCCGCTTTAAGAATTTTGTAGACGGGAGCGAAACGGCGGTTGTGGCCGACCTGATAGATCAGGCCGGAGCGGACAGCTCGATCGCGTAACCGCGTGGCGGACTCCAGATTCAACGCGAACGGCTTTTCGCAAAAAACATGCTTGCCGGCCTCCAGGACTTGCGAAGCCACATCTTCATGCGTGGTGTTCGGTGTACACACAAAGACGGCATCGCACTCTTCGACAAGCTCCTCCAGTGACTTTGCAGCATGGCCGCCAAAGCGGCTGGCCAACATTTGGGGACGCGCCGCATCCACATCAAAAAAACCATGAATCTTGACACGGGAATCCTTGGCCAGTACGGCGGCATGTATCCCGGCAACGCCTCCCGCTCCAACAAAGCCTAGTTTATGCGACATTACCGATCTCTCCTTCCCAATGGCCTATTTGAACCGTGAAACCCATGGGTGAAAATTCTCGACGAAAGCCCTAAGCGAGAAAGGGCCGTAGTTTCCAAATTCAAGCGCCGCAGTAAAGCTGGTCCCCGTCTAGGAATCATGTTCTGCCCGCCTCGCGTGAACCAAAGGAACCCGGGGATCGTGTTCCAGAGCGTTCTTACGCAGGTGCGCGTAGCGAGGATCATCACTGGCAGCCATGGAACGAGCGCTACCGGCAAGCACGTTCAGGTAATACACGTCGTACCCATGCGCTGCGACAACCGGGTGGTAGCCGTCCTTAATCAGCACTAAATCGCCATCAACCAGGGTCAAGTTGTCGTCGCGCGTGCCCGCAGCGTCATAGAGGCGCTGGAAGGCATATCCCTCAGGCTTGCTGATTCTGTAATAGTAGGTCTCGTCGAGATCCACTTCGCCGGGAGGATTGTGAACGTCGTGCTTATGAGGAGGATAGCTCGACCAATTGCCGCTCGGCGTATAGACCTCGCAGATCAGCAGCTTTTCCGCGGGAAATTCCGGGCGAATGAGATCAACGATCTGACGAGTGCAATTTCCTCCGCCGCGAATCTCTTCGCGACAGTCCGCGGGGGCAATCAGCCGCGGCGCAAGCCGTGCGGCGGAAGGAGCGCGGCAGTCCGCGAATTCGCAATTCGTGATCGCGGAGATTTCAAACGGTGTATGGCTCGGCAGATACACGGCATGGGGATACCCGCTGAAAACGTTCTTCCGTCCACCGATTTCGCGGGGTCCTTCGCCCCAATTTACAGTCGCTTTGCCTCCCAGGACGACAAGGGCGGCTTCCTCATTTGCGGTGTTGCTCTGCCAATACTGCCCCGCGATCAACCGGCGCACGGAAAAATTGATGGTCTTCCAGTTCGCTTGCTCACGAGTAACAGACACCAGGACCCCGGATTTGCCCCCCGCGACCGCCGATGAGTGAATCAACACCTCCTGGGCATAAGAAGTTCCCGCCATGTTTACCTCCCCGGAGAAAGAGAGACGCTTGCACTGGTTTTCATTGCTTCCTGCATGTCGATGAATTCTTGGTGCCTGCTTGCATCAGAGATAGTGCCGCTCACGCTTAACGTTTGTTTCGTACACGCGGCGCGCGGCCCGGACGCTTTCCATCTCCGAGACTTCGGCGATGGGCACATCCCACCAGGATTCGTATCCGGGCACGCGGACATTCCGATCGACTTCGATGACGGTAACGTTGGTTCGCGGAGTGGATCGCGCTGCAACCAACGAGCGCTTCAATTCCTCGATGGTACGAACGCGGACGGCCGCCGCGCCCAAGCTGGCGGCATTTGCGACGAAATCCACTTCGACGGTGGGCCCACCCAGATCTCCGTCCTTCCGAAGCCGGTAGTGCGTTCCGAATCCTCCACTGCCGCACGCTTCGCTTAAGCCGCCAATGCTCGCGAATCCGTGGTTATCGAGCACGATGATATTAAGCTTGAATCCTTCTTGAATCGAGGTATGGATTTCCTGCGCCATCATCAAATAGGAGCCGTCGCCAACCATCACGTACACTTCGCGGTCCGGTGCGGCCATCTTCACTCCCAGACCTCCCGCGATTTCATAACCCATGCAGGAGTAACCGTATTCCACGTGGTAGCCTTTCGAATCCCTGACCCGCCATAACTTGTGGAGATCTCCCGGCAGGCTGCCCGCCGCACAGACAACCACGTCCCGCGGCTCGGAAACTGAATTCACCACGCCAATGACTTCGCTCTGGCTTACAGGGGGCCCGTGATGGAGTTGGAAGAGCCGGTCGACCTCTTTTTCCCATTCGTCGCGGAATCCGCGAATGCGTTCCTGGATTTCCTCGTTTACGCGATAGCCTTCGACCCCGCGCGCAAGTTCTTCGAGCGCGACTTTGGCGTCCGCGACGACGGGCAAACCCAAGTGCTTTCCTGCGTCGAACTCCGCCACATTGATGTTGATAAATTTGACTACGGAATTCTGAAAAGCAGTCTTCGAAGCCGTGGTGAAATCCGCATAGCGCGTACCGACTCCGATGATCAGGTCGGCGTCGCGGGCCAGGAGATTCGCTCCAGGAGTGCCGGTAACACCGATGGCGCCCAGGTTCTGCGGATGATTGTGGGGGAGAGACCCCTTTCCGGCTTGCGTCTCAGCCACGGGAATTCCGGTTTGTTCAGCGAACTGGGCAAGCGCTCCCGATGCTTCCGAGTAAAGCACGCCCCCGCCAGCGACGAGCAGAGGCTGTTTGGCCGCACGGATCAACGCCGCGGCGCGCCGAATTGCCTGCGCGTCCCCACGCTGCCGCGGAATGGTCCAAACTCGCTTCTCGAAAAAAGCCAAAGGATATTCCATAGCTTCCGCCTGCACATCCTGGGGCAGGCTAAGCGTGACGGCCCCGGTCTCGGCAGGAGAGGTCATCACTCGCATAACCTCTGGAAGCGCAGTCAGGAGTTGCTCGGGCCGAGATATACGGTCCCAATAACGAGAAACCGGCTTGAAGCAATCGTTGACGGAAATCTCCTGAGTCTGGGGAGATTCAAGCTGCTGGAGGACAGGCGCGGCATTGCGCCGCGCGAAAACATCTCCCGGTAGCAGAAGTACGGGCACGCGGTTTATAGTAGCGGTCGCCGCGCCTGTAACCATGTTGGTCGCTCCGGGACCAATCGACGAGGTGCAGGCGAACGCGCGTAACCGATTGTTCATCTTCGAGAAGGCCACGGCGGTGTGAACCATGGCTTGTTCGTTGCGGCTCAGGTAATAGGGAAAATCCTGATTTTGCTGAAGTGCCTGACCGATTCCCGCGACATTGCCGTGGCCAAATATCCCAAAGCAGCCTGCAAAAAATTGACGTTGGACCCCATCCCTCTCGACATACTGATTTTTCAGGAAATTAATCGTTGCCTGAGCCGCCGTCGCGCGACACCTGGACGACACATCCCCTCCTCGAAAGGCGCTTGATCCCAGCCGGCGTGGGGATCAGAAACGCGCGAATGAAAGAAAATACGGGAGCGACTCTGGACGCTCCCGCGCCGGGCG
>NFUN01000119.1 GCA_002197525.1 Acidobacteria subdivision 13 bacterium RH2 MAG17b | reverse complement strand
CTAGCGCCCGCCCGGGAAAACCCGGGCGGGCGCGGGCTTTTCTGAAGAGACTTCAGAACGGCGACGCAATCGCTCATCACCTGACACTGCTTTTTGCCCTGAGCATACTGCTGATCACGGGCTTGCTGGTTTTTGAGCTTTATGTGCATTCTGCCGCGTCGCGGCAGCAGTTCGGCTGGCACTTCCTGGTGACCAGCACCTGGGATCCAGTCTCCAACCAATTTGGGGCGTTGCCCTTTATTTACGGAACTGTCGTGACCACGGCCATTTCGCTCCTTATGGCTATCCCCCTGGGCGTAGGAGGGGCGCTTTTCCTGGCCGAGTTTGCTCCCCCGAGGGTCTCCGACTATCTCACCTTCGTTGTCGAATTGCTCGCGGCGGTGCCCAGCGTCATTTATGGGTTACTGGCTATTTTTACGGTTGTTCCTCTGCTACGCGAGCAGGTGGACCCTTTTCTGCAGAACAAGCTTGGCTTTCTTCCTCTCTTCCAGGGTCCCATTTACGGCGTCGGCTTTCTCGCTGCGGGAGTCGTGCTGGCCATCATGATTGTCCCGTTCATTTTGTCCGTCTCGCGGCAGATTTTGCTGGCCGTGCCCAACGAACAGCGCGAGGCCGCTCTCAGCTTGGGGGCGACGCGGTGGGAAACTACCTGGAAGGTGGTGGCGCCCTACGCGCGTACGGGGATTTTTGGTTCCGTCTTTCTTGCCATGGCACGCGCGCTGGGCGAAACGATGGCCGTCACGATGGTCATCGGAAATACACCCAAAATTAACGCTTCGTTGTTTGCTCCCGGGTATTCTATAGCCGCCGTGATTGCGAATGAATTCACAGAGGCGACGGGGCGTGTTTACCTGCAAGCCCTGATCGAGCTGGGGCTGGTGCTGTTTGTGCTGACCATCATTCTGAACGCCTTGGCGCGGGTGCTGATCCTGGCCACCACGCAGCGAGGAACGGCACACACATGAGACGCTCCATCCTCTGGCGGAAATCCGTAAATATCGCTATGATTGGCGCCACAGGACTTTGCGCCACGGTGACCGTGGCCGCCCTGGTTCTGATTCTGGGCTATCTAGCCTGGAAAGGGGCGCACTATCTCACCTGGACCTTTTTGACTCAGCTTCCCGCGCCGGTTGGCGAACCGGGGGGCGGCATGGGCAATGCTATCGTGGGCAGCGGCAAGATGCTGCTGCTTGCGGCGGTGACCGGCATTCCCGTGGGGTTGATGACCGGCATTTATCTCGCGGAGTTCGGGGGGCGGACTGTTTCCTTTACGGTTCGCTACGCTGCGGACCTTTTGAATGGCGTGCCCTCGATTGTCACGGGCATTTTTATTTACACCGTGGTCGTGCTTACGATGGGCAACTTTTCCGCGCTTGCGGGCGGGCTCGCCCTCGGGATCATGATGATTCCGATCGTGGTGCGCAGCACGGAGGACTTTATCCTGGCCGTGCCGGGGAATATGCTCGAAGGCGCGCTCGCTCTTGGCGTCAGCAAGTGGCGCGGCGTGGCAACTGTCGTACTGCCCGCTGCCCGCCGGGGAATCATGACGGGCATTCTGCTGAGTCTGGCGCGAGTGGCGGGAGAAACGGCTCCCCTCCTGTTTACCAGCTTTAATAATCAGTACTGGAGCCGGGGCTGGGATTCGCCGATTGCATCATTGCCCGTTGTGATATACACCTACGCCGTTTCGCCGTACAAGAGCTGGCACGACCAAGCGTGGGCAGCCGGTTTTGTCTTGCTGGCTCTCGTGCTTCTCATTAATATCGCAGCGCGCGCCGTGCTTTCGCGGGGACAACCCGCGCAAAGAGGATGATATAGTATGGGAACGGCGGCCAAAATGACAGCGGTGAAAGCTCAAGGGAAGGGCACAGAAGGCGTGACTGGGCAGGCTTCTGCGGACGTTGCCGCTAAATTCAAGATTAGCGGACTGGACTTCTTTTACGGTGCAGTCCAGGCTCTTCATCACGTCTCTCTGCAAATACAGGAAAATAACATTACAGCTCTCATCGGCCCCTCGGGCTGCGGAAAGTCCACGTTCCTGCGCATACTCAACCGGATGTGCGAGACTGTCCGGCATACGCGCGTCAAGGGGGACGTACTTCTGGACGGGGGAAATATTTTCTCGATGGACCTGGTCATGCTCCGGCGCCGCGTGGGAATGGTCTTTCAGAAACCTAATCCTTTTCCCAAGAGCGTTTTTGACAATGTGGCCTACGGCCTGCGTGTTAACGGCGGAGGCCGTGGCACAGCCTTGGCCGATGCGGTCGAGGCAAGCCTCCGGCGGGCTGCCCTATGGGACGAAGTCAAGGACAAGCTTCACAAGTCGGCTTACGCGCTTTCCGGCGGCCAGCAGCAGCGTCTCTGCATCGCTCGCGCCCTGGCCGTGAATCCCGAGGTTCTGCTGCTGGATGAGCCCTGCTCGGCGCTCGACCCCATCTCCACGGCCAAGATTGAAGAGCTTTTGTTCACCCTCAAGGAAAACTGCACGATGGTGATTGTCACCCACAACATGCAACAGGCCGCGCGCGTCTCGAAGTATACGGGGTTTTTCCTTCTTGGCGAGCTGATCGAGTTTAATGATACCAACATGATATTCAAGAAGCCTGCCCGGAAGGAAACGGAAGATTACATTACCGGCCGGTTCGGATAGGCTTCGGATAAGCTGCCGCAGCGCTGCACGGCAGGGAGGATTTGAGGAGGAAACGGCATTGCGCCACTTTGAAGAGCAACTGGACGAACTTCGCAAGCGGCTTTTGGGAATGAGCGGCCTCGTGGAATCCGCTATCTATCGCAGTGTCCACGCGCTGGTTGAGAAGGACGAAAATCTCGCTCACGAGGTGATGAAGAACGAGCCTCGCATTAATCAGATGGAAATCGAAATCGACGATATGGCGGTGCGCCTGCTTGCCCTTGAACAGCCGGTTGCGAGCGACCTGCGCTTCATCACGGCCGCCATTAAGATCAACAACGACCTCGAGCGGATGGGCGACCTCGCCGCTAGCATCGCCGAGCGGGCGCTCAGCCTGATGAATGAACCCTGTATCAGTCCCTTAGTCGATATTCCCTACATGGCAGGCCTGGTGGAATCAATGGTCCGGAAGGCCTTGGACGCATTCGTGAAGAAGGATTCGGAGCTGGCTCGCAGCGTATTGGTCTCCGATGACGCCGTGGATGACATAAGGACAGGAACGTACCAGGAGCTCATCCGCTATATGCAGCAGAACCCACCCTGCATCCCGCAAGGACTCAATCTGCTCTTCGTGGCTCGAAACCTCGAGCGCATCGCGGACCATGCCACCAACATCGCCGAGGACGTACTCTTCCTCGTTGAGGGCGTGGAGGTGCGGCACCACGCCGAAGCCCACCAGTAACCGCGCACTCGCCTTTTGCGGCAGGCGCCAACCCATTCGCCAATAAACCGATCTCGGGTGGCGCACACATCGCGCCTTTGAAGCTGTGAAAAAACCAACAGCATCTCGCAAAGACGCCAAGACGCAGAGAAACGCAAAGGGAAACTCCTTCAATTTCTTCGCGAACCTTGGCGGCTTTGCGCTTTTGCGGGAGGTCTTTTAGTTTTTTGACCTTTTTCACAGCTTCGCCTTTGCGATGTGTGCGGTTATCAAGCACGCAACCATGACAAAATCGCCATGGTTGCGCCACCCAGATTTTATCTATGTGTGACATCAAATCGGTATAAGTTGCGAGAAAGCCGGTCTTCATTGCACCCGTGACGGTCCGCGAGGTTCCTCCGGAGCATCGAGGGGTTTGCGGCTGGCAAAACCTTCGTCAATGCCGTGCCAGTATTCTATCCGCCGTTCGCCTAGCTTCCAGCAAAGGTAAACTTCCCGCCCGTCGCGCAGCGCGGGAAAATCCACCAGGCCGGTATCGAGATCTTTCACCACGCATCCGGTTTCCTGGATACGGTTGACCGCTTCTTCCAACTTGGCCACGGATTCTTCGCGTTCGCCCTTTTTCCGGTTGATCTCTTGATAGGGCGGAATCGAGCCGCCGAGCATCATGACGCGCGCGGCGGCCGCTGCGAGTTCCTGGTCCAGTTGATCGAGCGAGCGCTTCCCCTCTAGCGCCTTGGCGAGGGTTTCGCCAATCATGGAAATCAGTTCTTCCGCTTCCTTGCGGTTGAAATATCGTTCGGCCATAACTTCTTTGGGAGCAGGCGCGCAGAGGGCGTTATCCGCCGCGGGTATGCATTTCGCGATGCGGGTCTTTCCGCAGCTCCTCCACGGGAAAGAGAACGCCGCGGTCGCGCAGCCCGAGGCGCTCTTCGGCTCCGCGGTCCGCGCGGGCCTGCCAAGCTTCAGTGATGGCGCGCGCGATAGTGTGGCGCGGTGCGCCGCCGCGCACTAGTTTCTTTAGATCGACGCCCTGTGCCGCGTAGAGGCACAGAAACCAGATTCCATCGGTCGTAAGCCGGCTGCGGGCGCAGGAGCGGCAGAACGGCTGGGTGGTTGACGAGATGATGCCAAAGACAGCGCCGTCCGCCAGGCGGAATCGCTCCGCCGGCGCCTTGGCGTGTACATCCGCGTGGTCTTCGGCATGCACAGGTTTAACGGGTCCAAAACGGCGCTCGAGTTGCCGGAGCATCTCCGCCCTTGTTACGACCTGGTCCATAGACCAGCGGGTCGCGCCGCCCACGTCCATATACTCGATAAAACGGACTTCCGCGCCCGCCTGACGCCCGAAGTCGATGAGATCCGCGAGTTCGTCGTCATTAAATCCGCGCATGATGACGGCGTTGATTTTGAGGTCCCGGAAGCCCGCTTCGCAGGCGGCCATGAGACCTTCGATCACCGCCTCATGCGACGCGCTTCGCGCGAGCGCCTGGAATCGCTCCGGACGCAGCGTATCCAGGCTCACCGTAATCCTGTGCAGGCCCGCCTCGCGCAGAGCGCGGGCCTCACGTGCTAGTAGCAATCCGTTGGTCGTTAGCGCCAAGTCTCGCAAGCGAGTATTTCCCGCGAGCAGTTTCACGAGCTGCGGCAGGTTGCGGCGCAGCAGCGGCTCGCCTCCCGTGAGCCGGACCTTTTCCACCCCGAGGGCGGCAAAAATCTCCGCCAGACCCGCGATCTCCTCGAAGCTCAAAACTTCATCCCTGCGGAGCCAGGTATATTCCTCCTCCGGCATGCAGTAGCGGCAGCGGAGATTGCACCGGTCCGTCACGGAGATGCGCAAGCTGCGCAATGGCCGGCGAAGAGTGTCGCGAATGGGAGTGCTGAAATCCAGATTGGTTTCGGACATCACCATAAGCGGGTTTAGCCTTGCAACAAATGTTTCTCCCAACTTGGCTGCATCGCGCCACCCACCAGCATGGTTATTGCTCGCGACCCGCAACATCATGGTAGACGATCCCGTCCGGCCGGGCAAGGCATCCGCGAAGGGAGATTCGCCGCACGGCGCGTTTTGCGGGCGGGCGGCGTCAATTTGTTCGGCTACCTGGCGGTAGTTCGTTATAAACTCGTCTCGGATACAAGATGGAGGACGGCCATGAGGAACACGCTCCTTTTGTTAGCCGGTCTGATGGTTGCGATTACGCTGGGCCTGGGCGCAGCCGCCGCGCCGCAATTGTTCGAAGGGCAGCTTGAAGTGGTCAACACCAAAGCGCCGGAGTTTCCGCCTCCGGAACAGACGCTGCCGCCACCCGCCCAGACCTCGCCGGAACTGAACGGCGCTGCGAGCCAACCTGGCTCCATGCCGCAGATGGGCGCTCCGATGTCCCCAGGCATGGGCAGACCCATGGCAAGTCCCGAGATGGCTCAGGCGCCCGAAATGAGCTCTACCGGCGTCACCTGGATCAATTCGCCGCCGCTGACCATGGCAAGCCTGCGCGGCAAGGTTGTCCTAATCGACTTTTGGGAATACACCTGCATCAACTGCATCCGGACGTTTCCGGATAACAAGAAATGGTGGAACCGCTACCACCGCTACGGATTCGAGATCATCGGAGTCCACGACCCCGAGTTTGACATCGCCTATTCGGTGAATAACGTCCGGGCAGCGGTAAAGCGCTTTGGGCTGCCTTACCCCATCGTAGTGGACGACAAGTTCAATATCTGGAACCTGTACCACAGCGACTCCTGGCCTAACCGCTTCCTCATCGACGCCAACGGCATCGTGCGCTTTCACCGCGTGGGCGAAGGGGGCGATAGCGCCTTTGAGCACGCTATTCAGCAGTTGCTCGAAGCCGCGCATCCGGGGCTCAAGTTCCCTGCCAGCGACGTGATCCCGCCGGAAGATGACGCGTTCGCTCCGTCGTGTGGCATCCCAACCCAAGAAATGTACGTGGGCGACTGGTCCGGCCGCGGCGTGCTGGTGAATCCGCAAGGCTACCACGACGGCAAGACGATTAACTATCAGCTTCCCGGCTCGGTCGGGGACGGCCAAGTGGGGCTTTCCGGCGAGTGGAAGACCGGCAAAGACGGTATGACTTACCGGGGCAGGGCTAGAAAGAAAGGCCAGACGCCCGCCGAGCTCGTGATGCAGTATCACGCCCGCGAATTATATTCCGTCATGAATGTGGCCCACGTCCGTCCTGAGCGGCTCTACATCACGCAGGACGGCCACGATCTTACGCAGGCCAATAAGGGAGCGGATGTGCGATTCGACGCGCGGGGCCATTCCTACATCGAGGTGCAAGAGTCCCGAATGTACTATCTGGTTCAGAACCCGTCGTTTGGCAGCCATACGGTAACTTTGCGGCCTTCGGTGCCGGGAATCACGGTGAATTCATTCACCTTCGGCAATAATTGCCAGACCGGCTTCGCGCATCTATGAGGCCCGCATCATGTTCGTTGGCGCAGAGCGGGTAGCGTCCTGGTTTGAATTTGAGCCGTCACGGATTGGCCCGTGAATTGCCCTGTCGCCAAGACGGCAAATCCTCAGCTTTGGCCGTTGCTGGCTTGGGTTCCGAGGTTGACTTCTCAATCAGCGCGATTTCCTCAGCCGTCAGGCCGTACAGGTCATAAACCAGCCGGTCAATCTCCGCGTCCGTGGCGGCGATCTCGCGCTCAATGGCAGCTCAGTCTTCCCCTTCGGCACCCGACACGGCGACTTCGACTGTTACTTCGATCTCGCCGTCGCTGGCGTTGCGCAGGACTAGCAGATACGTTCCGGTCTGTGGAGCCTCGAACGTGAATTCCTTCTCCCTGATCTGCTCTACGTCATCGTAGACTTCTATATCTTTTCCCTCGCACCACTCCTCGTAATCCTCCGGGTCGCAAATCATTACGTCGACGTACCCAATTGCAGACACCGACGCGAAGAGGTTCTCTCCTTCGTCTAAGTCGAACTCGTAGGCGATTTCCTCTTCGGAACCGACCAACGCAGTCTCGTAAAGAATAGGGATTGGCTCCTCTGCATCTTCTTTATCCTCCTCAAACGTGGGTGTCGCGCACGCCTTCTCCCAGGCTTGCTTGTGCCTCTTCACTTCCGCCTCTGTGTATCTCCGCCCCAACCCCTCATCCCCGGTCACGTGGCTGTGACAATCGAGGCACAGCGGGGCCAAGTTGCCATCAGCGTTATTGGTGGTATTGCCGTCGATGTGGTGGATGTGTAAGTGCTTCCGCTTGTGGCAAATACAGCAAGCGCGCTGGTTTGCCACAAGCAACCGTACGGCCATGGACTCGGGCACTGCCACTCGGTGTTTCATAAAGCCTCGATCACCTTCCGCTCTTCGTCCGTAATCCCGTAAAGCTCGTAAACCAGTTCGTCTATCTCCGCGTCCGTCGCGTCAATCTGGCGCTGGATAATGGCCTTCTGCGCCGCCGACTTCGCAGACGCCAACTCCTTGTTCAAATCCAAAATTGCCTCTACAAGGCCTGTGATACGGTGCTGGACTTGCGTTGTTGGCGGAATTGGAATCGGTATCCGAAGGAGTTGATTGGAAGGAATATGATTATTCCCGGGGAACCGACAGCGGAAAAAGTAGTTAACTACAGCGCTGTTCAAGACGCCAAGTAGGTACCGGATGTCAAGTTCCGCGCAGTGTTTTAGGTTTACAACGTTCGTCGATTGCAAACAAAAAGTTTCGGCGGTGTCCAGAGTTGCCACGATACGCCGGTGGAGTGAGATATTCCGAATCTCTTGGACGACGATTTTTTCCTTGGACGTGAATATCTCCGGTCGCCTCGGTGCATCGAGTAATGCCGGTTTATATAAGACGAAAAGCCCCTTTGGGATCGCGCGGTAGCGCCCGATCTCCTTTCCTCCGGCGGCGGGTTCCCACGCGTTGCCCCGCTTGGTTTCGGAAAGGAATCGCTCGTTGTCGCCCGTGCGAAGCCCTTGATTTGCCGTGCAGAAATCGCCAAGCAGTTTCCCCTGCCTCGCCATGCGTCCTAGGACGGCAACGCTACCGCTTGACGCCCGCACAAGCCACGCTTCCCCGTTGGGGATTGCCCATTTTCTCTGCGGAGCAATGAAATTCTGCTCGCGCTTGAAGAAACTCTGAGGCGTTGTGCGAGCAACTTCGGTCTTACTGGCTGTTAGGGGCGTGGAGTTCTCGAAGAAAAGGAGCATCGTTTCATTCTTTGCATCCTTAAACACGCCCGGCCCCAAGTCCAGGACCTGGTAAATCCGCGCATTTGTTGCCAGCAGCGACCGTAGCGCCTGAAATGAATCGTTACTTAGGAGCGTATGAGGGATTATGAATCCGAGCACTCCTTTGTGGCGCAGCAGACGCCTCAACGCCTTTTCGACAAAAACCCCGTAAAGGTCAAACCGATAGGTGACGCTCTTGTATTTGTCCTGGTAGTACCTGCGGTCGCACTCGGGGACTTCGGTAATGAACAGATACGGCGGGTTGCCGATGATGCAGTCGAACCCCCCGGCCTTCATGGCGTGGGGGAAGCCTTGGCTCCAGTCAAACGCGTTGACGCGCTTCATTTCCTCGGGGTCCACAATCAGCTTGCCGGTGAAATAGTCCGGGCCGATCAGGGAATTGCCGCACTTGATGTTGTCTGCCAGGTTGGGCAGGGCGCGGTCGCCGAAGGCAAGCTGGCTCAGGGAAAGGCTCTGGTCGGTCTCGCCTTCCAGCACTCTTAGTAGTAAAGAGAGCTTGGTCACTTCAACGGCCTGGGAGTCAATGTCCACGCCGAAGAGATGCGTCGTGAGGATTCGTTTCTTTTCCTCAATCGTCAGCCGCCAATGACCGTTGCGGGGGTCCTTGTAAACGGCCTTCTTCAAGTTTTCCGGCTTGTGTTCAATGTACCAATTCAAGCAGTAGTCCAGAAGGCACCCGTATGCGCCCAACAGAAACGAGCCGCTTCCGCACGCCATGTCCAGAACGCGGAACGTAGCGCCGCCGTCTCGGCGGCCCGAGGAGCCGGCGAGGACGCCGGCGCTACCCGCAAGCTGCGCTGGACTTCGCCCTTCGATCTGCCGGCCGACGGTGTGCTTGACGATGTACTCAACGATGTATGCCGGCGTGTAATAGACGCCCCCGGCCTTGCGCACTTCGGGCTTTTCCTCAATCTTGGCTTGGTGGCCTGCCGTCAGCCGAATCACCTTGCCCAAGAACCGCTCATAGACGGTTCCAAGGATTTCGACGGGCATAACGCCGAAGTGATAGGGCGAACCATAGGCGAAGTACAGGCTTTGCAGGATCGGCTTGAAAACCTTGCCGTCCACCGTCAGCTTCGTCGTGATCTGGTCGGGATCTTCGGATACGCCGCTTTCTTTTTGGAAATGAAACAGCCCGGAATTGTACTTCTCGTCGGCCTGGCGGCACACGTCGCGGATGAAGCGGGGGTAAATCTCAGGCCGTTCGCACAGCTTCAGAAGTTGCTCGTAAGGTTCCAGCCCGCGGTCTTCCGCCATGCGAAGGAACACCACGCGGTCAATCGTCAGTTGCACGGCCGCGTTCAGGTCGTCCAAAGACAGGTCCTTGTTCCGAAGTGCGATGTTCCCGGCCAGCGCTAGCCGCCAGCCCTCCATTTCCTTCAAAAACTCCACGTCTACTTCGGACGTGCCGCGCTTTCGCTTGGAGGCGGCGTACTGGTCAAATGCCCCGGACCAGACAGCTTCGCGGGAAAACACGTCCCACAACTCGCGCCAACGGTCGGGGTATTCCTCGTAGCGGAAGTACAGGGTTCTGGCATGGCTCGCCTTGTCGCTCAGGTGGGGTCGCAGGGTGCAATCGTAAACGCCGAGTTCCTCAAAGTCGGTGAGAATGGACAACGCGAGTTTGGCGCTCCATCCGTACCGGCGAAGTTGGAAGGCGGGGGCGGGGTCCGCGCCGATGTTCACACCGCACTTCTTGGCTTCGGCGTAAAACTTCGGCAGAGTGCCGACGCGGAAGGTGTAATCCGGGGCCTTCTGTTGCCCTTCCACGTCCAGGCTGTCTTCGGGAATCACTTCCCGGTACTGGGGAGCAATCATTGCCTGGTTGCGCACGTCCCATCCGAGGGCTTCAAAAAAGGGATCGATCAGCGATTGGCGGATGTGGGCTTCCTTGACGCCGGGGGCGAGAAACGCCTGGCGGTTGGTAGTGAAATACCGGCACAGCGTCGCAACTTCCTCTTTGCCCTGGTCAATTGTCTTGCTCATCCTCGCCTGCTCCATCTCACCTGAGGGTCTCATTCAGACTGTTACGATACACGTCGGCGTTACGGGCGAAATGCTCGACGAGTTCCCCAATAACCGGAGGTGCGGCCATGTGCGGACGATTCTACACCTTTTGCGGGGGTCGCTGGTACTGACTAAGGTCGGGCGCAACCCCCAGGAAATTCAAACTAATACAAACGCATTAAATGGCGTGATGTCTGCTGGTGCGGCGATGTCGTCATCGCCAGTTTTTCGCCGGTGGGGACACCGGCGCACCAGAGTGGCGTCACATCAACAAATGCGTTCGTATTAGGACACTACCGCAGAGCGCGCGGATTAAGAGCGAAGATTAGGTTCTGCCGCTGTGCTGGCTTTCACTTGGCGTCGCGCCAGTTGGCTCCTACGCCGATGTCCACCTGCAACGGAACTCGCAACGGGTAAACGCCTTCCATTTCCACCTGAATCATGCCGAGCGCGGATTCAACCTCGGATTCCGGCGCTTCGAGCACCAACTCGTCATGGACGGTCAGGATGATTCGCGTTTGCAGTCCGTCGCGCTTCAGACGCGCGTGCAGCTTGACCATCGCCAATTTCATCAGGTCGGCGGCGGTCCCTTGCAGCGGCGTATTCATTGCTTCGCGTTCAGCGCGGTTCCGCGTGGCCTGGTCCTGGATGCGGATTTCGGGAATAGGCCGCAGACGGCCGAACAGCGTGCGGACTTCTCCGGTCGCGCGCGCCTGTTCGACGCAGCCGCGCAGGAAGTCATCCACCTTTTGATACCGCCGGAAATACTCGTCGATGTAGCGCTGGGCCTCTGTCTTGCTCGTTCCCGTGCGCTGGGCGAGGCCGAAGGCGCTCAAACCGTAAATCACGCCATAATTGATCGCCTTCGCCATTCGCCGGTGTTCATGCGTCTGCAAAGCCGGAGGCACGCCGAAAAGCTCCTGCGCGGTGCGCGAATGGATGTCCTCGCCACGTGAAAACGCCTCGATCAGGAGCGGGTCGGCGGACAGATGCGCGAGCACCCGAAGCTCGATCTGCGAGTAGTCCGCCGAGATCAGTTTCCATCCCGGCTCGGCCACGAAAGCCGAGCGAATCAGCTTGCCGAATTCGTCGCCTACCGGGATGTTCTGCAAGTTGGGATTGGAAGAGGAAAGCCGGCCGGTTCGCGAGCCGGTCTGGTCAAAGGTGGAGTGCAAGCGGCCTGTCGCCGGGTTGAGGTACCGCGGCAAGGCGTCCACGTAGGTGGATTTCAGCTTGGCGCGCGTGCGGTAGTCGAGTATCCGTCGCGGCAACCCGTGCCGCTCCGCCAAACCTTCCAGCACTGACGCATCCGTGGAGTATTGTCCGCTCTTCCTCAGCTTCTTGCCGCCAGGCAGTTTAAGTTTGTCAAAGAGGATTTCACCAAGCTGCTTGGGCGAATCAATGTCAAAGGTCTGGCCGGCGAGATCGTAAATCTCCTGCGTCAAACCGGCCAGCTTCGCCTCAAACTGGCGGGACATCTCCTGTAAAATAGCGGTGTCGATCCTCACCCCTGCCGCCTCGATATCCGCCAGCACCGCTGCGAGCGGAAGCTCGATGTCGCGGTAAAGCCCGGAGAGCCCTTTCTGCTCAAGCTCGGGAGCCAACAGTTCCGCCAGCTCCATCGATGCAGCCACCATTTCTGCGGGCGTCTCCGCAATCTGTCTACCGGTCCGCCGCAGCAACACGTGGCTCGCCGAATAAGACGACCCCAGGGGATCAAGAAGGTAGGCATAGAGCAGCGTGTCTCCGGTGATCCCGGCAATTATCTTCCCCTCTTGGCCCAGCAGCAGCCGGAGCAGCTTGGAATTGTGCGTGATCTTCTTTCGGCTGGGATCGGAAAGCACAGGCGCGAGCGCTGCCAGTAACTCGCGCCGTGATGCGTTCATCACCAGCGGCATCACCGCGCGGCGTGAGGCGTCCGCCAAGCCGACGGCCGTGAGACGCGCAGAAAAGCCTTCTTCGCCTTCAAACGCGGCGGACAAAGCCAGGGGATCTGAGGGTTCAAGCACATGCAGCCAGTTTTCCACTTCATGCGCTGAGGTCAGCTCTTCGGCGGCCACGGCAGCGATTTCCACGTGCTGATTTCCTTCGCCGGTAAACTCCTTCAAGAGCGAAGTGAAACCGAGTTCCTGGCAGAGCGGAACGATTTCTTCGAGATTGGGGCGGCCTATTTTCAATTCATCAAGCTCGACACCCACGGGAACGTCAGTGTGAATCCGGGCCAGTTCTTTGCTGAGCAATGCCTCGTTGCGGAAATCGCGCAAGGCTTCGCGATAGCTTTGGCGGGAGACTTCCTGCCAGCCGTCCAAGGCGGCTTCGAGCGTCTTGAATTTTTCAATCAACTCCGTGGCGCCTTTCGGGCCGATGTAACTTCGTCTTTTGGCGCCGGCCTCCGCAGCCGGTTCCTGGCCGGGCAGCGGGCGCGCTCCGGGGATGTTGTCGCTCGGGTCGCCAGTCAGGGCGATCCAATCCACCACCTTGGAAGGTTCGACGCCGATAATCTCCTTCACCTTCTGCTCGTCACAAAGCGTCTCGCCGTCCTTTGCCTGCCGCGAGGGCTTCAGGACCTTGACGGAACCGTTCACGAGCTGAAAAAGGTCTTCATCGCCGGAAACAATAAGCGCCTCAAGACCGGCCTGCGCGCTACTGCGTGCGAGCGTTCCAATGATGTCGTCTGCTTCAAAGCCCTCCTTCTCAACAATGGGAACGCCCATGGCGCGGCAGAAACGCCGAACGTAGGGCAACTGAGCCGCAAGGTCCTCGGGAAACGGCGGGCGGTTGGCCTTGTATGCCTGCAACAACTGATCGCGGAAGGTGGGCGCTGCGAGATCGAAGGCCGCGACTGCGTAGTCCGGCTGGGCGTCGCGTAGCAGCTTGCGCAGGGTGCGCACAAAAATGAAGATCGCCTGGGTGGGCATGCCAGCGGGGGAGATAAGCGGCACTTGCATCGGGGCATAAAACGCCCTGAACACCAGAGACATGGTGTCAATCAGCATCAGTTTCTTACGAGCTTCACCGGAAGGCAATTTCGGGCTCCTTTGGCGCTCGTTCGTCAAGTGAGCCATGGCTCTAGCCAGGCCAAATGCTGACGAATTGATGCGCGAAGTGGAACGGCGAGACTTACTGATCGCTGAGCGGTCACTTTAAGCCTGAACGCTGAGCGTGGTTTCGGTGCGCGTGACGGGACGGTAGAGGGTGTCGCGCTCGCAAGGTTCCCCGCCCGCCTCGCGGATAAGCCTCATAAGCTCTTGGCGCGTCATCACTTGCGGGGTGGTGGCTCCGGCGTCGTGATAAATCTTCTCCTCCACGACCGTGCCGTCCAGGTCATCGGCTCCGAAGCGTAGCGCCACCTGCGCGACGCGCGGAGTCATCATAATCCAGTAGGCCTTGATGTGAGGGAAATTATCCAGCAATAGGCGCGCCACGGCAACGCTTTTGAGATCCATGAAGCCGGTGGTATCGCGGTAGCCGGTATCCTTGCCAAGCTCGGTATGGGCGGGATGGAATTTGAGGGGGATAAAGGCCTGAAAACCGTGTGTTTCATCCTGTAGCTCGCGCAGGCGCAGCAGGTGATCCACCCGGTCCTCGTCTGATTCGATGTGGCCGTAAAGCATGGTGGCGTTCGAATGCAGCCCCATCTGATGGGCTGTGCGATGCACGTTGAGCCACATGGTTGCGCCGATCTTGTGGTCGCAGATTTTGCGGCGCGTCGCGGGAGCGAAAATCTCCGCGCCACCTCCGGGCAGTGAGCCGAGGCCGGCATCTTTGAACCGATCGAGGATTTCTTTCACACTCAGCCGCGTCATGTGGGCGTAATAGGCGATTTCGACCGCCGTGAAGGCCTTAAGGTGTACGGTGGGAAAGCGCTCCTTCAACCCGCGAATCAGATCGACGTAATACGAAAACGGCAAATCGGGGTGCAGCCCGCCAACAATGTGAAATTCGGTGATCGCTTCCGTCCAGCCCTGGCCGGCGACGCGGAACGCCTCCTCAAGAGCCATCGTGTAAGCGCCGGGAGCATCCGGCTTGCGGCCGAAAGCGCACAAACGGCAACTTGCCACACATACGTTCGTGGGATTGATGTGGCGGTTAACATTGAAATAAGTTCGATGGCCGTGCAGTTTTTGCCTGACGTGATCGGCCAAATATCCAATAGCAAGCAGATCGGGGGAGCGGAAGAGCGCGACGCCGTCTTCAAACGCCAGCCGTCCGCCGCCGAGCACCTTTCCGGCGATAGGATCGAGCGCTCTGTCTTCGATCTTCAATGCTTTGGGCAGCATAGAGCTTTTCTCCCGCAGCGTCCGTGTGAAAACCGCGGCTGGTGCGGCGGTCTGTGACCGCCGGCCTTTATTTTTCGATAGCTTCGGCGCTCATAGAGCGCCGCACCAACTCAAAAACAGCAGTTTCGACACAGACTCTCCAGGCCGGGCGGCGAAACACCATATTACCCCCTGCCGCGCCGCCTGGCAAACCCACTGCGCGCGCCTGGGCACCGGCCAATTGGCACTCAACATGCGGGAGTGTAAAGGCGCTCGATGCCGCATGGATATTGAGCTTTGGGCTTGACAAAGGGTTTACCATATTGTTTCGTACTTCTTTTGCCGAGCCGGGTTTCCGGCTGGCGTGGGAGTAGAAGCTGAGCCGGATTTCGGTAGTGACTCAGTTTGGTTTTGTAGCGCCGGGCTTCAGCCCGGCACAGCCTTCAAAATGCCGACCTGAAGGTCGGCGCTACGGCAAACTGAGTCACTACCCGGATATCAGCGAGCTTGACATGATGCCAGTTGAAGCCAACTTGGCGGAGCCGAGGCACGAAGCGGCCTTCTTTTACGGCCTATTTCTGCGCGGCCATCCTCTGCAAAAGCTCCGCGCCGATATTGACGTGCCTCCACAGGTGCTCGAACGCTGGCAGCGGCTCGCCGTGCAAGACCCGTGGTACCAGGCGGCTGTCGAGCGCATCGTAAACTACCGCAAAGAAGTCCTGGCCATTTTTGACTCGCTGGTATTCCGCGAGATGATAACCCCCACCCGAATGCAATAAAGCAAAACCTGCTGGCTGCGGTTTTTGGACGCCGCCGCCCTTCCAGTTGCGATCTCTCTGGCGGTGACGCCCTAAACCCTTCGGTGCAGCAGAATGTCTCCCGCCCACGTCAAAAAGAACAGCACGCTGATGTAGCCGTTGATGGTGAAAAAGGCGGCATTCACCTTGGAGAGGTCCGACGGCTTGACCAAGTGGTGCTCATAGGCCAGCAGCAACGCGACCAGCGCCAATCCCAGACCTGCCAGCCAGCCCAGGCGCTCGATGCGCGCCGTAGCGATGAGCAAGCCCAGCATCAAGATGTGCAGCGCCGTCGAGCCGCGAAGCGCGGCGGCAATCCCATAACGGCCCGGAAACGAGGCCAGCCCTTGCTGGCGGTCGAAGTCCACGTCCTGGCAGGCGTAGATCAGGTCAAAACCGGCAACCCACAGCGTGACCGCTCCGCCGAGCAGCAGCACGCCGGGCCGCAGGTCGCCCCGCAAGGCAATCCAGGCTGCAATCGGCGACAATCCCAAAGATATTCCCACGGCCAGGTGCGAGAGCCAGGTAAACCGCTTGGTGTAGGAATATCCCAGCAGAACCGCCAAGGCGACGGGCGAAAGCTCCAGCGCAAGCCGGTTGAGTTCTCCGGCGGCCAGGATGAACACGAGACTGGAAAGAATCGTAAACCCGGCGGCAAAACGCATGCTGAGTTGCCCGGTGGCGAGGGGGCGCAGGCGGGTGCGCGGGTTCAGCGCGTCAAAGTGCAGGTCCGCGATGCGGTTGAACGTCATGGCGGCGCTGCGGGCGGCGACCATCGCCACCACGATCCAGAAAATCTGGCGCAACGTGGGCCATCCCCGCGCCGCGAGTAACGCCCCGGTCAGCGCAAACGGCAAGGCGAAGATCGAATGCTCGAACTTGATCATTTCGAGCGTCGTCCGGACTCTTGCCAGCAGGCCATTCTGCCGCGAATTTTGCGGGGCTTCACCGGATGCGGCAGCCCCTGCGCGGATGTGCTGAGCCAATCGCTCCTCCCTGGGAAAATTCATCTTGCCTCAGCCCGCCTTGGCGTGTCAATTTCGCAACGCTTGGGCGGCCGGCGGCAGGAACCTCCGGGGCGGGAGCGGCAATGAAGCCGCGCTCATGGGCTAGATTGGTAGCCATTCGCAATTCCAGCGGCCCTGCCGTATCCGGACGATTTCCGTATGAGTTGCACCATCATGGGTGCAAAAGCAGTAGGGGGCGTCCTATAACTCTTTTCTTTTCTGAGCAATGCTCCGGTTCGGTCGGGCAATCGCCGCATCTATTGTAGATTTAGTTGGTTACGGCCAATCTCCGGTTCGTTCCGCCGCTTTGTTCCGGTTTGCTTAGGTTAAACATTCTTGATGAATCTCAAGCTTGATCCGGCGAACAGAAGACGATATAATATGAAGCATGCATAAACGATCTAAGCGATT
>NFUN01000118.1 GCA_002197525.1 Acidobacteria subdivision 13 bacterium RH2 MAG17b | reverse complement strand
TGCGGGGAGAGGGTGACGCGATGCGGCGGGGGAGGGGCGCCGGTTTGAAGATGGAACAGTTATTTCTGAACGGGCCCTTAGTTCCGCCGCTGGAAGGAAGTTGCGCTTGACTTAACTATTTGCGCGGCGCTAGTCTGTAGCAAGAAAGCAAGAGGACATATGCGCTGTTTAGTGCGGTCAATGGTTCTCATCTTGACGCTGTCGATGCTCGCGCCAGCGTTAACGTGTGCGGGTATGCCGCTCACTTCAGCGCAGGCAAGAGACTGCTGCCGCATGATGAATTCCTCGTGCCGCAAAACAGGGGGCCAGGGGAATTGTTGCCGTCATAAGCCTGCCGCCCCGGATATAACCAGTTTTATGCCCGCTCCGCACCGTTCGGGCGCGACACAAGCTTTGACGGTTGTTGCCCGGATACACCCGGCCGATTTTAACAGCCCGTTCGTTTTTTTGATGGGCGCAACCAAGGCGCGTGAGGCCGCATCCTTTCCTAGCCCTCCCGGCGCACCGCGCTTTATTCTCAATTCGGCGTTACTGATCTAAACCCTTCCGTCTTACTCCCCGTCTTATACGTGTGCCTGTGTGCGGCGGTAAGCAGCCGCGCGGCGCCGTTCATAAGGCTTGATCTCCCCGGCGAAGTGTAGCCGGCTTCCGCGGCGCGCCTCAGCGCGGCGCATGGCGCATTCAAAATCAAGCGCCCGCACCAGAGCGGTGCGCATCTCAGCGTTTCTGGAGGTAGAAATGCTTCACCAAAAGTTTCCCGGCTTCATTCTTTTTGCACTATTTGCCGCTCCAATAGTTGCGGCGCCTGCCCGGGCGGGCAAGGCAAGCAAACAGAACGAATCGCGAGGGGCCCAAGATCTGCGGCCCTGGCAAACGCCTGCGCGGCTGCGCCACAGCTTACGATCTACCCAGGGCACGCTCACGTTAGGGCCGGGCGGAATTGTCTTTAGCCCCCTGAAGGGCAAACCGCTGCGTTGGACCTTCGTTCAAATCCACACATTTCGCGTGACGCAGCATGAACTGACGCTCACGAGTTATCGCAACCGGGCATGGCATCTGCCAGGGGAAAAGAGCTTTCGCTTTGCTCTCAGCCACCCAGCGCCTCCAGCCGTGGCGGCAGCGCTTGCGGAGTGCGTTGGCAAGCCCTCCGAAAACGCTGACCCTAATCCCCGCCTTTCCAGTTTCGCCGTCATTCCGGCCCGTCATTCCACAGCTTTCGACGGAACAAACGGCGAGCTTCGCTTTCGCCAAGCGGGCATCGACTACGTGACTTCGAGCAAGCGCGGCAGCCGGAGTTGGCGCTGGCAGGACATCCAGACCATCGCCCGGCCGGACCCTTATCACTTCCGCGTGGGCGGCTACCGCGAAACATTCGACTTCGAACTGAAGCGCTCCATGTCGCGAGCGCTCTTTGACCGCCTTTGGGATTCCGTCTATGGCCGCCACCTGTTGCTTTCAACCGGAAAGGCGGAGCAAGACGAATCAAACCCAGCAAACAAGCACGAGCCAGCGCCGATCGAGGACGCGGATTGAAAACGCCGAAAAGGAAAGATCCATCATGAGCCAAGCGAAAAACACGATTCTGCTTATGTTGTTAATCGTCAGCAGTGGCGGCGCAGTGGTTGGCGCCACCCGTGAGCCAGCCGCACCAGCAGGGTCCAAACAAACGTCCGGCGCGGCACAAGAGAGTGGACGAAATGCCCAGCCGGGCATGAGTTTGAGTGTGAACTCCAGCTCAAAGCCCGTGGCCACACCGCTTGCCCAGTTGCTTGAAGAGGCCGAACGCCATAACCCGCGCATTCTGGCGGCGCGCCGCGCTTGGCAGGCGGCGGAGCAAGTGCCCTCGCAGGTTTCCACCTTGCCCGACCCACAGGTAGTGGTGCAGCAGCTCAATGTGGGTAGCCCGCGCCCGTTCGCCGGATTCACCAACAACAACTTCGCTTACCTCGGGCTTGGCGTTTCTCAGGACTTGCCTTACCCCGGCAAGCTACGCCTCAAGGGGGAGATGGCCAAGCGCGACGCCGCGGTCTCGCGCGACGGCGCCGTCTCCACCAGCCGTGCGGTGGTCGAACAGTTGAGAGAGGTTTACTTCAACCTCGGTTATAACGAGCAAATTCTCGCGATTTTGCACCGTGACCAGGAACTGCTGGCCAATGTCGAGAAAGTCGCCGAGGCCCGTTACCGCGTTGGGGAAGGCAACGAGCAGGACGTACTGAAGGCGCAGCTTGAGCAGAGCAAGCTACTGGAGGAGCTTGCCTTACGACGCCAACAGATAGGCGCGCTTGAAGCCTCCCTCAAGCTGCTTCTCAACCGGCCCATGGATTCGCCGGATATCACCGCTGAAGCTCCTGTCGAAACGCTTCTGCCTTATACGGCGGACGAGTTGATGGCCAGCATGCGCGGCAGCAATCCAGCCGTAGATGCCGGGCAGCAGATCGTGCGGCGCGAGGGACTTCAGGTGGAGCTCGCACACAAGGACTTTTACCCGGACTTTAACGTCCAGTACATGGTTCAGCGCACGGGCTTGCAATTCCCGGCTTACTACATGCTGACGTTCGGTGTGAAGATTCCCATCTACCGCCGCCGCAAGCAGGGGCCGGAGCTGGCCGAATCGGTCGAGAACATGAACCGTTCGCGCCGGCTGTACGAAGCGCAACTGCAAAGCGCGTACTTCCAGGTCCGTGATCAATATCTTGCGGCGGAGACTGGCGCGCAGGTGCTCAAAATCTACCGCCAGGGCTTGCTGCCACAGGCGGCGGCCACATTCCAGGCCGGCCTTGCGGCCTACTCCGCAAACCGCGAGGACTTCGAGACGCTGCTCAGTTCTTTTCTGGACGTTCTTCATCTCGACGAAGAATACTGGCGCGCACTCGCCAAGCACGAAATTGCGCTCGCAAAGATCGAGCAGATCACCGGCATGAGCTTGCAATCAAGGTAGCAAAGGAGACGAGTCGTGAAGAATTATCGCCGTGCATGGATGGCAGCCGTGGGGTTAAACGTTCTGTTGGCCGGAGCGTTGGGAGTTTTGCTATGGCGCTTCGAACGGCGTGCAGGGCCGCGCCCGCAGGCGGCTTCCGCCGCGCCGCCTAGCGAGCCCTCGCAGCCGAAGAGTGCCGCTTCCGGTTCTTCGGGCGAGACCGCTCCGGCCAGTGCTCCGGCCCGCCTCATACCCATTCAACTCTCGCCGCAGCGATTGCAGAGCATTGGCGTTAAAACGGGACCGGTCCGCGTAAAGGATGTGCACAACCTGATTCGGACCGCGGGCAACGTGGACGTGGACGAGCAGCTCGAGTCCACCGTGCAGATCCGTTTCGCCGGATGGATTCAAAAGGTTTTCGTGAACTCCACCTACCAATATGTGCGCAAGGGCGAGCCGCTGTTCACTATTTACAGTCCGGACCTCGTAACCACGGAGCAGGAGTATCTGCTGGCGCTGCGGAATCAACGGTTGTTGGCGTCCAGTACAGTTCCGGGAGTAGCCTCAGGCGCAAACTCGCTGCTCACCGCGGCTGCTGAGCGTCTGCGCCAGTGGAGCGTGCCGGAGCGTGAAATTGGCCGCCTCAAAGCAGGCCAGAAGGCAAGCCAGGAGCTGGAGATTGATTCGCCCGTCTCCGGTTACGTCACCGACCGCCTGGCGCTGCCCCACATGTATGCGCAGCCCGAAACAAAGCTTTACACGATTACCGGCCTTTCGACCGTGTGGGTCTACGCGGCAATCTTTCAGAACGAGATCGGGCAGATTCGTGTCGGTGATCCGGCCACGGTCACGGTGGACTCCTACCCCGGCCGCATCTTCAGCGGCCGCGTGGATTACATTTGGCCGCAGGTAGACCCAACGACGCGCACCGTGAAGGTGCGTTTGGTGTTCCCGAACCCCAGCCTCAAGCTGACTCCGGGCATGTTCGTTAACGTCAGTCTCGATATTCCTCTCGGCCGTCACCTTGTGATTCCAACGTCAGGCGTCTTCCAGTCCGGCACGCGCGACATCGCTTTCGTGGATCGCGGAGACGGATATCTTGAACCTCGTGACGTCCAACTGGGTCCGCAAGCTGGAGATGAGTTCGTGGTCTTGAAAGGCCTCAAGACGGGCGAGCAGATTGTGACTTCCGCCAATTTTCTGATCGATTCGGAAAGCCAGCTTCAGGCGGCGATGGGATCGTTTGTTCCTCCACCGCCGGGCGCCGGAGCGGCGGCGGCGATGAACCAAGGTGCGAAAGGCCAACCCAAACTCGAATTCAGCTCAATTCCTTCACCTCCGCATAAAGGCGGCAACGCGTTTATGGTGAAGCTAACCAGCCCGAACGGGCAGCCCATCCCCGGCGCGCAAGTCACCGTTACGTTTTTCATGCCTGCCATGCCCGCAATGGGCATGTCCGCCATGCGCGACGTTTTTACTCTTGCGGACAAAGGCGGCGGCCTCTATGAAGGCAGCGGCCAGTTGCAAAGCGGTGGAACGTGGCAAGTGAGCATCGTGGCCCAGCGCAACGGCCAGACTGTGGCCGCACAACAGCTCAACGTCAGCGCCGGAGGAGGAATGTAAATGATCGCTCGCTGGATGGATTGGTGCGCTCGCAACCGCTTTCTAGTCTTTGCCGGAACGTTTCTGTTGGTGCTGGCCGGAATTTATTCCATCCGCCACATTCCGCTCGACGCGCTTCCCGACATCTCTGACGTCGAAGTCATCATTCACACGCCCTGGGCCGGCCAGCCGCCCAATATCATTGAAGATCAAGTCACCTATCCCATCGTTACAAGCCTGCTGGGCGCGCCGCGCGTGACGGCGGTCCGCGCGCAGACGATGTTCGGCGACTCCTACGTTTTCGTGGTGTTTCAGGACGGCACAGACCTCTACTGGGCGCGCTCGCGCGTTCTCGAATACCTTCAGCAGATCCAGGGCAAACTTCCGGCGAACGTGCATCCGGCAATCGGCCCGGACGCAACGGGCGCCGGATGGGTTTACGAGTACGTTCTTGTGGATCACACGCACCGTTACAGCCTGGCGGACTTGCGCTCGCTTCAAGACTGGTACTTGCGCTACCAACTTGAGACGGTGCCTGGCGTCGCGGAGGTGGCAACCCTCGGCGGCTTCGTGCGGCAGTATCAGGTGAACCTCGATCCCGCAAAGCTCCTGGCTTATAACATTTCTCTTTCCACCGTCATTGACCGGGTGCGCGCGAGCACCCATGAAGTGGGCGGACGGCTCTTGGAACTCGGCGGTGCAGAATACATGGTCCGCGGCTTGGGCTATTTCCATTCGCTGAACGACCTCGCCGATGTCCCCGTGGCCACGAAAAACGGGGTTCCGGTGCTCGTCCGCGACCTCGGTACGGTTTCCTTCGGTCCGGACATCCGCGAGGGCGTAGCGGAGTGGAACGGAGAGGGCGAAACCGTATCGGGCATCGTCGTCATGCGCTACGGGATGAACGCGCTCGACGTGATCGACGGAGTAAAAAAGAAACTTGCGCAAATCGCTCCTTCGCTGCCGCCGGGCGTGGAGGTGGTTTCCGGGTATGACCGCTCCGGGCTGATTCGAGCCTCTACGCGCACGCTCAAGCGCGATCTGATCGAGGAGGCGATCATCGTCAGCCTGGTGATCATCATCTTCCTTTTTCACTTCCGTTCGGCTCTCATTCCGATTCTTAGCCTTCCCATCGCTGTGATCGCCGCCTTCATTCCCATGGCCCTCCTCCACGTCAGCTCAAACATCATGTCGCTCGGCGGGCTGGCGCTGGCCATCGGAGTGCTGGTGGACGCATCCATCGTGATGGTGGAAAACGGCCACCGCTGGCTTACGGAAAGCCCGGCTGGCGGCGACCCTGGGGAGAGTGTAAAGCCAGACTCCGCTCAATCCCCTGCTCTCACCGGCTCTGAGCGGCGCAGGCTTCTGATGGGCGCCGCCAAGCAAGTGGGCCCCGCGATTTTCTTTTCGTTGCTCATCATCGTGGTCTCTTTTTTGCCCGTCTTTCTGCTGGAGGCGCAGGAAGGCCGCATGTTCCGGCCCCTTGCCTGGACCAAGACTCTCTCCATTGGCTTCTCCTCGATACTCGCAATCACTCTCGTGCCGGTCCTCATGCTGCTTTTCATTCGTGGCCGGCTCCGGCCGGAGCGCAAGAATCCTATCTCGCGCTTCACTCAGGCCCTCTATTTGCCGGTCTTGCGCTTTTGCCTGCGCCACCGGAAGCTGACGATCTTCGTGAATCTTCTCTTCCTGGCCGTCACACTGCCGCTCGCCTTCCGCATCGGCAGCCAATTCATGCCCGCGCTCTTTGAAGGCTCGGCACTCTACATGCCCACCGCGCTGCCCGGCATTTCCATCACCCAGGCTTCACAATTGCTCCAAGAGCAGGACCGCATCATCCGCACGTTCCCCGAAGTCGAGAGCGTCTTTGGCTCGGTCGGGCGGTCCGACAGCGCCACCGACAACGCTCCGCTCGATATGTACGACACCACGATCATGTTGAAGCCGCGCCGCGACTGGCCGCATGGCATGACCTATGACCGGCTCATTCAGCAAATGGATCAAAAGCTGCAGTTTCCCGGCCTCACCAACACGTGGACGATGCCGGTCGAGAACCGGCTGGACATGGAGCTGACGGGAATCAAGACGCCAGTTGGGATGAAGATTTACGGCCCAACGCTCGATGGCATTCAGAAACTCGGGCTGGAAGTGCAGCAGATCCTTTCCTCCATGCCGGAGATGAGGTCCGCCTTCGCCGAGCGCGTGGCGCAGGGGTTCTACATCAACATTCAGGTCGATCGCGCACAGGCCGCCCGCTACGGATTGACCGTGGAAGACGTGCAGCAAGCAGTGACCTCCGGGATCGGCGGCGAGGACATCGCCGAGAACATCGAAGGCCGCCAACGCTACCCCATCAACGTGCGCTACAACCGCGATTTCCGCGACGACCTTCAACAACTCCGGCGTGTTTTGATCGCCACCCCAACCGGGGCGCAGATTCCGCTGGGTGAAGTCGCCTCGGTCGGCTTTTCACGTGGACCGGGGATGATTCGCGACGAAGGCGGGCAGCTTACCGGCTACGTTTACTTCGATCTCTCCACCACCAACTACGGCGGCTTCGTGCAACGGGCCAACCAGTTGCTGCGCCAGAAACTCCAACTGCCTCCCGGCTACACCTACCAATGGTCCGGCGAGTACCGGTTCGAGGAGCGCGCTAAGCAGCGCCTAAAGCTGATTCTTCCCGTCGTCTTCTTCCTCATCTTCGTGCTGCTCTACATGGTGTTCCGCTCGGCAAGCGAGGCCCTCGTGTTGATCTTCCCCACGCTTTACGCCATGACGGGCGGCTTGATTTTGCAATGGCTGCTCGGCTACAACTTCAGCGTGGCGGTCTGGGTGGGCTACATCGCGCTGTTCGGCATCGCCATTGAGACAGGCGTTGTGATGGTGGTGTACCTGCACGAGGCATTGGACCGGCGGCTGGCCACGGGTCAACCTATGACCGAAGCGGATATTGAGGCGGCGGTGACTGACGGCGCGGTGCTGCGGCTGCGGCCCAAGCTGATGACCGTGTCCTGCGTGCTTGCCAGCCTCGTGCCCATCCTTTGGGAAACGGGCATCGGCTCCGACGTGATGAAGCCCATCGCCGCACCCATCGTGGGCGGCATGGTGACCTCGTCCATTCATGTGCTGATCCTGGTGCCGGTCATTTTTGCCATGATGAAGGATAGGGCGCTACGCCGGGGCGCGCTCCGGTCTTCGGAGCTAAACCGGCACGACGAGGGAGAGCAATAAAGCGCTCCGGCCCTGGCGGGGCCGGACAATCTCAGCGTTCATTCCCGAAACCGCCGCACGCTCAGCGCCCAGACGCTACCGCTACAGAGCTTGTTGTCACCACATGTTGTGAAGCTCAGTAGCTTAGGGCAGCAGGCGGAAGCGCTGCACCCTCCGTCCGTCGATGGTCTCTGCGGCGATCAGATTGCCGTGTAAATCCACGGAGATCGTATGGAGGAAGGTGAATTCACCTGCCTGGTGGCCAGGCTGGCCGAAGCTCGACAGGGCCTTGCCGGTTGCTCGATCAAAAATCCAAATCGCTTCATCCCCGCCATCAGCGACATACATAAACTTCTGAGCCTTGTCCGGCGAAAAGGCCAGCCACCAGGCCGTGCCCCGGCCTATTATTTCTCCGGCGGCCGGGTTGACGAAGATGTTCCTTATGAACTTGCCCATTTTGGTGAAAACTTGCACGCGGTCGCCCAGCCGGTCGCACACGTAGACAAGCCCGTCGTTGCCCAGCACCACGCAATGCACGTTGCCGAGGAATGCGCCGCCCACTCCCGCTTTGTCCTCGGCCAACGTCCCTTGCCTGCCCCATTGCCGCAGGAATTTGCCGTTGCGGTCGAAGACAGCGATCCGGCGGTTGCCATAACCATCGGCGACGTAGACGTCGCCATTGGCCGGATCAACGGCCACGCTTGCCGGTTCGTTCAGCCGAGTGTGGCTTGAATTGAGCGCAGCGCCATTTATAGCGCCGTCCGAGGTATCAAACTTTCCTCGAGTCCCAATTTGGAGCAACAGTTTGCTGCCATCGTGCGTATACTTCTGAACAATTCCGTCCGCTTTACCGGCGATCCAGATGTTGCCTTTGACATCTACGAAGCAGCCGTGCGGCGCATTAGGAAGGACGTTGGGATTGCCCCACGAGTTAACGATGTCGCCCTCTGAGTCAAACTCGATCACCGGTGGCGCAGGTTTCGCATTCTGCTTCTCGGCGGAGGTCAAGTTGTCCCGGTTGACGATGAAGACGTGATCGTTCGCATCGACGCACGTTCCTCCCACCTCGCCCGTAACCCAACGGCCGGGCAAAGGTTTCGGCCAGGATGGATCCACCTTAAATCGGGGTGTAGCCATCGCCTGCCCCGCGCCGGACTGAGCCATGTAGGACGATGGATCCAAGACTGCCAGCGACATGCCCAGCGTTATCGCGATTGCAACTATGTGCGCACTCCCCGCCTTCCCGATTCTCATGGCCTTTTCCCTCTCCGCGCCGATTTGTCCATCCTGATTTTAATGAAGCGTAGTGTAAAGCCAGCTCAGAGACGATGCAAGGCGGGCAAATTCGGGGAAAGCTTCTTGACAGGGCGATGCCGTAGTGATAAAAAAGTCTTGTTCTCAAATGAGACAACGTACCATAATGCAAGACAGTCAGAACGCGGCGAGTTTGGCCCCCAGTCCGGAGCGGAGATATTCTTACCGCATCAACGTACTCGACCGGGCGTTCCGAATCTTGGACGTTCTTTCAGACGCTCAGCAGGGCTGTCAACTTGCAGACCTGAGCCGGAGCTTAAAGGTTCCCAAAAGCACTGTCCATCGAATTCTCATGGTTCTCGAGCGCCATCGATATGTGCGGCGGGAGCCGGGCGACGGGAAGTTCCGTTTAGGATCAAAAGCTCTCGAATTGGAATCCAGCGCAGTTGCGGGGATGGACGTAACGCAGGTCTGCCGCCCTTTCTTGAAGCAACTCGTTGCGGAGACGGATGAGACGGCGCACCTCGGCGTTTTGTGCAACCGTCAGGTTATTTCCTTGGCTAACGAGCAGAGCTGGCATACGCTCACGCCATCAACGATTGGCCGCAATGTTCCTGCTTATTGCACGTCCCTCGGGAAAGCGCTGCTGGCTTTTCTTCCGGAAAAAGAGATGGAGGAATACCTGCTGGCTCAGAAGCTAGAGCGCAGGACCGCGAATACGATCATCCGGGTTGAGGCGCTTGGGACTGAACTTCGGAAGATCCGTCTACGCGGTTATGCGATCGATAACGAGGAATTCGAGGAAGGGCTCAAGTGCGTGGCGGCGCCTGTTAGAAATCGCAGCGGCCAAGCGACGGCGGCCATCGGCACTGCCGGTCCGGTTAGTAGATTGGGCCGGGACCGAATGGGAGTTGTGACAAATGCCGTAGTTAAGGCCGCTGCCGGACTCTCTGAGGCGCTAGGCTATCGCCCGGCGAGCCGGCGAGGTTCAGAGAGCGGCCTTGTTATGCAAATGCGGTAGCGCGAGGAAGCATGGCCGCTCGCACTGCGCGGAATAGGCCGCACCCCCCATCATTCCTGAAGGGGGATTAACATGCCACGGCCCTTAGCCAATGCGGCGCTGATTCCGCGCCTCTGAATGCTGTAACGCGAGGTTAAGACGCCTTCTGGAGACTAAATTGAAAAAGAGACCCGCCCTTTCGCTATTCGTACTGCTTGCCTTCGCGCCGGCATACCCGGCCCCGGCGATCCCGCCTCTGAAATTGATCCAAACCATCCAGATGCCCCAAGTAAAGTGTCACCAGCCTAACCTGAGCAGCCAACAATTAGCCCAGGCGGTGAGCACCGAAAGGATACCCAGCATCTCGTGCCATTTCGATCGATTTGGACTCGATCTTAAGGGTCAACGCCTGTTCGTGGTGCCGGAAGATAACGGGACCGTGGAGGTCTACAGACTCCCATCCGGCAAATTCCTTCATAGCATTGGTGGAATAGGGATGGCGCATGGCGTGCTTTACCGCCCCGGCATAAACCGGATTTACGTTAGCGATGGCGCCGACGGCTTGCTGCGCATCTATGACGGAACGTCCTACCGCTTGCTTAAAACCGTGAAGCTTCTGACCGACGCCGACGCACTCGGTTACGACCCCGCGACTCATTACCTCTACATCGCGAACGGCGGTAAGGACGCCAAGCTCTACTACACTTTGCTGAGCATTGTGAATACGGATACAGGCGATCACATCGGCGACATCAAAATCAATGGCAACCGCCTCGAACAGATGGCGCTTGAAAGACGAGGACCGCTGCTTTTTATCAATGTTACGGACAAGCGGGCGGTTGGCGTGATTGACCGCAACAAACGCGCGGTGGTAGCGATGTGGCCGGTTACTGAGGGTGACATCAACGCGGCAATGGCGCTCGACGAGGCTGACCACCGGTTATTTGTGGCCTGCCGCAGCGGAATGATGAACGTATTCGACACGGAGAAGGGTAAGGCCGTTGCCGTGTTGCCAATCTCGAAGGGCGCCGACGATATGACCTATGACCCGGTTCGCAAGCGCATCTACGTTCCGTGCGCGGAAGGTTTTGTTGACGTGTTTCAGCAGCGCGATCCTGACCATTACACGCTTATCGGCAAGATATCAACCGGACCCATGGGAAAAACCGGGATCCTTGTCAGCCCGCTGAACCGCTACTATGTCGCCGTGCCGCAGCATGGAAACGTGGAATCTAAAATTCTGGTCTATCAGGTTCAGTGATGCCGCCGCAAGGACGGAATCCGGGCTGTACGGGAGGATCGCCGCCGCGCGGTTAAAGATTTTGATCGTCGAAACCGAAAGGAGAATACAGGGTTGGCTGGGGGACGGCTTGGCATCCGCGTGAGCTTGAGGATCCAGCCGCGTCTAACAACATGCTGAAAAAACCGATTTTGTCATGCTGAGCGAAGCATCTGTTTTTCCCACTAGCGAAAAGGCTGAGATTCTTCGCTGCGCTCAGAATGACACGTCCCAGACACTTTTTCAGCAGCCTCCTAAGTTCGATCCCGCATAATCCGCTGCGAATCCGAGTCAATCCTGTCAAACAGCTATGCTTCACACAGGCCGGCACTTTCTGCAAATCCCAGGTCCTACCAACATTCCAGACCGGGTCCTGCGCGCCATGGATCAACCGGTTATCGACCACCGCGGTCCCGAATTCGCCAAATTGGCCATGGAAGTTCTCGAAGGCCTCCGGCCGGTCTTCCAGACAGCAGGTCCCGTGATTGCGTATCCCGCTTCCGGTACCGGAGCCTGGGAGGCGTCCATTGTTAATACGCTCTCTCCGGGTGATCGTGTGCTCATGTTCGAGACGGGGCACTTTTCGCAGCTCTGGCGGCAGGTGGCGGAAAGGTTCGGCATCAAGGTTGAATACGCGCCCGGCAACTGGCGCAGGGGCGCTGACCCTGCGGAAGTGGAAGCCCGGCTGGGTTCGGATGAGCGCCATGCGATCAAAGCCGTTATGGTGGTCCACAATGAGACCTCGACGGGCGTGACCAGCCGTGTAGCCGGGATTCGCCAAGCCATGAATCGCGCCCGCCATCCGGCATTGCTCATCGTGGACACGATTTCCTCTTTGGCATCCATTGATTATCGCCACGACGAATGGGAAGTTGACGTCACCGTCGCCGGCTCGCAGAAGGGCCTGATGCTGCCTCCAGGCCTTAGCTTCAACGCCGTATCCGAAAAGGCGCTCGCCGCCAACAAAAATGCTAAATTGCCGCGGTCCTATTGGGATTGGCAGGAGATGCTGAAGCCGAACCGCATGGGGTTTTTCCCCTTTACGCCGGGCACCAACCTCCTCTATGCCTTGCGTGAGGCGCTCCTGATGCTGCACGAGGAAGGACTGCCCAACGTCTTCCGGCGGCATGAGCGCCACGCGGAAGCAACGCGGACAGCGGTGCGGGCTTGGGGCTTGGAAATCGTTTGCGAGGAGCCTCGCGAATACTCGAATTCGCTGACCGCGGTTTTTATGCCTGAGGGCCATGATGCAGACCGGCTGCGAAGCGTAATCCTCGATAATTTTGACATGTCGCTCGGAGCTGGCCTATCCAAACTCGCAGGTAAAATATTTCGTATCGGACACCTCGGCAGCTTCAACGATCTCATGCTGGCCGGAACGCTGAGCGGAGTCGAAATGGGCCTCCAACTCGCGGGTGTGCCCCACAAACAGGGTGGCGTCACGGTGGCTCTCGATTCCCTTACCCGAGCCGCTAGAAAGAGTGAGCCTGCCGCGGCTTCCGCAAGGCAAAAGGCTATCGATGTCCGCTGAATCGTCTGGCGCAAACGTACGCGCACGAATATTCCCGGCAACCTGGATTGTGCTCTTTTTGATCTGCCTGATGTATGGGATCACCTACATCGACCGGGTCAACGTGAGCATGGCCGCGTCTGTTTTCAAGCGCGACCTTCATCTCACGAATACAGAGGTCGGGCTTGTATTTTCGGCGTTCGCTTATCCTTACCTGATCTTCCAGCTTATTGGAGGATGGGTGAGCGACCGGTTTGGAGCTCGTCTGGCTCTGACCGCATCCGCGGTTATTTGGGCCGCCGCTACGCTGTTCACTGGATTGGTTGGCAGCCTTGCGACCATGCTTTGCGCCCGCGTCATGCTCGGCTTTGGCGAAGGCGCCACTTTCCCGACGGCCACGCGGGCGATGTCTGATTGGGTGCCGGAGGGAAAACGCGCGTTCGCCCAGGGCGTCACGCATGCGACTGCCCGGCTAGGCAATGCGCTCACGCCGCCGCTGGTTGCGGGGTTGATTGTGCTGGTGACGTGGCGAGGGTCGTTTATCGTTCTTGGCATCATCAGCTTCGCTTGGGCAGCCGCTTGGTTTTTTACTTCCGGGATAATCCCGCCGGCCACCCTGGTATTACAGCCGAGGAGCTAAAAACGCTTCCAAGCTACGCCGCGCGCGTCGAAAAGAAGAGGGGCGACGGCTCAGAGCCGCGTCTTGCCGAACCCAACTTAGCGCCGTCCGTTTCTTTGTATTTCTTGGACCCGAGGATATTTTGCAAACACCGACTCAATTGCCGCCTAGTTCACATGCCAAACCGGTTGACTCTTTCCGGCTAGCACTCGAACTGGAAAACGAGCTAAAGACAACGCTGAAAGGCGAAGTGCGGTTCGATCGCGGGAGCCGCGCCCTTTATGCGGCGGACGGATCAAATTACCGCCAGATTCCCATCGGCTTGGTGGTCCCGCGTGATGCCGGCGATGTGATTGCCGCTGTGGCTGCTTGCAGAAAGTACGGGGCGCCGGTGCTAGCGCGGGGCGCTGGCACGAGCCTGGCCGGGCAGTGCTGCAATGTGGCCGTGGTGCTGGATTTTACCAAGTACATGAATCAGATCATCGAGATCAATCCGGAGCAAAGATTTGCGCGGGTTCAACCGGGCGTCGTTCTGGACATTCTGCGAAACCAGGCGGAAACGCACCGGTTGACCTTTGCGCCTGACCCTTCGACGCATAGCCGATGCACCATCGGCGGGATGATCGGCAACAATTCCTGCGGCGCGCATTCCCTGCTCGGGGGCAAAACGGTTGATAACGTCGCAGAGTTGCGGATCTTGCTTTACGACGGCACGGTGATGACCGTCGGCGCGACAAGCGGGCAGGAGCTTGAATCCATAATTAATCAAGGAGGACGCCACGGCGAGATTTACTCCAAACTGCGGACGATCCGGGACCAGTACAGCGAACTGATACGTGCGCGTTTCCCACAAATTCCCCGGCGGGTCTCTGGCTACAACCTCGATGAATTGCTGACCGAGAGAGGATTCCATGTAGGGCGTGCGCTGGTAGGTACAGAAGGCACCTGTGCGATTGTGCTCGAAGCCAAAGTGAAACTGGTCCATAGCCCCCAATGTAGAGCGCTGGTCGGGCTTGGTTACGAAGACGCGTTCTTGGCAGCGGATCACGTTCCGGAAGTCCTGGACTTCAAACCCATCGGACTCGAGGGATTTGAAGCAAGCATCATCGACGGTCTGAGGAAGAAGGGAACCGCCAACCTTGATCTTTTTCCGGAAGGGCGCGGCTATTTGCTGGTTGAATTCGGCTCCGACGACCCAGGTCAGGCTCAGAACCTTGCTTTGCGGCTCATCGACCGCCTGAAGCAACTGGCTGACCCTCCCAGCATCCGGCTCTACTCACAAAGTGAAGCGCAGGCGGTCTGGCGCATACGCGAGGCGGGACCGCGCGGCGCTCTCTTTACGTCCGGTGCACCGTACAGATGGGAGGGATGGGACGATGCTGCGGTAGCGCCCGAAAAGCTAGGCCCCTACCTTCGCGACCTACGCAAGCTGCTGAACGAATACAACTATGAAGGAGCGTTCTACGGGCACTTTGGGCACGGTTGCATCCACATGCAGGTCAGCTTCGATTTCCTGACCGAGCAGGGCATTCGCAACTATGCTGAATTTATCGATCGCGCGGCTGACCTGGTGGTTGGTTACGGAGGTTCGCTCTCTGGTGAACACGGCGATGGGCAAGCTCGTGCCGCCTTGCTTCCCAAGATGTTCGGGCCCGAGATTATGAAGGCTTTTCGCGAGTTCAAATCGGCCTGGGATCCGGACAATAAGCTGAATCCCCACAAGGTGGTTGACGCCTACTTGCCCACAGAAAATCTGCGGCTGGGTGCTGATTACAAGCCGCTTGAGCCGCGCACCCATTTCAAGTTTCCTGATGATGAAGGTTCATTTGCCAAGGCTACGCTCCGATGCATTGGGATCGGGGCGTGCCGCAAGCGCGATGCTGGTTCGATGTGTCCCAGTTACATGGCGACGCTCGAGGAATCTCATAGCACTCGTGGCCGCGCGCATATGCTTTTTGAAATGCTTCAGGGCGAGGTGGTGCGCGACGGTTGGAAAGATGAACACGTCAAGAAAGCGCTTGACCTGTGTCTTTCCTGTAAGGCCTGCAAAGCGGAATGCCCAACCAACGTCGATATTGCGACGTACAAAGCGGAGTTCCTGTCGCATTATTACGAAAACAGGAGCCGGCCGCTGCACGCTTATGCTTTTGGCATGATTGACCGCTGGGCACGCCTGGCCGCGTTTGCGCCTGGAGTCGCCAACTTCCTCAGCCATGCTCCAGGTTTCAGCCAAATCATGCGGGGAGCTTTGCACATGGCGCCGCAGCGGCAGATGCCCCGGTTTTCTTCTTCGACTTTTCAGCAGTGGGCTCGAAAGAACCTGGTTCCCAGCGTGGGAGAAGAGAAATGGCAGGAGTCAGCGGAGCGGGGCGCTCAGGGCACAGAGGTCATTTTGTGGGCCGATACCTTCAATAACTATTTTCATCCTGAAACGAGCCGCGCGGCCTTTGAAGTGCTCTCACAGGCTGGGTTCAAAGTCTCCGTTCCTCAGCAGCATCTCTGCTGCGGACGGCCATTGTACGATTTCGGCATGATCGACATGGCGAAGGAATACTTACAACGCATCATGCGTGTTTTGAGTGATCCGATCAGCGCCGGCGTGCCGGTGGTTGTGTTAGAACCGAGCTGCGCCTCTGTTTTTCGGGATGAACTGCGTGGTCTGTTTCCGGCGGATGCGCGCGCTGACCGGCTGCGAAGCCAGACCTTCCTGCTCAGCGAATTTCTTGAGCGCCATTCGCCGGGCTACCAGCCTCCGCGCCTAGGAAGAAAGGTGCTCCTCCACGGTCACTGCCACCATAAGGCGATAATGAAAATGAATGACGAGGAGGCGTTGCTCCGGAAAATGGGCGCTGACCTGCAATCGCCCGATACTGGCTGCTGCGGGATGGCAGGTCCGTTTGGATTTGAAAAGGATAAATTCGCGGTGTCGCAGGCCGTAGGGGAAAGAGTGCTGCTGCCAGCCGTGCGGCGCGCCTCTACAGACACGTTGATCGTGTCTGATGGGTTCAGTTGCCGGGAGCAGATATTCCAGGCTACCGGCCGCCCGGCAATTCACTTGGCCGAAGCAATACAAATCGCACTGCACGAGGAAAGAACCTCCGCGCGGCATTGAGCGAGCCTGACGTGTTAGACCGGACTGGGCGCCTTAGCACAATCCACGCCCTTTTGCCTTAACGAAAGAATGGAGACATACATGACGAGCAAAGCAGAGCAGTTGCCTGGGGTGGAGATCCTGGGCGCCCGTAACGAGCAATTTGACGAGATACTTACTCCTGAAGCCTTGAAGTTTGTCGTTGATCTGGAACGGCGTTTCGGCCCGAGGCGCAGGGAGTTACTGGCTGCGCGCGTGGAGCGCCAACAGAGGATCGACGCTGGTGAGCGCCCGAATTTCCTGCCGGAGACGGCCGAAATCCGCAAAGGGAACTGGAAGGTAGCTCCGCTGCCTGCCGACTTGTTGGACCGCAGGGTGGAGATTACGGGACCCGTCGACCGCAAGATGGTGATCAACGCCTTAAATTCGGGCGCAAGCGTCTTCATGGCGGACTTCGAAGACGCCAATACCCCCACTTGGAGCAACCTCATCGAGGGCCATCGCAACCTGCGCGATGCCATCCGCCGCACGATCTCATACACCGACCCTAAGACAGCCAAAGCGTACAAGCTGAACGAGAACGTTGCCGTACTGCTGGTGCGGCCTCGCGGCTGGCATCTGCCGGAGAAGCACGTCACCGTGGACGGCGTCCCAATGTCCGGTTCGCTGTTCGATTTCGGGTTGTTTTTCTGGCACAACGCGAAGGAGCAGCTCTCGCGAGGCACGGGGCCCTATTTCTATCTCCCCAAACTCGAGAGTCACCTCGAAGCGCGCCTGTGGAATGACGTGTTCCTGCATGCGCAGGAGTCGATGGGGCTGAAACGCGGAACCATCAAAGCCACCGTGCTTATTGAGACCATCCTGGCGACGTTTGAGATGGACGAGATTTTGTACGAATTGCGCGAGCATTCGGCCGGATTGAACTGTGGCCGGTGGGACTATATTTTCAGTTTCATTAAGAAGTTTGCGACCGATCCTGCTTTTGTGCTGCCGGATCGTGCCCGAGTGACAATGACGACGCACTTTATGCGTTCCTACAGCAAACTGCTCATCAAGACTTGCCACCGCCGCGAAGTGCATGCGATGGGCGGCATGGCGGCATACATCCCAATTAAAAGCGACCCGGTTGCGAATCAGACAGCCATGGACCAGGTCCGCGCCGATAAAGAACGGGAGGCTTCCGACGGGCATGATGGCACATGGGTCGCGCACCCCGGCCTTGTTCCACTCGCCAAAGAGGTTTTCGATCACCACATGCCTCAATCGAACCAGATCGCGCGCAAGCTCGAAGATGTTGAAATCACAGCCGCCGATTTGCTCGCCGTCCCCAAAGGCGACATCACGGAAGCAGGGTTGAGACAAAATATTGCGGTGGGGATCGGTTATTTGGAGTCTTGGCTGCGAGGCGTCGGTTGTGTTCCCCTTTTCAATCTCATGGAGGATGCGGCCACCGCCGAAATCAGCCGCGCCCAGCTCTGGCAATGGGTGCACCATAAGGCTCATTTGAACGACGGTCGCCTCATCGACATTGGCCTGTGCTTCACGATCATGGACGAGGAGCTAGCTAAGATGCGCAAATCTGCCGGAGATGCACAGTTTGAGGCCGGCAAATATCGCGACGCCGCCCAACTGCTGCGGGATCTGATCCAATCGCAACGTTTTGTGGAGTTTCTCACTCTGCCCGCTTACGACCGGCTGCAATCGATCGAGCAGCGGTCTGCCCGGCAGGGATGAGGGTTTTCGTGTGAGTAACTGGCCGCTGGCGTCTGTAGCCTTTAATCGGCTGATCGGCCAACGAGCAAATCGCAAGGCGCTTCCCGGCGGCCCGCCGCGCAATGCCCGGGCCGGCCCGCAATTCAGCTATAATAAGCTTCTCTGCCTGGGTGCCACGCGGCGCCCAAGCTCCCAGAATGCATGTTATGCCCCTTGCTGAAGAAGTCCGAACCCGGTATGAAATAGTGATCGGGCTGGAAGTTCATGTTCAGCTCCTGACGCAGTCAAAGATCTTCTGCGGATGCTCAACGCGCTTTGGCGACCCGCCAAACACGCATACCTGCCCGGTGTGCCTGGGACTGCCCGGCGCGCTGCCCGTGCTCAATCATGAGGCGGTGAGCATGGCGATGAAGGCGGCTTTGTCGCTGAACTGCACGGTTAATCCGCAATCACGCTTTGCCCGCAAAAATTATTTCTATCCTGACTTGCCGAAGGGTTATCAGATTTCGCAGTACGACGAGCCCTTAGCTTCAGGCGGCTGGCTTGAAATCGAAGTTGGAGGCCGGCTTAAGCGTATCGGCATCACGCGCGTGCACTTGGAAGACGACGCCGGGAAATCCCTGCATGAAGGTTTTCCGGATTCAGCCACAACCTCTCACATTGATCTCAACCGCGCTGGCGTGCCGCTCATCGAAATTGTCACTGAGCCGGACCTGCGCTCGCCGGAGGAAGCGTACGAATTCCTCACCCGCCTTAAGACGCTCATGCTGTACCTCGAAGTGTCCGACTGCAACATGGAAGAAGGCAGCCTCCGCTGCGACGCTAACGCCAGCGTCCGCTACGCGGGTGAGGAGGCGCTTGGAACCAAGACTGAAGTGAAAAATCTAAATTCCTTCCGCTTTCTGCAGCGAGCGCTGGCGCATGAAACCCAAAGGCAGATGGAACTGCTCGAAAGCGGCGGAGAGGTGATGCAGGAAACGCGCCTGTGGGATAGCCGTGAACAGCGGACATACAACATGCGCTCGAAGGAGTTCGCGCACGATTACCGCTATTTCCCTGAACCGGACCTGTTGCCTCTGGTTATCAGCGAGAAGTGGAAAGAGGAAGTGAGCCGTTCGATGCCTGAACTTCCGGACGCGCGCCGCCAGCGGTTGATGCGGGACTGCGGCCTCGCGGACTACGACGCCGCGCAACTGACCGAGTCCAGGCGATTAGCGGATTATTACGAAGACGTGGTAAGGCGCGGCTGCGACCCGAAACTTGCTGCCAACTGGGTGTTGAGCGAACTTTTGTATTTGCTGAACCAAGCCAAGAAGGAAATTGCAGGGTCGCCGGTCCCCGCAAAAAACCTAGCCGAGCTTATACAAATGATCGCTGCGGGGAAAATTTCCGGAAAAATGGGCAAGGAGATTCTGGCGGAAATGTTCGTCTCCTCCAAAGGGGCCGCCGCCGTCATCGCAGAGAAAGGATTGCAGCAGATCAATGACCCGGAACTGATTTTTTCTGCGGTACGCGAGATCATCGCTGCCAATCCCAAGCAAGTAGAACAGTACCGCAGCGGCAAAAGCGCAACGTTGGGTTGGTTCGCCGGGCAAGTGATGAAAGCCACCCGCGGCCAAGCGAATCCACAGTTGGTGCAGGAAATCCTTAAAAAGGAACTCGCGCAGTAAGGAGTGACGAATGCTGAACGTAGGCGGCAATGCGCCGATTTTCTCGCTGCTCTCCGATACGGGAGAAAAGGTGAACCTGAAGGATTTGCTCGACGAAACCCTCGTCCTTTATTTCTTCCCGAAGGCTGATACTCCGGGCTGAACCAGTGAGGCGAACCAGTTCCGTGACGCCAAAAAAGAACTGGAAAAAACCGGAGCGCACGTCGTGGGTATGAGCGGCGACAGCGTGGAGGATCTGCGGAAGTTCCGCGATAAATACAAGTTGAATTTTCCCCTACTCTCCGACCCCGGACACGAAACCCTGGAAGCATACGGCGTGTGGCAGGAAAAGAATATGTACGGTCGCAAGACCATGGGCATAGTTCGCACCACGTACCTCATCGGCCGGGATGGCAAGGTAAGCCGCGTTTTCCCCAAGGTTAAAGTCGACGGGCACATTCATGAAGTACTCGCGGCGCTTCAGGAATAGCCGGTCACGAATCGATGGCGACCTTCACTTCTGCTAACATCATCTGGATGTCCGATGAAACCGTGGTCGTGACGGAGAATCGACCTCTCACCGGCGGCCATTTCCTTCTCAGTCTTCATTCTCCGCGGCAGGCTCTCGCCACGCGTCCGGGGCAGTTTGCCATGCTCCGACTGCCGGGCCGTTCAGACGTGCTGCTTCGCCGCCCCATGAGCATCTATGATGTAAAGCCCGGCGCTCTTGCCGGCTCCGGCAATGGAGACCCGAGTGGAAGCGGAGATTTCCCCGCGATCATCCAGCTTCTCTATAAAGTGGTGGGCAGCGGCACGCAGTTGATGGCAGACCTCAAGCCCCGCGATGAAGTGGAAATGCTTGCTCCGCTGGGCCACGGCTTTTTCGAGGAAGAATATCTCGACGCTGCCCGGCAGGCGGACGAAGTGCTGCACGTGGCGGGCGGAATCGGTATCGCGGCGCTGCTGTTGCCCGCCAAGTCGCTCGCCCAGGCAGGCGTCCGCCAGCGGCTTTTCTTCGGCGCGCGAACCGGGCTGGACCTTGTGGGAGCGGAGGATTTCGCGCCCTGGGTCGCCGGCACGGTGCTGGCGACGGAAGACAGCTCGCGGGGCCACGCGGGCTACATCACGCGTCCCCTTGAGGAATATCTCGAAAGGCGCCGCGAAAAACGGTTTTTGCTCCTGGTCTGTGGTCCGTGGGCCATGCTTCAAGCATGTGCCGAACTGGCGAGGCGGCCCGGGTGCCGCTGCCTGGTCTCCATGGAAAACCGCATGGGCTGCGGCCTGGGTGTGTGCTTGGGCTGCTGTATTCATGTCGAGGGCCAAGGCCACGGGAGCTATGAGCGAGTCTGCACAGAAGGGCCGGTATTCTGGGCGGAACACGTGATTTGGGAACGGGAAAGCGTCCCAAAGATTTAATTTACCTGGTTGACCGGCTGCTTCTGACGATAAACCCCGAAAACCCATGAACGCAGATACTAAGCCGGCTCCGCCAATCGCCGCGCCCGCCCCACCTTCGCCTGAGTTCACGCCTTGCCTGGATTTCACCATCGCCGGCATTCACTTCAACAATCCCGTCCTCACCGCCAGCGGCACCTTCGGCTACGGGCAGGAATTTGCCCATCTCATCGATCTGAATCAACTGGGCGGCATCGTCGTCAAAGGCATCTCGGCAGACCCCATGCCCGGTAATCCCCCGCCGCGAATTTACGAAACGGAGGCCGGGATGTTGAACGCCATCGGCCTTCAGAACGTGGGCGCGCGAAGATTTTTGGAAGAAAAGCTGCCGTTTTTGCGCTCGCTCGAAGCGCGTTGCGTGGTTAACGTGTTCGGATACTCGACGGAGGACTACGTTCGCTGCATTGAGATTCTTAATCAGGGTGAGGGCATTGACGCCTACGAGTTGAACATTTCCTGCCCCAATACACGTTGCGGAGGCATGGTCTACGGGAGCGATCCGAAGCTCACTGAGGAAGTCGTCGCGGCTTCCAAGCGCGCCTCGCGGCGGCCGCTATTCGTGAAGCTTTCGCCTAACGTTACCGACATCACCGAATTCGCGCGCGCTTCGGAAGCCGCCGGTGCAGACGGATTGACGCTCGTCAACACCTTTGTAGGCATGGCCATTGACGTGGAAACTCGCACGCCGCGTATTTCCAACATCACTGCCGGTCTTTCCGGTCCGGCGATCAAGCCCGTCGCCTTGCGCATGGTTTACCAGACATATCACGCCGTAAAGATTCCCGTGATCGGCATCGGCGGCATCGCCACCGCCGAAGACGCTTTGGAGTTCATCATCGCCGGTGCACGCGCCGTTCAAGTGGGCACTGCGAACTTTTATGCGCCGGAGACCGCTCTGCAGGTGGTGGAAGGCATTCGCGCTTATTGTCAGCGCCACCGCGTGCACCTTTTCGATCTCGTTGGGAGTCTCCGGCTGCCTCAAAATCAACCGCCGTCCACAGAATATTATTGAGGTTTACAAATTATAGTGACAACATCCGTTGTAGCGGCGCTGTCCTCAGCGCCGAAAAACGCCGGTGGGGACACCGGCGCTACAAAAAAGCCGTCACTATAATTTGTAAACCTCAATAGCTGTAAAATACCGGCTCGTTTCTACACTCACTTCGGTTGCTCGACCGTGCGCCGGAGGCCGCAATTCCCTATCACCGATGAGTGCAGTTTAGCTGGACACAGGGCAGCGCGCCCGCCGGAATCCCCCTGGATGGCCGGCGGTCTTTGAAGCCCCACTTCACTTTTTAGCGAGTCGATGCCGTGAAACGTCTCTATTCGATGTTTGGGCTCGTGATTTTAAGCTTCGGGTTCATTGTTTGCTGGACCGGCGGCGGTTGCGCGGCGCAGGAGGATGAAGCTGCTGAAATCGCGGCGCTGAAGCAACGTGTCGCCGCGCAGGACCGGCGCATCTCTGAACTCGAGCGCGAGGTGCGCCAACTGCTCGCTGCCGCGCACCATTCCCCGGCCACTTCTCAGGCGCCAAGCCCGCCACCCCACAAAGCGGTTGAAGCCGTCAAAACTCCGGCCGCGGCCCCCCAGGCGATGGCCGCTGCAAAGAATGCGCCAAAGAGCCCGAAGATTCGCATCGCTGGCATCAACGTGGGTGGCGACGTCTACCTTTATCAATATGTTCCCTCTGGCGTTCCTGGCGCACAGCCGAAATTCGAGTTATATGCGTTCTCCGCGCTGCTCGACGCGCAGCACGGCCATTGGGGGTTTCACTCCGATTACCGCCTGCGCACCACAAAACTGCGCAGTTTTTACCCCGGCAATACCTGGCTGCAGGAAGGCTACGTTCGCTATGACACGCCCTACGGCGAATTCCGTGCCGGAAGCTTTTATCGCCGGGTGGGCCTCGCGTGGGATGGATCGTTCTTCGGCAACATCCAGTATTTCGACGGTCTCAAGCTCGATCCCGAATTCGGCGTGGGATTTCAAGGCGCGCATGATTTTTCGCACTACCTCGGCGCTCATTATTCGGCGCAGTATTTCTCGACTGACGCCCGCATCAACGGCTCGCTTCCAGGCCGGGATTTCGTCTCCGAGCCCGGCGCCCGCGCCAAAAATGACCTCACAGCCCGTTTCGCCCCGGTTCTGCGCTTCAGTCCTGGCGTCTCGCTTACGGTGGGAGGATCGCTCGCTCATGGCGCGATTGACCGCGACTCCGGCCCTAATAACACCCGCGATCAGTTTGCCGCCGACGCCACCTTGCAGACGGGTCCGCTACTGACCTACGGCGAAATTTTGCGGCAGAACGTGCACGGTGTCGTTGTGCTGCCGCCATTCAATGCCACTTACGTCTTAGCCGGCGTTCGCTTGGCGCGCGGCAGGTTCCAGCCCCGGTTCAACTTCAGCCAGGGAAATTACTTTGGCCTTAGCGGAAATCGGGAATACATCCTCCAACCCGGCATCACCGTTGAACTAGCCGATGGCTTTTACTTCATCTACGAGTACGATTTTTGGCGCGAAGCCGCTCTTTCCGGCAGCCAGATTCTTGATCGCAGCCAGAACCTCGTCTTGCAGTATCATTTTTAGCCCGCGCCACAGCAGTATCTGGGTGCAAGGCAAGAGATAGAGAACCAATCCTGATGCCCTCTCTTTTTGAACGCACGCTGCCCCATGACGCCGAAGCCTCCGTCGGCGAGAGGCTTGACCGCCTCGCTTGGACGCCCTTCCACACACGCGTCACGCTTGCGCTCGGCGTCGGATGGCTTCTGGACGCGTTCGAGGTGAATATCATCGGCAACGTGCTCGGCGTGCTCGAAAGGCTGTGGAGAATCACCGCTCTGCAGGCTTCCGCGCTGGTCACCGTGTGGCTGATCGGCATCATGGTGGGCGCTCTGTTTTTCGGATATCTCGCGGACCGTTTTGGCCGGCGCAAGCTCTTCATCCTCACACTTCTGCTCTACGCCACCTGTACGGTGATCTCTGCGCTTTCTCCTGGTTACCTTTTCTTCCTTGTTTTCCGCTTCCTCACAGCCATCGGCGTGGGCGCGGAATATTCGGCCATCAACGCCGCGATCGGTGAGATCATTCCTGCGCGCTATCGTGGGCGGGCAAACGCCGCCGTGATGAACTTCTGGCCGCTCGGTGCGCTCGTGGCCGCAGGACTTACCTTTTACTTCATTAACCTTCTCCCGCCGTCGATCGGCTGGCGGTTCGCGTTTGGAATGGGCGCGGTGATCGCGCTGTTCACGCTATGGGCGCGCAGAAGGCTTCCTGAATCGCCCCGTTGGCTGGTGCGCCGCGGCCGGCAAGAGGAAGCGCTTGCGGTGATGAGGCAAATCGAATCCGGTGCGGTGCGCTTCGAATCGCCACTCGTTACCGAACCTGAAAATGCGCAGAATCGCGGCTTCTTCGCGCAGCTCGCTTACCTGCTGCGGCACTATCCCGCCCGCATGGCGCTCGGTGCGCTGCTGGATTTCGCTGAAGCCTCCGGCTACTACGGAATCTTTGCCTTTTTACCACTCGTGGTTCTGCCCCGCGTTCACATCTCAGAGCAGCGCGTGCCAATGTTTTTCGTGATCGGCAACCTCGGCGCGGCGCTCGGCGGCGGCATTGCGGCGGCAGGCCTCGACAAGGCGGGACGCAAGGTGACGGTGACGGTTTTTTATTCCCTGGCGGCTCTTTCGATGATCCTCATGGGCGTTGCCACGGCGCGAGGAAGCTCCGCAGGCGTGCTCGCCGCTTTTGTCGTCGCTAACTTTTGCGCCACAGGGAGTTGGATTTCCGCCTATCCGACGTTCTCGGAGATATTCCCGACCGCGCTGCGGTCCACTGGCATCGGTTTTTCCGTGGCCTTCGGCCGCATCGGAGCCGCGCTGGCTCCTCCCCTGCTGGTGCTTCTGGCGCAGCGTGCGTCGCTCACCGCTTCCTTTGCCGTGCTCGCGGCATTTTGGGCGTTGGGAGCGTTGGTAATGATACCCTGGTGCGTGTGGGGTCCGGAAGGACGCGGCCTCTCGCTGGAAGTTTTAAGCGGGGAAGCGCGCGGATTGTAAATTAGGATAGTGGGGTATTTTATTGAGGTTTACAAATTATAGTGACGGCTTTTTTGTAGCGCCGGTGTCCCCACCGGCGTTTTTCGGCGCTGAGGACAGCGCCGCACCAACGGATGTTGTCACTATAATTTGTAAACCTCATTAGCTTGATCATAATGCGGGAACTTTTCAGCTAGGAATCTGTCGAAATCGGTTCGCTCGCCCGGTTGAATGCAAAGCGCCTGGCGGCACAAGGCCGCCTCTACATCCAAACTGACCCACTACCGTAAAAATAGCGCTCTGTAATCCCGCGAAGCGTATATACTGTTGCCCGTTGGGAGCTAAAAGGGAATTTCCGGTTTGATGCCAAAGAATCGTACACATGCCAAACGGCGGCATGTATGGAGCGCCAGGAGAAGCCTGGCTGATCTTGTAAGCTGAAAGGAGCTTACCCTGTAGTTGCCCATTCAACAGGTAGCCAAGCCCGCGTGGGGCGGAGCAATCCGTGACACGAAGCCGGGTGAGGCGAACCCGTGAGCCGTAACGGAAGTGAACCCGATTCGGCCTCGTTAACCAAAGTGAGAGCGGCCAGCCTGCCATACGTGATGAAGCCTGCAACCGGTGGTGAAGCAATGGGAGTCAGCAGCCACTGGGCTCTCCGGGGTGGTTGGGGACGGCGCGCGGGGACAGAACAGCCGAGGAACCTGGAAGACCCGGCGGGGTGGCGGGTGAAGCCGTCAACGCCCGAGGGGAATGCATAACCCTGGAGCGGCTCCGGTCGGGAGTCGGACCGGCTCATAGTAGCGAGGAAGCGGGTAACGACCGTGGAGCGAAGGGGCCGGAACGCAAACACGCTGAGTCAGAGGGTGGGAATCCCGCTTGGACGGAAGTCCCTCTACGGAGACTTGGCCGCGAGGTTGGGGAACAGTTCTCATCTTAGATCGAGGCTTTGCTGCTGAGCCAAGTCGGCCTTTCGGTCGGCGTACTGCTCGGCGGCGAGCGTTTGCGTGAGAGCCGGATGCGGGAAACCTGCACGTCCGGTTCGACGAGGGGAGAGGGGCGTGTTCCATCGCTTCCTCTCCTACTCTACCGCCACCCGCGAACCGCCGGGCACGGCTCCGTAGGCACGGTGGTGTGGCAGGTGACGACGGGCGAGACCCCCAACCCTGTGCAGATCTTCGACCCGGGCCGCCAGGTGCGGTTCAACATCCAACGGTTGCGCCCAGACTAGGAATTGTCTGCACGTTCCGGCTGGGTCCTGGTGCTGTCTGGCTCAAGAAATTCCAGGCCAAGAAGCCGGACCCTTTCAGCCCGTGAACCGAGAGGGACGCGCCACCGCGACTCAAGGAAGTCCAGCATCTTCAGGCCGCGCTCTAGCACGGTGGAAGGCGTCCAGTCTGGAAGCTGCGCTACCGAAATCTCACTGTAGGAACCATTGAAATATCCGCTTACACCGTCCGAATCCTGTTTTTTTGCCGCGAAGGAGCGGTTTGAAAACTTCGAGTTCCTGATTTGCGATAGCGCGAGCAGATTTCCAAGCGAGTTCCGGAGACGGCCGGGCTCTTTCTGGGAGTGCGCCTTAAAAGCTTGCCACTCCGCTTCGCGAGGCGAGACCGGATAAATGTGCTCGATGGTGACGTAGTCTTTTTTCGAGGCCTTAAGGTCACTCCAATTCAGCCTGGTCGCTCCCATCCCTGCTTCTTCCCTCAAGTTCTGCTCGTATTCGAAGAGAAAATAGCGTAGACCTTCCCAACTGTAGAATCCATCCCAGCGCTGGAACAACTCGCCCATTTCCGTCTCGATCCTCTTGAGAGAGAAGTAGTTCTTCGTGCTCTCATCTACAGACTGCGTTACTTCTGCCAACGTCTGATTGCCGCTGAAAAGAAGTCCGGCGAGCCGATAACATGCATTATCGCCGGTGTCTGCGCGACGGTGACAGAGCCGTGCGACAACAAAAATAAACCGCTCGGCGGCGGACAAGAACTCGGATAGTTGCGTTACGCTCCCAGTCTTTTGCATGGCTGCCATGATTACCGGTTCGAAGGCGCCCCGGCCTAACCTATCCAGCCGGTCCAGCCACGGGAGCACATTTCCCTTATCAACCTCGGCCGATTGATGTGGGAAATAGATCCCGTGCCATTTTCGGACTGACTGTTGGATGCTAGCCACATAGCGCTGCAGGTCTTCCGGGGTTAGCCCACCTGGTCTGATCCGGTCGGCCGTAAACTCTTTCCTCAGAAGTGAATCCCCAAACTTCCCAGCATCCTCCTTCTTCCCAGCCTCATCCTTAGAGTCCGGAAAGTACATAATCCAATGCGCTCGAAGGAAATCGTCGTCCTCTAACACTGGGGCTGGGGCCTTCTCGCGCCCGAGAAATTCAAATACGGTCTTCCACGCATCGTTAACGTTTTTGCGAAGAGTCTTCTTGTCCTCGCTCCCTGGGTCGCCGGGAAGCAATGTGGAAAGGTAAATAAGTCGGTTCTTTAGGAGCTCAAGCTTTGAGAGAGGCTTCCCCCGATTGTTCATGGTTTCAAAGACCACGAATTCATCCATCTCCTTCTCAAGCTCATACACATTGAAGAGAAATCTTTGTGTGATTGCCTTAAACCATCGTTGGATGTCGGCGTCGGCCTTATCTTTCAGCTTCTCAGAAAAGAACGCCTGAGCGTTCAAAAGATTTGCCGTGTATGTGGTCTCAGTGCCCTGAAACTGAACTGACGGCTCCCCGAGGATTTTTGTTTTTAGGTACTCATAACTTGGATTGTCCTTCTCGTACCCGAACAAGTATGCGCGACTGATACCACTCGATTGCACAAGGTATTTTTGCTCGCAGTCTCGCTTCTCGGTGAAGGCGATTTGTCCGTTGGCCGGCACCCGTTCGAGCAAGCACTTGATAAGTATTATTGCTGTGATGAGCCGCTGCTGCCCGTCCACGATGTAGAAGGGCTTGTAACCCTTACCCTCGATGAGCCACATGTCTTCATCCCAGCGTCGCCACGCGTCGTCCGGTACTTGCTCAAGCGTCAACTGTCCTGTGTAGTGCGAGCGCCCTTCCTCGAGACGGGAAAGGTCATCCCAGAAGTCCTCCAAATGTTCCGTTTTCCAGGCGTACCCGCGCTGGTAGTCCGGAACCCGAAAGACCCGACTGTTAAAGATCGCGTTGAGATCGTGAAGCTGGCTCGGCATCAGGGCACCTCATGTCACTCTGTGTGATAGCTCTTGACAGATCATCGCGGGTGGCGCATACATCTCTGCCTTTGGGATGTGTGCGAACTGCAAATGTGATCGGCCAGCACGATGAATGACGGCTGAAGCGCAGGCTGGCGCAGAAACTTTGGGTCTGCGATTCTTGCCCGTCCCTACCGCACGGCTTGAGCCACTATACTCCATCCCGCCGCGCCATTCTACCACCATTACTTTGAGTCCGGCCTGTTGCAATTTACCAAGATCGGGATAGGGGGAGCGGTTGCCCGCTCACCCCTCCCACACCACCGTACGTACGGAACCGTATACGGCGGTTCGGCGGGTTAAGCTAAGAACCGGGGGCGAGGCGAAGCGTCGCGGGCATGCTTCCGTGTTAAACTGGCGTTAAGACTACGGAGGCATGGATGACGCTCGAAGATTACAAAACCATCCTGTACCGCCAAGAAGACGGCTCCTGGGTGGCGGAGGTGCCAGCGATCCCCGGCTGCTACTCGCTCATGCCCACTCGCGAGTCGGCGCTCGCCGAATTGAGCAGCGTCTTCCGAATGATTGCGGAGGAGTATTCCGAAAAGGGAATTCCGCTGCCCGCCGACACCACCGAAATCGTTCATGCCTAGCGTCGTCCGCGCCGGCGCTTTCCGACACTGGAAAAGCTGCTGTTCCAACTAGCGCCGAAAAACCCATGAAGCATCCCATCATCGAATTGAACCACCTCGATCACCTGTGGTTCCAGGTGACGGGAACGCTGTGCAACATCGCCTGCTCCCACTGCTTCAACAACAGCGGGCCAAACGTGCGCACTTTTGGCTTTCTCTCCCTGGATTCCGTCCGCAAGGAGCTGCACGCGGCGCTTCGCCAAGGAGTGAAGGAAGTTTCCTTCACCGGAGGCGAGCCGTTTCTCCACCCGGAGCTCGTTCGGATGCTGCGCCTCTCGCTTGCATCGGCGCCAACGACCGTGCTCACGAACGGAACGCTCATCAACGACCGGATCGCGGACCGTCTGGCAGACCTCGAACGCGAGTCAAACTACTCCTTCGAGATTCGCATCAGTCTGGATGGCTACACCGAAGCCATGAATGACGCCATTCGCGGTCCCGGCGTCTTCCGCAAAGTTATGGACGCCACGCGGCGCTTGAGCCAGCACGGACTTTTACCGCTCGTCACCGTGGTGCGCACCTGGAACGAGGAAGAAGAGCTTTCGACGCTCGCCGGTTTCGTGCGGACGCTTCAGGAAGCGGGTTATTCCCGGCCACGCATTAAGGTGTTGCCTTCGCTGCCGTTGGGTCGCGAACTGGAGCGCACCCGGCTTGATGAAGAAACGCTGCTCACCGAAGCGATGTTGCACGGCTTTGACGCTGACCTGCTGATGTGCTCGAATTCCCGCGTCGTGACCGACCGGGGAGTTTGGGTGTGCCCCCTGCTTGTGGAAATGCCGGACGCGCGGCTGGGAGAGAATTTGACAGGCGCAGCCCCCGCTTACGAGTTGCGGCACCACGCCTGCGTCACCTGCTGGCATTACGGTTCGATCTGCGGCAACGTGAACGCGCAAATTGAAGGCCCAGCGCCTGCCGCGAGCGCTGCCCGCCTCCGGAGCCGTCCGTGACCCGCATCGCCGTTTTCGGAGGAATTTACAGCAACGATCGCGCGCTAGCCGCAGCCATCGAGGACGCTCGCCGCCGCCACGCTGAAGCGCTCTTTTGCCTCGGCGACCTCGGCGCCTTCGGGCCGCACCCGGACCGCATTTACCCTCTTCTGCGCGAGGCCGGCGTTCAGTGCCTTCAGGGAAACTACGATAATTCCCTCGCTGGAGGCTTGGCTGACTGCCAGTGCGGCTATACTGACCCGCGCGATAATTATTTCGCCCGCCTTTCCTACCAGTACACGTTCCGCAATACGTCGGAAGAAAACAAGGCTTGGCTGAGCACACTGCCTATGACGCTGCGCCTCACCCTCGGTGGCCGTCGCGTGCTGCTTTGTCATGGCTCGCCCCGCAAGATCAATGAGTTTCTTTGGGAATCGACCAGCTCTGATTCATTCCTTGAATATCTCCTCGATGCAGCCCAAGCGGACGTCGTGTGCGTTACGCACACCGGCATAAAATGGCATCGCAGCCTCCCTACCGATCGTCACTTCGTGAACGTTGGCGTGCTCGGAAGGCCCGAAAACGATGGCTGCACCAACGTGTGGTACGCCTTGCTCTCCGCGGAACCGGCCGGTGTGCGCGTGGAATTTGTCCCAGTCGCTTATGACTTCCGCGCCCTCGCAGCAGACATGGAGTGCGAGCATCTGCCTTCCGAGTTTGTCGAAACCATCCTCACCGGGTGGTGGACCACCTGTTTGGAAGTCCTTCCGCATAAGGAACGCGCACGCGGCAGATTGTGACCTTCGGATTGGCGCTGCTTCTTGCCGTCAAGTCTGGCAGGAGACCTTGACTGGTCTCCTAGCCCTCCATCTCTTCGCTTGACCCGCCTTGGGCTAGCGTAGTATACTACGCTAGCCCAAAGACAACAGAAAATACGATGCGCTCATATAACGTCTCAGAGTTCCCGGATTCGGTAGAAAAACATGGCCAGGGAGCCTCGGAAACGGGGCTCTTCAGCGGACGGGAAACCCTTGCCGGGGAGGGTGTGGAAGCGAAAAAAAGAATGTTTAACCTACCGAACCGGAATCTTGTTGAAAACAAAGAAACATTAGACGAGCAAACCGGAACAAAGCTAAAAATTAGACCTGAAATACAGGCGCAACATATTGATTATAAATGACATAATGTGATTTTGCCAGAAAATTTCAGCATGTGATAGAAAGCAAATTAGTTATCAGAGTACCCCCCGCTTTGTTTCTGCTTTGTTTTGTGCGAAAGACCTCCCAAGTAGCTGCTCCGCGGTTGCCCTTCCCCTCCCAGGGAGGAGAGGGTAGCTTGCTATTTGCCGGCTGCCCGCTACATCGGCCGCAAGGTCACTTGTGCTAACCTATGACCCTAAATCGGGCGAATCATGAAGCGCAATCTGGAAGCGTTGACCAGCGCCGAGTTCGACTTGGCCGTGATTGGCGGTGGCGTAAACGGGGTGGCTGCCGCCCGCGAGGCGGCATTGCGCGGGCTGAAAGTGGCTCTCGTAGAGGCGCGAGACTTTGCGAGCGGCACTTCGAGCCGCTCCTCTAAGCTCATCCATGGCGGGCTGCGATACCTCGCGCAGCGCGAGTTCAGGCTGGTGCGCGAAGCCCGGCGGGAGCGCACGCTGCTCGCGAACCTGGCGCCGCACTTGGTGCAACCGTTACCATTTTTGCTGCCGATTTACCACGGCGATCCCTATTCACCTTTGAAGATTCGCGCAGGACTGGCGCTTTACGATTGGCTTGGCAATCTCGGGCGCGAAGACCGTCATCGCTTCTATGGTCCTGCGGAAACGCTGCGGCGCGCGCCGGCTCTGAAGGGTGAGAGGCTGCGCACCGGCGCCGTCTATTATGACTCGCTCACGGATGACGCGCGGCTGACCTTGGAATACGTGTTGGATGCGGCAGAACACGGCGCGGTGGCGGCCAATTACGCCGAAATCCGAAGTTTTTCTCTGGCTGCGGGGGCTGCCAGGGTTGAGCGCGCAGAGGTGGTGGACCGCTTGACGGGGCGAACCTACGGTATTGAAGCGCGCCTGTGGGTAAACGCCGCCGGTCCGTGGGTGGATAAGGTGCGAGCGCTCGTACCCGGATACGACGGTTCACGGACCATACGCACCACCAAGGGCGTGCACCTGATCCTGCCTTGTGTTTCGGAGCGCTACGCGCTGTTTGCTGCGGTTCCACGAGGCGAGCGAATTTTTCTACTCATGCCCTGGCACGGCCATTCGCTCCTCGGGACGACGGATACCGAATACGAGGGCGCGCCTGAAGCCGTTGAGGCCACCGAGGCGGACATTGAATATCTATTACAGGCGCTTAACCGCATTCTGCGGGCGCCGGTGAAGCGCGAAAGCGTACTGGGCATTTTTGCCGGGCTCAGAGCGCTCGTCGCGGAGGCGGGCAAGAAGCCCTCTGACAACACGCGCGAGTATCGCTTTCATCGCGATCCCTGGGCCGAGAACATGATCACCGTGTGCGGCGGCAAACTGACCACGGCGCGAGCGCTCGCAGAGAATCTGGTGGATTGGGTTGCTACGGAGCTTCCTGCTGAGACGATGAGGCCAGAGTCCTACGTCAGCTTGTCGAGCAGCACGCCGCTGCCGGGAGGCCACATTGCCGGCTTCACCGATTTTGCGGGCTTCGTTAAGGCCGCCCGCGAAGAGATTGTCCGCGAATTCGGCATTCCGCCTGAGACGGCAGAGCGCATCGTGCGAACGTACGGCAGCCGTTGGAGGAAAGCTTTAGAGCCGATCCGTGAGCAGCGCTCGCTTGCCGAGCCGCTGCCTGGAACTGCGGGCGTACTCGCCTCCGAAGTGGTCTTTTCCATCCGCGAGGAGATGGCCGCAACGGTGGAGGATTTTCTGCTGCGCCGCTCGGGATTAAGCTGGATGAGCTGCGTGTATCCCCAGGCAGCAGCCGCCGTGGCGGACGTTTTCAGCAGGGAGTTGGGTTGGAACGCGGAGGCCCGGCATTCGGCGCTCGCGAACTACCAGAGTGCGATTCATAACTGCCGGAAAGTGGCGGCGGCTTCCTAGCGTTACGTCTCAGAAGTTCATTAAATAAGTCCGTCGGGGTATAGCTTCGGCTGTGTCGGAAGCATGGCCCCTCACCCGTCCCGCACCGCGGGCCACCCTCTCCCCCTTTTCAGGGGGCGAGGGCAATAAGTTAAGTTAAGGAGATTCCAGCCCTCGCCCTGCGGGAGAGGGGGGACTGCGAAGCGGTGGGTGAGGGCTTGGTTCGATTCGCGCTTTCCGGCCTTGCCAACGGCCTCGCCCAAGCCGAGAATAGCCTTCGCATGGCCTCTTTCCGCCTCTACTGGACCCTTGCCCGGCCCTTTACGCTGATCCCGCCCATGGTGGGCATTTTTTCCGGCGCCCTGATCGCGTATTCGGCCACGCGCACGCCGCTAAATCCGCTTGCGTTGGCGCTGGCGGTTTGCGGGGCGGCGGCGCTGAACGCCGGATCAAATGGCTTGAACCAGATATTCGACCTCGCCAACGACCGCATCAACAAACCCGGCAGACCGCTGCCTGCGGGCCGCATCACGCTGCGGCAAGCGTGGTTTTTTTCTTGTTTTTCCTATGCAGCGGCGCTCGCCATGGCGGCTGCGGTGAACGCCCAGACGTTCGGCCTGTTTTTCCTCGGGGCGGTTGCGACAGTACTTTACTCGGCGCCTCCTGTGAGGTTGAAGCGCCGGCCCTGGAGTTCAAATCTGGTGATCGCTCTCGCGCGCGGTGAGCTATTGAAAGTAGCGGGATGGGCGGTGGTGAGCACAGTGCTCGATTCAGTCGAGCCGTGGTACATCGGGCTGATCTTTTTCTTTTTTCTGGCCGGCGCTACCACAACGAAAGATTTCGCGGATGTGGAGGGCGACCGCGCGGCGGGATGCATGACGCTGCCGGTAAAATACGGAGTCGCGGCCACCGCACGCCTGATTAGCCCATTTTTTGTGCTGCCATGGGTGGTGATGGCGGCTGGGGTGTGGCTGAAAATTCTCTCCGGCAACGGTCCCGCGATACTGGCGTTGAGCGGGCTGCTCACGGCATGGGGCGTCTACGTGATCTTCCTCATCAATCGCGATCCGCACAGATTGGCGCAGGAGGGAGAAAACCATCCGGGCTGGCGCCATATGTACGGAATGATGATGGTAGGGCATTTGGGCTTGGCGGCGGCGTACCTACTGAGGCTAGCCTCCTAAGTGGGGAGTACTCCGAAGAACGCCCCTCGCCCAAAGGCGCGAGAACGGCCAGGTGGTCCTGTTGGCGGGGTTCGCGTATCGCTCTGACGGCAAGGAAAGGGTTTTAAGCCGGCAGTAGTAACGAAGCTTCGCCTCACACCGGCGAACCGTGCACCCTCACCCGCCCCGCTAAGCGGGACACCCTCTCCCCAATTGGGGGAGAGGGGATGGAGGTGAGGGGGCGCTGGAAAACTTGACTCATTTGGTGCATGTTTGCCAGAGCAAGGTAGCTAAACCGTCTTGGAAGCGTACCGGTCCAGGTATGACTGCCGAGCTTCTTGAATGCATTGGCGCGCCTTCATCGGCGAGCGCCATCCCTTGATCTGCGTCTCTTTGCCTTCGAGCTCCTTATAAATATCGAAGAAGTGCTCGATCTCCAGGCGCACGTGGGGAAAAATCTGGTCGACCGTGTGGATTTGCTCGTAGCGGGGATTGCCTTCCGGCACAGCGACGATTTTCTCGTCGCGGCCTTTTTCATCCACCATGTCGAGCACTCCGAGAGGACGGACTTCCATCATGCAGCCGGTAAAGGTGGGTTCGTCGGCCAGGACCAGCACGTCCATCGGATCACCATCGTAGGCAATGGTTCCGGGAATAAAGCCGTAATCGCCGGGATAGTGCATGGGGGAATACAGCGTCCGGTCCAGCCGGAACACGCCCAGCTTGGTGTCGTACTCGTATTTATTGTTCGAGTTCTTTGGGATCTCGACAATCATGCGAACTATTTCCGGGCACTGCGGACCGGGATCAATTTGATGCAGCATGAGTTGCCTCCATGGCTCCCCGCGCGCGACGTAACGATGACAGCTCTTCGATGATAAGCCTATTGGTCTTGCGAGGCCAAGAAACGCTTTCGTCACGCTCGATTAAGGACGCATCTACAACAAACTGACCCATCACCACGCGGTGAATCGGATTGACTCCGGAAGACGGAGGGTGCACAATTCGGTTTTAAGGAAGGATTATCCTGCCTGAAGCGGGGACCTATGGAACACCACTCAAGACGCTGGAAATTTGGCATCGGCATCGCGATTATCCTGAGCGTGGCCTTGTGGGAAGCGGTATCGGGTTTTCAGCAAAGCAAAACTTATTACGTCACTGTGGGCGAGTTGATCAGCCGCAAGACGGCGCGGAACCATATTCGGGTTGGCGGTACCGTTGAAGACGGTTCGATCACGCGGCAGGGCGGGACGTTGCGCTTCCGGCTGGCGCAGGGCGCCGAATCGGTTCCGGTGGTTTACGTTGGTTCAGACACGCTGCCTGACACCTTCAAGGGCGGAGCGCAAGCGATTGTCGACGGCAGTTACACAGCCGATGGTTCCTTCAACGCCAGGCAGATTCAGGCGAAGTGCGCTTCCAAGTACCAATCGCTGCCACCCGGACCGAAGCAGGCTGGAATGGGCGGGATGAAGCTGGGCGAAACGGCCTCAGCGGGAGCGGAATGACGCGGTTCAGCGCGCTGCGGTCCGCGCGTGAATAGCTTCCGGAGCCTTAAAATACACCGCACGGGAAGCGCTTTGCAGACGGCGGTTCTGAGTGATGCGGCGGTTTTTGGCCGCGACATATTCTTCAGGGTTTTCGGCGCTCAGATGGGCGCCAACGTTCTTCAAGAAGCATACCAACTCGCGAACCGGCAGGGAATCGACGGGCACAGGGAGCAGGCATGAACCAAATCGGGAGCGTGGAGTTGATTGCGGCGGTGGCCTTCGCGATTTATGCGGTAGCCGCGGGGGTGGTGGGCGGAAGGCTGCGTAGCGTGAAAATCACCCGCAGCGCCGAGCGGGCCACCTTGGCCTTCTTCGTCATGATTACCCTGGCGGTGGCGGCCCTTGAATACCTGATCTTCACCAACAACTTCCACAGCGCCTACATTGCTACCCATTCGAATCGCGACTTGCCGTTTTATTACAAGTTCGCCGTGATGTGGGGAGGACAGGAAGGGTCGCTGCTCTTCTGGACCTGGCTGCTTTCGATTTACGCCGCGCTCGTGGTGCTGTTCAACCGGCGCAAGAACCGCCAACTCATGCCCTATGTTATCTCCTTCATGATGGGAGTGGGCGTGTTCTTTTCCGGAATTACCTTCTTTGTGGCCAATCCATTCCAGGAACTTGCGCTTGCCTCCGGCGGCGCGCTGACACCGTATATTCCGGCGGACGGCAACGGCTTGAATCCGGCGCTGCAGTACCCGTCGATGCTGATCCACCCCATCATGCTGTATCTGGGTTACGTGGGGATGGCGATTCCGTTCGCCTTCGGCATGGCGGCGCTGGTCACGAAGCAGCCCGGAGACAACTGGATTCGCGTGACACGACGTTGGACGATGGTGCCGTGGATGTTTTTGGGGTTCGGCATCGTGCTTGGCGGCCATTGGGCTTACGACGTGCTGGGTTGGGGCGGCTACTGGGCCTGGGACCCGGTGGAAAACGCTTCACTGCTGCCTTGGCTTTCCGGCACGGCTTTCCTGCATTCCGTAATGGTGCAGGAAAAGCGCGGTATGCTGAAAGTTTGGAATGTGGTGCTGGTGATTATCACATTCTTCCTGAGCATTTTCGGGACGTTCCTTACCCGCAGCGGCATCATTCAGTCCGTGCACGCCTTTGCGCAATCGAACATCGGATCTTATTTCGCGGGCTTTTTGGCGGTGATTGCCCTGGTCTCGCTCACGTTGCTGTTTTTGCGGCTGGACTTTTTGAAGAGCGAAAACAAACTGGATTCGGTGATCTCGCGAGAGAGCGGATTCCTGTTCAATAACTGGATTCTGCTGGCGCTGGTTTTTGCGGTGCTTTGGGGAACGATCTTTCCCATTATTTCAAAGGCGGTTGAGAACAGGACCGTAACGGTGGGGCCGCCGTTCTTCAATCGCGTCGCCGTGCCCATGGGTCTGATGCTGCTTTTCTTAACCGGCGCGGGGCCGCTGCTGGCATGGCGGAAAACTTCTTTCGAAAGCCTCAAACGCAACTTCACTGTACCGCTGATCGTAGCCGCCATTGCGGGCATCGCGTTTTTCGCGGCGGGCGCGCACAGTCTTTACTCCTGGATGAGCCTGGTTTTGAGCTCGTTCGTTGCGGTTTGTGTGCTGGGCGAATTTTACAAGGGAGCCCGGACGCGGCAAAGGGGCTCGGGCGAGAACTTCTTCGAAGCGCTATATAACCTGACGGCGCGCAACACCCGGCGCTACGGCGGCTACATCGTTCATATCGGGATCGTTTTGATTTTTGTTGGACTCGGGGGCCTTGCTTTCAAGACGCACGCAAAGGCTTTGATGCAGCAAGGAGATGTGCTGCGGACGGGCGATTATCTGGTGCGCTGCGACCGGCGAACCTCCGGCGATACGCCTAACTACACCTATCAGACTGCCACGCTCAGCGTCATCAAAGACGGCAAAGCCTTCGCGACCCTCACACCGCAGCGCAGGTTCTACAAAGCCAGCCAGCAGCCGATCAGCCACGTGGCCATCCGCGAGTCGCTGGCAGGCGATCTTTACGTGGTGCTGGCCGGGCGGGATCAGACCTCCGGCAAATCGGTGATTGAGGTTTTTGTGAATCCGCTGGTCGCATGGGTGTGGATGGGGGGCGCGATTATGGTGCTCGGGACGCTCATCGCTCTCATTCCCAGCCGCGCCGAGCGCGAAATGGAACATATCCGGCAAGCCTCCTGGGAGGCTCTTGAAGAGAAGAATGTGCTTTAGGGTCTGTGTGAAAACTGCGGTTTTTGAGCTGGTGCGGCGCTCTATGAGCGCCGAAGCTATTAAAAAATAAAGACCGGCGGTCACAAACCGCCGCTACAGCTGCGGTTGTCCCACAGACTCTTTAGCCTGGAAAATTCCGAACGAGGTTACCGCCGTGTTCAGCCGGCAAATTCATAGGGCCGCTCTTGTGGCGCTGGGTGCAGGAATGTTGATGGCGGCGGCCCGGGGATTCGCTGCCAGCCAGGCCAAAATCACGCTCGAACAGATAGGGAGCAAGGTCTTTTGCTTGTGTGGCTGTGCAACCACGCTCAACCACTGCCCCCATCTTCCTTCGGAATGCCAAAGCCGGGCGGAAATGGAGGCTTTAATACTGGCCGATATCCGCCAGGGCAAAACCGAAGCCGCCATCCTACAGGACCTCACGAACCGCTATGGCGTGCGAGTGCTGGCGGCCCCGCCGGCGAGAGGATTTGACCTGACAGCCTGGGTTCTGCCAGGGTTCGGGTTGGTGTTGGGATTAGGCATCGTGGTGATGATTGTGAGCAGGTGGAGGCGCAAGCCTCCAGCGTCTTCTGCATCAGCTTCGGACCTACCTGTTGACGCCAAGCTTATGGCAGCGGTCGAGGAGGAAATGACCAGGCTTGGGTCATCGCGGCGCTGAGTGATTTAGTGGACGGCATTCCGATTAGGGTTCAACGAGCCACCGGATTGCCAGGCCGGTAAATTGATTCTTATGCTTATAGGCTTAATTTTCGCTATCGCCGTGGCGCTTTCGGTTTTTGTTGTTTATCCCCTGCTTTCCTCGCGGGATGAAGACAAGTCGGTTTTGCCCGTCGATATGACTCCTGCGGCCGATCTGAAGCGGCGCCGGATGGTTGTGTACGAAAACATGGAAGATTTGGAGTTTGAGTATCAGGCGCGCAAGATCGCGCAAAAAGACTACACCTCGCTTCGCGACAGTTACAAAACCGAAGCTGCGCACCTGATGGCCGCATCGCAGGAACTCGAGCGGGGAAGCGCCGAAGACCGCTTTATTGAGAGCTCAGTGGCGGCGCGGCGTGCGAGGTTGAAGAGCAGGCTGGCGGAAAGTTACGTCTGCAAGAAGTGCGGGTTCAATAATCCAGTTCCAGTCAGGTTTTGCGGCAACTGCGGCTCGCCTATCTCGAAACCCTAAGAAGTCACCGGCTGCAATACCGAAGCTTGCCAGGGTTGCTGGCTCTGGCTAACCCCGTAGAACTGATTAAGGATTCATCGTGAAGGTTTGGTGGTTGAACGTGGGTCGCGTCCTTGGAGGTCTTCTTTTCCTGGGTGTTGTGATGGTCCCGCTGCGTACGCTGGCGGCCGGCAGCATCGAAGGGCGTGTAGTAAATGGGACCACGAACCGGCCCGCAGCGGGCCAGACTGTGCAGTTGTTGAATCCTGGCAAGGAAGGTATGCGCCAGGTCGCTTCCACCCGCACGGATGCAAACGGCCATTTCGCCTTTGCGGGTTTGTCGATCCAGCCGGGCGCCTTTTACTTGGTACAGGCTTTGTACGAAGGCGTCAGTTATCATCAGCCCATACGGCCCAACGCGGCCGCGACCGTGAATCTGAAAATCTATGACTCAACGGCGGTCGCGCCTCGTCTCAGTATTTCTTCGGCGCGCCTTTTGGTGCGCGCCAAGGGCAACAAGGCGCAGGTAGAAGAGTTATATGGGCTCAGGAACACGGCCTCTCCCGCCGTCGCTTATGCGAACCCGGCCGGTACGTTTTCCTTCAATCTTGGCAGCGGCGCAAGCCAACCTTCGGTCGAGGTGGTAGGCGAGCTGAACATGCCCTTGCCGCAAGACGTGCGTCCGGGCAATACATCCGGGCAATATTTCATTCAGTATCCATTGAAGCCGGGCCTGACCGTGGTTATCGTGTCCTATCAGGCGGACTACTCTTCCCAAGCTTTCAGGCTCTCTGATAGCGTGCCTTACCCCATCGTCCAGCTCGAGCTGGACGTGGTGCCCTCTACACTGAAGGTGCAATCCGCACTATTCAAGCCTGCTGGCGCCGATGCGGACAGTGGCGGCGAGAAGTTACTGGCGCAGAACCTGGGGGCGGGTTCCGCGATTGAAGCCGGTTTTTCCGGAGCAGCCGTTCCTGACACAGCGCCAGACAGCAGCGACGAGCAAACGGTAAAGGAAATTCCCAACCCTATGACACGGCTTGGGCTGCCGCTGCTCGGTTGCTTTCTCTTGGTGCTCCTATGGGCGATGGGAGTGCGAATCTCGAAGGAGTGGGCCACGCGAGACGCCGCCCGTTCCGGCCATCCTGCTCAAAAGCAGCTTGAGGGGAAGATCGAGAAGTTGATTAATTCCATCGCCAACCTCGACGAACTTTTTGAGGCAGGCAAGATTCCCGAAAAGAGGTACTGGGGCGAGCGCCTGGATTTGAAGGCGAAGCTCATTGTGCTGCTGAAGTCCAGCCCTCCGGTGTTCCTTGAGTCCTATGCCACCCGACACAACCCGAGTTGAGTCCCAGCTTGAAGTCCGCGGCCTCAGCAAATATTTCGGCGACTTCGCGGCGCTGAAGGGCGTGAACTTCAGGATATCGAGCGGCGAGAGCGTTTTGCTTTACGGCGCAAATGGGGCTGGAAAAACAACTCTGCTCCGCGTGCTGGCTTCGCTGGCAGAGCCGGGCGAAGGGGAAATTCTGCTCGATGGGTGTAAAGTGCATCGCCGGACAGCGGCCCTGAAATCGCGAATCGGTTTTGTCTCTCACGCAACTTTCCTATACGGCGATCTCACCGTGCAGGAAAACCTGGCGCTTGCAGGCAGGCTCTTTGGCCTGTCCGGCCTCGCCCAAAAAATTGATGCATCGCTTGAGACCTTTGGACTCAGCGGCTGCTCCCGGCAAACGGTCCGGAGCCTGTCACGAGGATTGCAGCAGCGCGTCACTCTGGCGCGGGCGATGCTTCACGATCCGGATTTCCTTCTGTTTGATGAGCCTTTCACCGGTCTTGACGCCAAGTCCATCGCTAGCTTGGAATTGCTCCTGCGGCGATTGCCCGGCGAGGGCAAAGCGGTGGCGTTTTCCACGCACAACTTCGCTCAGGGAGCTTCGATCGCCCAGCGTCTGGTGGTCCTTGAAAAAGGCCGTGTCTGCTACGACGGCTCCATCGCCGGAGCGCCGGTGGAGTTGCGGCTGGCGGAACCGCAGATGAAACTTTCTGGCGGGTGAGACGGGAACTGATAACGATTTGATGTCACACATAGATAAAATCTGGGTGGCGCAACCATGGCGATTCTGTCATGGTTGCGCGCTTGAGAACCGCACACATCGCAAAGGCGTGATATGTGCGCCACCTCCCGGATTAAAACTCTACGTATGACGTAAAATTGGTATGAGTGCGCGTTTCGCCACGAGGCCCCGTTGCGCCCTTGGAATGGTTCATGCGTAGCCTTAAGATTATTTGGACCTTACTTCTGAAGGACCTGCGCGTCGAATGGCGGCAGCGGGAAACGCTGGCCTCGGTCTGTGTTTTCGGCCTTCTCGTCGTGTTCCTTTGCGACTTTGCATTCGAGCCGTCGGGTGAAGAGTCCTTGCGCCTGCTTCCCGGCGTCTTGTGGATTGCTTTCGTCTTTGCCGGTATCCTGGGTTTCAACCACTCCTTCGCCGCGGAGCGGGAAAATTCGTGCCTGGAGGGATTGCGCCTGGCTCCGGTCGAGCCGGGGCTGATTTACCTGGCGAAATTGGCTGCTAATTTCATCTTCCTCGCGGTTGCCGAGGTAGTGATCGTTTTTGCGGCGGCGCTGTGGTACAACTTCTCTTTCCTCCCGGTGTTCAAGTGGTTCGCAGTAATTGTTCTGTTTGGCACTCTGGGCTACGTCGCGGTAGGCGTAACGTTCGGCGCGGTGGCAGCAAACACCAGGATGCGAGAGGTAATGCTGCCGGTTTTACAATTTCCCGTGGCTGTCCCCATTTTCATCGGAGCCATCGAGGCGACGACGAGCGTGCTGAAGGGCGATGCGCCGGCGCAGTACTTGAGCTGGGTGAAGCTGCTGGCCGCCTTCACCGTTATTTTCACGGTCTTGTCGTTCATGCTGTTTGAGTTCGTGCTTGAGGAATAGCGAGCGGAACCGGCGTGTTGACGCCTTCGCATGAGGGCCTGTTATAAATGCAGAAATCTTCCATGACGGTGCACGCCATGCTGGCCGCGGCCTGGATCGTGCTGGCGCTTTATTTGATTTTCATCTACGCGCCAACCGATGCCAACCAGGGCAACGTTTACCGCATCATGTACGTTCACGTTCCCTCCGGCTGGACGGCTTTCGTAGCCTATTTCATCGTTTTCCTAGGTAGTGTAGGGTATCTGGCCCGGCGCTCCCAGGCGGCCGATGACCTGGCCCACGCGGCGGGCGAGGTCGGTTTTATTTTCTGCTCCTGCTTGCTGATCACAGGCCCGCTCTGGGCGAAGCCTATTTGGGGCATCTGGTGGACGTGGGATCCCCGGCTTACGCTTACCTTTATTCTGTGGCTGCTCTTCGTGGGCTATCTGCTGGTGCGGAGTTTTTTCATCAACCCAGGCCGGGCGGCGTTGTTGAGCGCGGTGGTCGGCATTATCGGTTTTGTGGATGTTCCCGTGGATTACATGGCGATACGCTGGTGGAGAACGCAGCACCCGCAGCCCGTCATCATGGGCGGGCCTAATTCGGGGCTTGCGCCGCCCATGCAACTCACTCTGTTTGTGAGTTGGGGGGCTTTCTTGTGCCTGTTTTTCTTCCTTATGCGCCAGCGTCTGTCTCTAATCCGGGCGCGGAGGGAATTGGGCGTGCTTCGCCGGGAGTTGGCTGCCGATTAGCCGGGCGATTCGCTGCGTCTATTAAGGATAACAAATTATAGTGACAGCATTTGCTGGTGCGGCGCTCTCTGAGCACCGAAAAAAAGGCGGCCAGAGGCCGCCGCTACAATTATCGATGTCACCACAATTTTTAGGATGCATGGCTCCGGCGCGTGGCACGATGGGATAGCTTATGACCGATCCGAATGACAAATTTCTATTTGTAGCCTATACGCTGGTATGGATCGTCTTCATGCTCTATGCGTGGAGCATGGCGCGGCGGCAGTCGCGGCTGCGCAACGACTTCGATGAGCTCAGGAAGAGCCAAAACCTCAAAGACCATCCGCCCGTTCCCAAGGCTTGAACTCCCCTTCACGTGGGCGTCCTGCCTTACTGCGCCCGCTGGGTGATGGTCACTGGCTGGCTCAGCACGAATCGCACCCGGGTCTCAGGCCCCAGCACGATCTGCTTTTTGCCGGTGAACGCGGCACCGGCTGTGCCCGCTCCCGCGCCTACGGCGGCGCCGATGAGAGCGCCTTTGCCCTTGCCTGCGAGCGCGCCTATCAAAGCGCCTACACCGGCTCCTCCGCCGATCATCTCAGCGTCCCGCTTCTTGTAGTTATTCGCCTTCACACCCCACGTGTGCGTTGAAATCGCTACTTTGCTGCCACCAGTGGGCTTAAGGGAGGTGAGCACCAGGGAAAGCTCGGCTGGGTGATGTAAGCGTCCCCCTTTGTCCGCGCTCGCCACCTGCCCCGCTACTGTGCTGCCCGTTGGAGCTACCACCCGCGATCCCTTCCACACAAGCGGAGCGGCAAGCGTCCCCTGGAACGGAGTGCCCGCCGTGGCCGTCCCGGAGCTGATCGAATCATTCAGCCGGATCTCCACCGCTGTGCCTGCCGGAATTGTGTAAGTCTTCACCGGCGGCGGGCTCGGGGCCGCAGAGCTTCCTCCCGCTTGCCCTCCCGAGGGCGCCGTTGCCTGCTGGCCTGCCTGAGCGGCTTCCTGGCTAGCCGTCTGCTGCTTGCTTGACCCGCAGCCCATCATGAACACTAACACCGCCGTCATTGCCACCATCAACGTTTTTTTGAACATATGAACACGCCTCCTTCGGGACGCGCCCGGCCACCGGGAACGAATATCCTGATCTTCCACCGGAGCGCCAATAATTAACTGACCACAACGATTTGCGATAATCTTCCCTGAAAGTAGCGCAAAGCCTGGCAAGCGTCAAGCTGCGTGGCTCGTGCGTTGCCACGGTGAATCGCGCCTCGTATACTGGCTATGCCATGAGCGCCGCGGTCGGCGAGGCCAACCCGGCGCGGTTCAAGCGTGGCGTTGCTCCGATGCAGTGGACAGTATCCCGTCAGACTAGTTCCGTACATCTCAGAAAGCTTCGCGCCGCGGCGCTTGCGCTCGCCCTGGGTGCGCTGCTGCCGGTCGTAGCCTATGCCATCGAGCAACTGAACTTCAAGCCTGGCTTCAATCTATACACTCCTCAACAGGACGTGGCGGCAGGCCGCCAGAATGCCGCACAAGTGGAAAAGCAGATGCCGATGCTGCGCGACGCCGCCGTGTTGCGCTACATCAATCAGCTCGGCCGCAAGCTCGCCTCGTTTGCGCCCAACAACCAACCGGTTTACGTTTGGGATTTTAACGTGGTCAACACCAAGGACATTAACGCCTTCGCGCTTCCTGGAGGCTACATTTTCGTCAATCGCGGCACGATTCAGGCTGCTCAGAACGAGGCCCAACTTGCCGGCGTGATGGCTCACGAAATCGGCCACGTCGTGATGCGCCACGGCACGCACCAGGCTTCCGAAATGGCTCTGGTCCGCACGCCGCTCAATATTCTCGGCGCCATCCTCGGCGCGAGCGGTTCGACGGCGGCCGGTCTCGCTCAGGCCGGCTTGGGCTTCGGTATAAATTCCATTTTTCTGCACAATTCGCGCGGCATGGAATCACAGGCGGATCAAGTCGGCGTGTATATCCTTTACCACGCCGGCTACAACCCTTACGCCATGGCGCAATTCTTCCAGATTATCCAGCAGCGTTATCCGCAGCAGACGATCCAGTTCTTCTCAGACCATCCAAACCCCGGAAATCGCATCCGCGCCGTGGATCAAGAAATCCCTCTGCTCGGCCCCGCCCGGCATTGGGTCACCGACACTCCGCAGTTTGAGTCCATCAAGCGGCGGATTGAATCGCTTCCTCCGCCTCCATCTCCACCTCCGAAGCATTGAGTTACTGAGGAGCGTGGCATAATGGTTGCTTTTGGACCGGATTGGATTCGAACGGGAGGACAAAACGAATATGGCAACGAACAACAAAATCGCGCTCGTCACCGGCGCTGGCAGCGGCATAGGCCGCGTGGTGAGCCTCGGCTTGCAATCTGCCGGATATTCCGTGGCGTTGGCCGGGCGCCGCTCGGCGGAGCTTGAGCAGACCGCCGCATCAGCGAAGCCTTCCGGCGGCAAGATGCTTCCCGTGCCCACCGACGTCAGCAAGCCTGATTCCGTCCGGGCGCTGTTCGCCAGGATCAAAGAGGTTTTCGGCCGCCTCGACGTGCTCTTCAATAATGCCGGCACAAACGCGCCTGGTATCCATATCGAAGACCTCACCTACGAGCAGTGGAAATCCGTCGTAGACGTGAACCTGACGGGCGCATTCCTGTGCGCCCAAGAGGCGGTCCGGCTGATGAAAACTCAGCATCCGCATGGCGGGCGCATCATCAACAATGGCTCGCTTTCGGCTCACGCGCCCCGGCCCAACTCGGCGCCCTACACCGCCACAAAACACGCCATCACGGGGCTGACCAAGTGCATTTCGCTCGACGGCCGCAAGTACGACATCGCCTGCGGACAGATCGATATCGGCAACGCAGTCACGGAAATGAGCGAGCGTATGGCGGCAGGCGTTCTGCAAGCAAACGGCACAACCATGGTCGAGCCAAGAATGGACTTGCGGCATGTAGCCGATGCGGTCGTTTATATGGCGAGCCTGCCCCTGGACGCCAATGTGCAGTTCATGACCGTCATGGCAACGAAGATGCCGTTTGTCGGGCGGGGGTGATGGGATGGCGTGCAGTCTGGGCGGCGGAGGTAGCGCGAAGCTGCTTTTTTAACTCCACGTCTTGCAGGTTTGCACGGCGCGCACACCTCACCTGTGCTCAATGACAATTCGCTGCTCGACGCCTATTCCCGCGCCGTGATTCACGCGGCCGAGCGGGTGAGCCCTTCGGTGGTTCACATTCATGACGCAGGCGCTCCGCGGCATGAGCATCCGCCGTTCCCCGTTGCGACGATTGCTATTCTGAAAGGAGAGGAGTCTGAGCTGCGCCGGCAGCTCGCCACTTGCCGTTCTGCTTAACAAAGACCCTCAGAACGCGGTACTTCCCGGTCTGATTGCTTCCCTGGCTGGACCCCTTTTTCACCGTGGTATCGGTCAAGATGGCCAAGTCTGAGGAGAGATAGTGCACGTGGATATCAACGGGGCGAAGTTCTGTCAGCTTATGAGTGGAGGATTTGATCTGATCGATCTGCTGTTGCTTGGTTACGATTTCGCCGCCGGGATGGACCTCCACAAAATCATCTGAAAACAACGCCGCCATGTAAGCGGTATTGCCGGTTAGCGCGGCGTGAAGCCACTCGCGATCAAGCTCCGCCACCTGTTCTGCAACGCTGCCTTCAACTCCTTTGCTTTCCACTCCCACCGGATTTCCCGGCTGCCCAGCAGCAGGTGCGGGAACGGCTCCGATTTTGCTTAAGCCTGCCGCAGCCGCTCGCCAGCGGCCATCCTGTTTGATGAATACCCGCAGCACATGATACTGCCCGCTAATGTTCTCTCCGTCTCGATCTCCCTTGATCGTTGTCGTGTCAGTAAGAATAGCGGTATCGGGAGAAACGTACCGCACCTGTATGTCATCCGGGTAGATTTCCGTGAAGTCGGTTTTTGAGGATCTAACTTGCGCAATCTGCTTGGCCTTGCTTACTACGCCGCCGCCGCCGTGCATTTCCACGAAATCATCGGCAAACAGCCATGCCATGGTGTCGGTGTCCCGGTTTCGCGCTGCATTCAGCCACACGTGATCGAGTACGGATACGAGCCTGGCAACCTCTTCTTGCGAATCCCCGGCTTTCTTGGCGGCGGAGCGCGCGGGCCGGCCAGCGGCCAGAAATGAGAGCGACACCGCGGCGGCGAGCGCCACCATCCAATTGCGTTTCATAAACCAGCCCTCCCCTAACTTGTGACCGCCAGCCCAGGTCACTTGACCACTGGCTTGAATTTCTGCACCCTGCGGCCGTTGATCGTCTCCCCGATGAAGAGGTTGCCCTTGGAATCGACCGCAACGGTGTGCTCAAAACTGAACTCTCCAACCTGGTGACCGGGACGGCCGAAACCTGACAATACTTTCCCGGTCGCATGATCGAGTGTCCAAAGAACTTCGTCGCCGCCGTCAACGACGTACATCAAGGTCTGCCCAGGGTCGCGCGAGAATGCCAGCCACCACGCAGACCCGATTACGGTGCGTTTGGCGGAGCCCTTCTGGACCCAGATGTTCCTTTTGAAGTTGCCCATCTTGTCGAAAACCTGAATGCGGTCGCTCATGCGGTCGCAGACGTAAACCAGCCCGTCATTGCCGATCACCACGCAGTGCACAATCGCCAAAAAAACTCCGCCTACCCCAGCATCGGCCTCGGCAACCGTACCCTGCCGGCCCCATTGGCGGAGGTAGTGGCCGTCCTTATCGAAAACTACGACCCGCCGGTTGCCATAACCATCGGAAATGTACACGTCCCCGTTGCTTGGGTCCACGAACACGCTGGATGGCCGGTTCAGCAGCGTATGGCTGGAGTTCATCGCCGCCCCGTTTTCCGTGCCGTCGGAAGTATCGAACTTTCCCTTGGTCCCAATCTGCAAAAGCAACTTGCTTCCGTCATGCGAATATTTCTGGACGATTCCGTCGTGGTTACCGGCAACCCAGACGTTGCCCTGGTAATCTACGAAGCAACTGTGCATGCCGTTGGGAGTCACCTTCCGATCTCCCCAGGAGTTGATCACCTTACCCTCCGGATTGAATTCAATGATCGGGGGCGCGACGGTCGCGATTCTCTGCTCGTCCGGCGTCAGGTTGCCGCGGGTCACGATAAAAACGTTGTCTTGCGCATCGACGCACGTGCCGCCTACTTCTCCAGTCACCCAATGGTCAGGCAGCGGCTTCGGCCAGTAGGGATCGACTTGGAACTTGGTCGCCGTCAGCGCCGCGGGGTTCGCGGCGGGTGCGGCTAGGATAGCTGAATTCCAAACAACCAGGGTGGCGCAGAACGCGATGATGGTGGTTGCCAAGACGAAAGTCGCTTTTTTCAATGTATCCTCCTCGAGAGTAGTTAAGCGATGGATTTTCCAAGCTGTTTTCGGGAATTCTCACGGGGATGTGATGTGGGCAATCCCTGCGCCTGCGGCCCGCCATCGCCCCTGCTGCTTTACAAAGACTCGAATAACTCGGTATTGACCGTTGTATTTGATTCCGCCGCTTTCTCCTTCGATGTGTGTGATGTCAGTCATCACGGCCACGTCCGGTGCGACGTACCGAACCTGAATATTGCTCGGATAGAGTTTAAGATTCTCACGATCGGGATTCTTGATCTGCGCAATTTGCTGAGCCTTGTTTACGATTTGGCCCCCAGGGTGGACCTCGACGAAGCCATCTGAAAACAGCCAGGCCATCGTACCCGTGTCGCGGTTGTGCGCGGCGTCCAGCCAGACGTGGTCGAGGATGGAGACTGTCTCTGCGACGTTCGCCGCCTCCGCCTTGCTCATCGCAGGCTTGTGACTTGTGCGTGTAGGCTGGCCCAAAGCGGCCGGCGAAAATGCTACGATTGCCGCCAAGATAACGGCGTTCCGTTTCGAAATCCACATCTGGATAACTCCCATCGTGAGACTCCTCTGCTGAAGGTCAAACTACTCTGACTGGAGCTGGTTCATCACTACGCCCGTAGCCCGCCACTTTCCATTCTGCTTGATCACAACCCGGAAGGCCCGGTATTGCCCCCCCAAGCTCTGACCTTTGCTATCGCGGCCTTTGATGGTCACGTGGTCAGTAAGAATTGCTACGTTCCCGAAAAGGTGCACCTGGATGTCGTCGTTGCTGAGCACATCATAATGGGAGCGATTGGGGGACCGCAAGACGGCAAGCCACTCGTCCTTCGTGTACATTTTTCCCGAGGCCAGCACGAGTACATAACTAGCCGCAAAAAACTTTTCGCAATAGGCCACGTCGTCGTTCTTTTCGGCGTTCAACCACGCGCGGTCAAGCTGCTTCAGTTGCTCTATAACGTCGCCGCCCTTTTTGCCGGGCGTTTGTCCCAAAACCCATGACGGCACGGCCATCACTGCTACCAGCATCACGATCTGAATGCGTCTCATAAGCGGATCTCCACTGTTGATGCCCTTTCGGAGAGTTACGGCCGGATGCCCGGGACGTTCAGTCTAATACAGTACAGACCGGTGCGCGCGGTTATATACAAAGTCTTACCGTCGCTGTCTCCCCAGGCTAAGTTGGCAGGATCCTCCGGAGGCTTGATAGTCCCCAGGTGCTTTCCCTGCGGCGAGAGAATCCAGATTCCGCCGGGGCCCACGCCATAGATGTTTCCCTTTTGATCGACCTTCATGCCGTCGGGCACTCCGGCTTCCTTGCTCTTACTCATATCGAAGAACAGCTTGCCGTTGGCGATTGTTCCGTCCGGTTGCACATCGAAGCGCCAGTAGGTCCTCGATGCAGAGTCATCAACGTAGAGGTACTTTTCACCGGGCGAGAAAGCGATGCCGTTCGGGGCCTTAAAGTTCTTGTAAATCAGTTGCAATTTTCCATTGGCCAGCCGGTACACTCCGTTAAAGGGCAACTCCTTCTTGGGATCCTGGTCCAGCTTGGCAAGGCCATACGGCGGGTCCGTGAAGTAAAGCGCTCCGTCCGACTTGTATACTAAGTCATTGGGGCTGTTGAGTCTCTTGCCCTCGTACCGGCTTGCAAGCACGGTCCTCTGGCCGTTCTTTTCCAGTCGCACGACGTCCCGGTTTCCGTGCTGACAGAAGACAATGCGGCCCTGCCGGTCGAGTGTGATTGCGTTCGAGCCGAGCAGAGTGACCATGGCGCGCCCGTTGTTGATCCGGTAGCCCACGCCTGCCGGGTTCACGCCTGTAAAACCGCTCTTCTCCAAGAACACGGAGACTTTGCCGTCCGGCGACCACTTGTCGATCACGTTGGCGGGAATGTCGCTGAACAGCAAGTAGCCTTCGTTTCCGTGGTGGACCCAAACGGGGCCTTCCAGGAAGCCAAAGTCATCCGCCAGCTTTTCAATGTGGGCATTAGGAGGAAGAATGGCATTGACTGCCGGATCCAGCCTCACGATTTTCCCAACACCTTGTCCTTCGAGTTGGATAGCAGCGCTTAGTAGTATCGCGAAGATTATGGTTAGGACGCTCAGGCATCTTTTCATAGACGGACTTCTCTCCTCAATCAAGGTATAAGAACCAGTGGCCATTGACTGTTCCACAATCCAACATTCGCTGTCAACCCGATTGGATCGCACACATCCCAACAAGCGGGATGTATGCGCCACCCGCGGCTATCGAGGCTTGCGCTTAAGAGCAGGGTGGCAGGGTAGCGCAGAGTTTCGCTCTTGAGAAACTCTGCGGCTGTTGCTTCAAATTCGTGTTCTTTCATCGGCGGGTAACAATACGCGATCTACAGGCAAAATGCCGCTGATTATCTCGGGCGCAGCCACGCTTCCTGTAGTGTCATGCACGCTTGACCACTTCCATTCATCCGCTTGGCCAACCAGTCCTGCCCGCACCGGATTCAAATGAATGTATTCCACGCTTTCGTTGTATTTCTTAACCGTCCGCAAGGCGCGGTCGAAAAAACGCCCTTGCCAGAGCCGCCCCGATTCTCCCCGCTCCCGGTTAATCAGCCGGGTCGAGCTTACCTTGATCGATTCCATCATCCCGGAGAAAGGCCGCAGAGTTTCTCAAATGCGAAACTCTGCGCTACCCCGCTGAGC
>NFUN01000117.1 GCA_002197525.1 Acidobacteria subdivision 13 bacterium RH2 MAG17b | reverse complement strand
GTAGCGGCGGTCTGTGACCGCCGGTCTTTATTTTTCAAGTGCTTCGGCGATCATAGATCGCCGCTACAACTCAAAAACGGCAGTTGTCACACAGACTCGCTAGCCCACTTGCGCGAGGCTGTAACGTTCCTTCCAATCCGCCCGTAAGGCGCGAGTGAACTCAGCCAGCTCTTCGGGCGCCGCCGGATTCTCCACAAATCCGGCGGCTTCCCGTTTCGCCCATTCCAAAATATCTTGATCGCGCATGAGGTTGGCGATGCGAAACGCGGGAATGCCCCACTGCCGTGTGCCGAGGAATTCGCCGGGTCCGCGAAGCTTCAAATCCATTTCGGCAATCCGGAAGCCGTCCTGGGTTTCAGCTAAAATTCGTAGGCGCTCATCCGCCACTTCACTCCGAGGCTCTCCCGCAATCAGCAGGCAGAAGGATTTGGCCGAGCCCCGGCCAATGCGCCCTCGCAACTGATGCAACTGCGCAAGACCAAAACGCTCGGCGTGTTCGACGAGCATCACGGTCGCATTCGGCACGTCCACGCCTACCTCGATCACGGTCGTCGACACCAGCGCTTGAATCTCCCCCGCTTTGAAACGCAGCATGGCGCTTTCCTTTTCCTCCCGGGGCAAGCGCCCGTGCAGCAGTCCCACACGGAATTCGGGAAACACATGGCGGGAGAGTTGCTCGAACATGCGGACCGCCGGTCGGAGATCCAGCTTCTCGGACTCTTCGACCAGCGGATAGACGACGTAAGCCTGTTCCCCGTCCCTGATCTTGGCCCGTATGACCTCAAACGCCTGCGAACGGTCACGCTCCGCAAACAAGCGCGTGACAATGGGCGAGCGATTGGGAGGCAATTCATCAATCACGGAGAAGTCGAGGTCACCGTAAAGCGTCAGAGCGTGAGTACGCGGAATGGGCGTGGCCGTCATCACGAGCAGGTGAGGAGCCTGCCCCTTGCACAGGAGTTCGTAGCGCTGCATCACGCCAAAACGGTGCTGCTCATCCACGATCACCAGAGCTAGCCGGGCGAACTCAACATTCGGCTCGATCAGGGCGTGCGTACCCACTGCCAAATTCACCGTTCCGTCCGCCAGTCCCTTTTTCACCGCCTCCTTTTCGCGAGCCTTGCGGCCGCCGGCCAGCAGTTCAACGCAGTAGCCGAGCGGTCCAAGAAGCTGCTTGCACTGAAGGTAGTGCTGTGTTGCAAGGATTTCGGTAGGGGCCATAAGGGCCACTTGGTAGCCATTTTCGATGGCGACGACAGCGGCTTCGAGCGCCACGATGGTCTTCCCGGAGCCAACGTCGCCTTGCAGAAGGCGGCTCATGGGATGAGGCGAAGTCATATCATCCACAATTTCCTTGAGGACGCGCTTTTGAGCCTTCGTGGGATGAAAGGGCAAAATGCGCTTAACCGCCTGGCGGACGCTCTCCGTGATCCGGAGCTGCACTCCGGGCAGCCACTTCAGGCGCCGCCGCTTCAAGGCCAAGGCTACGGCCACACTGAAGAATTCCTCAAAAATCAGGCGCTCCTGGGCGGGCGTGCGGAAACGCACCAGGTTTTCAAGCGGCTGGCCGCGTTCGGGAAAGTGGGTTCGCCGCAGAGCGGTGGCCCGGTCCTGCAGCTTGTTTTTTTTCAGGATCGAGGCGGGAAGATTTTCATGAACGTTGCCGTCAGACGCCGCCAGGGCGTTCCACATCAGCCGGCGCAGGACGGCAGGACTCAGGTTGCCGATCGCTTCATAAATGGGTGTGACGCGGCCGACCTCAAGCGGCTCGGCGGCGTCTTGAGCCGTGTCCGAAGAAAGAATCTCAAACTTGGGCTGAACCATAACCAGGTTTCCGTTGCCGTACTGGTCGCGTTCCACTTTGCCGTAGAACAGCACGCGCTGGCCGGGCTGAAAAACCTTGTTCCTCTCAAGATAGATCGCATTAAACCACCGGCAACGAATCATCCCGCCCGGAGCGGGAGCGCTGACATCGACAGCCCCAAGATCGTAAATGTAGAGACCAGAGCGCGTCCGTATCGCCCCGCAGGCAATCACCTTGACCAGCACCGTCATCGCCTGTCCCGGCAGCAGATCACTCACCCGCGCCAGCCGCGTACGGTCTTCGTAACGGAATGGGGTATAGTAAAGCAGGTCTTCGAGCGTGCGGATTGAGCGGGAAGCCAGCGTCTGAGCCCGCGCGGGCCCGACGCCCTTCACGTATTTGACTTCCGCATCAAGCGGCAGTGTGGTGAGCGCCATGAGTGCGTTGCTCCCCTAGTATAGCCGCAATTGTTCCACGCCATCTCGCTGAGTGAGTATCCAGGCCGCGGCCGGAACACTCGTTCCCGAACGAGCGCATCTCGATCACGGTATCTACCGTAGACTGCAACAATGCGGGATTTTCGATTCACTCATGAGTCCAAAAACGCGCCGCTGGATTAAATACTTATCCGCCGTCCTCTTCGGCAACGCTCTTTATCTTGCTCTCCTGCCTTGGCTTCCCGCGCGCGCGCGCCACCATAGGCTGATCGATTGGGGAACGTTCGTGGACCTGTGGTTCTGCCTTTTTGTATACGGCGTCATCGAATTGGCCGGGCTTCTGTTTCGCCCCCGAGGCGATTCCAGGCGGAATTAGCAACAGAACGGAGCCACAGCCTAGCCGTTTTCCAAGGCAGGCGCGGCGGCGTTGTATACTATGCCTCCATATACTCGTAGCGCAGGGTCCGATGTGCGACCCTGCGGCTTCTTGTTGTTTAAGTATGGAAAAATCAACAAGCCGCAGTGTTAAAATGCGAACGTTGCGCTACCATCCTGATTCATGTCTCGCCCGCTTGGTAGCATCGCTCCTCGTTACGATGCTCGTCATTGCGGCATCCCTTCCTGGTGCGGACCGCGGCGCCGCGCTCGCCCACAAGGTTCCTCTTGCTCAACAAATTCAGCGAATCATCCGCCGCCCGGAATTCCGCCATGCGAGCTTCGGCGTTGAATTCTACTCGCTGGATACGAACCGCCCGGTTTACGAGCTTCATGCCCAAGACCTCTTCACGCCTGCCTCGACCACCAAACTCCTGACCGAAGGCGCCGCGCTCGAACTGCTCGGCCCCGGCTACCGCTTCCACACACGGGTTTATCGCACCGGCCCCATCGGCCCGGGCGGCGTCTTGCACGGTGATCTCGTGCTGGTGGCAAGCGGCGATTCTAATCTTTCCCAGCGCATCCAGCCGGATGGGACTCTGGCTTTTGAAAACGACGACCACTGTTACGGCGGCTCCGCGGCGCCGGGCGATCCTTTGATTGTAATCAAGCAACTGGCGCGGCAAGTGGCTGCGCACGGCGTGAAACAAATCGCCGGGCTCGTGCTGGTGGATGTAAGCATGTTTCCCGAGGGAGAAGTGGAACAAGCCACAAACACCGTGATCTCGCCGGTCATCGTCAACGACAACATCGTGGATGTCACGGCCAGCCCAGGGCCCGTGCCCGGCGCTCCGGCCGCCTTGCAGGTTTCGCCGGCCTCGGCCTACGTCCGCTTCGTTAATCGGGCTACTACCGGCCCGGCGGATTCAAAGCCCAAGATTCAATGGAGCAGCGACCAGACGAACCCCGATGGCACGCACACCGTGGTTGTGACCGGCAACATGCCGCTCGGAAAACCCGCAGCTTTTTTCCCATACCCCGTGCCGCAGCCCAGCCGTTTTGCCGAAGTGGTTTTCGCTGAGGCGCTGCGGCAGGCGGGCGTCGCCATTGCGCCCAATCAGGCCCCAACACCGGATTTCAAGGCGCTTAGCGCGAGTTATACGCCGCAGAATCTCCTGGCGGAGCACGTCTCGCCGCCACTCGCCGAAGACGTGAAAATCACGCTCAAGGTCAGCCAGAACCTTCACGCGGACGTTATGCCCTATATTCTGGGCGCAATAGTGGGGCATGCGGCCCAGAACATCGACCAGGCCGGCTTTAATCTCGAGCGCCGCTTCCTGGAAAAGGCGGGGCTGGGCCTGAGCGGGGCGTCGCAATCTGACGGCGAGGGCGCTTCCGAAGCTGCCTTCTTTACGCCAGACTTTGTGGTTCACTACCTGGCTTTCATGCACCGTCAAAAGGTCTTCCCGCAGTTCTTTGCCGGCCTGCCCGTTCTCGGCCGCGACGGCACGCTCGCTCACGCGGAACGGCGCTCGCCCGCTGCTGGGCATATTTTTGCCAAGACCGGAACGTTTTTTTACTATGACAAACTCAATCGCAACAACATGGTTACTGGCAAGGGGCTGGCAGGTTACCTGACCACGGCGGACGGCCGCCACCTGGCTTTCGCGATCTACGCGAACCACGTCAGCGTCCCGGCTGGAGATGATTCCATTGACCGCATCGCCGGCAGGGCGCTTGTTGAAATCGCCATCGCTGCCTACGGCGCGCCCGCCGTTGCGCGGTCCCGGCTGGCAGGCCGCGCGACCACCGGGCCGGATGCCCGGCGGATTGTGCGCCCATAGTTTGTGAGCCGCGGCGCCGTTTGCGGAAACGAGCTGGTTTTTCTATTCTGGAAACAGCGGCTGTAGCGGCGGTCTGTGACCGTCGGCCTTGATTTTTCAAGTGCTTCGGCGATCCCCGACAGCATCGGGGCAGGCTCCGAGCGCCGCACCAACTCAAATACGGCAGTTTTCACACAGACTCTGCATACGGTGCGCCCGGTTCGGCGCTGTACAGCGGCTGGAGGTTCGATGAGAAACTTTGAATATAAGGTCGAGACTGAAAAGCGATTTGACGACGCCGTGAAAGCAATCGAGCAGAAAACGGCGGAAAAGGGATTTCGCGTGCTGCACACGCACGACGTGGCGGCGACGCTCGCCGAGAAGGGCTTCGCGCAAGACCCGCTCAAGATCATCGAAGTTTGCAACGCCCGCTATGCGAGCGACGTCCTGAAAAAGGACATTCGCACCGCGTTAATGCTTCCCTGCCCGATCACGGTCTATTCCCAGAACGGCAAAACTTATATCAGCACGATGCTGCCCACGACGCTCGTGGAGTTTTTTCCAGACTCCGGCATCGAAGCCACCGCCGCGGAAGTCGAGAAGGCAGTGCTCGCCATCATCAACGAAGCGCGCTGAGGTATCAGGCTTCGCCGTAGACCGGCGAGCCGTGACCCCCTCACCCGTCCCGCACCGCGGGTCACCCTCTCCCCCGATCGAGGGAGAGGGGTGATTGAGTGAAGTGGGCTATCAAACTAGCTTACAGGGCAGCAAGCGCCGCGCGGGATAGGGTCGCCGTGCGGGCAAGTTTTTGGATGGTGGAGGAAGGCGCAGATTTTCTCGGTGACCTCGGGCGTCCAGAGAGGCTCGAGCTTCAGGGCATTCTCGTGCAGCCGGTCTTCGTCCAGGCTGAAGGTTTCATAGAACAGCCGTTCCGCCAGCCGGTGGCGGCGAATCAGTTCATCCGCGCGCCGCTGCCCCTCTGGAGTGAATCCAATCAGGCCGTCATCCACGATGATCGAGCCCTCGTGCGCCATGAGCAGGAACGTGGCGCGATTGGCGATAAATTCCGGCAGGCTATCGGCTGGCAGCGCCACGCTGCCCATCTCCTCCTGCTTTCGCCAAACCGCTTGCAACAGGTTATCGGCCAGGGCGTTCTCCTGCACGGCGGCAGTCGACACTTCCGTGAGCCGCCCGTGATGGAGGTTCAAGCGCCGCTCCGCCATCCGCCCGATCTCCGGGTCGTGCGTCACCATCAGGATCGTGTGGCCTTCGCGATGTAAATCCGTGAGCAGGCTCATCACAATGGCCTCGTTAACTTCGTCCAGATTGCCGGTCGGCTCATCCGCCAGGATCAGGTTGGGCTGGTTGATGAGCGCGCGCGCCACGCAGACGCGTTGCTGCTCCCCGCCCGAGAGTTGCGAGGGCAGGTGGCGCAGGCGGTCGCCCAAGCCGACGCGCCGCAGGGCTTCCGCCGCCTCGCGCTCGTCCGCCAGGCTGTGAAAGTACTGGGCGAGCATCACGTTTTCGACCGCTGTCAGGTAAGGCACCAGGTGAAACTGTTGGAATATGAAGCCCACCTTCTCCGCACGGAAGCGCGCGAGATCGTTCTTCGAAAGCTGCGTAATCTCCTGGCCGTCGATCGAGACCCGGCCTTCAGTGGGTGCGTCCAAGCAGCCAAGAATATTGAGCAAGGTGCTCTTGCCGGAACCCGACGGCCCCATCACGGCCACCCATTCGCCGCGCGAGATCGACAGAGACACCTTACTCAGCGCGCTAACGGACGAGCCGTATTGTTTCGTCAGCCCCTGTATTTCGATAAAGGGCGCCACTCAAACTCCTTTCAACGCGGCGGCCGGCTGAATCCGGCGGACGATCTGCACCGGGAACAGCGTGCCGAGGACGGCAACCATCATAGTGGCCGCGAGCACGATGGGCAATACCCACCAGCTTGGAGCGAGCGCCACTTGGAACAAACGCACCGCCAGTTCCCGCGCAAGCCAAGCGCCCACGAAGAAGCCTGCTAGCCCGCCTACCACGCCTAAAGCAGCTCCCTCCGTCACGAAGAGTTCCATCACGGAGCGCTCCCCGGCTCCGAGCGCTTTCATGACGGCGATGTCTTTGCGCCGCTCGAGCACAATCGCCGTCATCGTCGCTGCCACGCACAACGCTATAATCACCAGGATCAGCGCCGTAAGCGCCATCGTTAAATGGCGGATCGTGCCGAGCACCTTGCCTTCAGAATAGACGATTTGCCGCACCGGACGTACCTCAACGCCGGGGAAGAGCGCGGCTAACCGCTGAACCGCCGCTTCAATCTGTTGAGCGTTTCCCGGTACGCGCATCTCAACCGCGCTCACTTTGCCTTCAGCGCCCGCCAGCCGCTCAATCGCCTCAAGCGGGACGAAAACGCGGTCGTCTTCCGACGATCCCGTGGAAACAATCGTTGCGACGCGAAACGCCGCGCTCGCCTGCCTGCTGGAAGCGGCGTGAACCGAGTCGATCTCCAGCGCCCCACCCGGCCGGAGCCCAAGCGCTGCCGCCAACCGGCTTCCCACAGCACATTCACCGGGTCCGGCGTTTGCCTGGCCTTCGAGCCGCCAACCGGGATTCAGCCGCGCGAGCGCAGCGAAATCAGAGCCGACTGCCAATATCTCCTGGCCATCCGAGGTGCGTGGGTCAGGCGGTACGGATGTAACCCGCGTAACGGCGTAAAGCACCGGCACGGCCGCGACCCCTGGCAACGCAGGCCGGAGAGTTTGCAATCGTTCGAGCGGTGGCTGATTCATCAGGCCAACAAGGCTGCCGGACTCGGAGGAGTTTGAGTGCGGCGCGAGGATCACATTCGGGCCGAAGGAGCGAAATGAATCCGTCATTTTGCGCTGCACGCCGCCGTATAAGTTCAGCAGCAGGGAGCACACCGCCGCCCCGATCACGAGCGAGCCCAAGGCGAGCGCCGTCTGCGGACGCTTCACTTGAACCGAACGCAGCAACAGCCGCCAGAAAATAGAATGCCCGCCGCTCTTTTGACGTGCGATTGCGTTATTCATTGCGTAAAGCCATAGCCGCCGGCGCCTTGAGCCCGCGCCCAAGGGGCACGGCGCTGCCAATCAACGTGACTGCAAGAGCGAGCGCCAGCGCGCCCGGCAGAATCACCCAGTGAACGCTCACTCCGGTCCCAAAAACCGCCCACGCCAGCCGCTCCGCCAGCACCGAACCGAGCGCGTAGCCAACCAATCCGCCCACCAGTCCGACCACGGAAGCTTCCCCCAAAAAGATTGCCGCCACTCGCGCGTCCGTCGCGCCCAGAGCTTTAAGAAGGCCAATTTCAGCGCGGCGTTCGAGCACGTTCGCGAGCATCATGGAAGCCACGGCCAGAGCCGCTGTCAGCAGCGCCGCTGCCGCCAGTAGGGCCATCAGCAAGCCCACGCGATTCATAATCCGCCCTTCTGTTTCCGACACACGGTAGACAGGCTTCGCCGAAGATCCGGGAACGGCCTGCTGAATCTGATAGGCCACGGTGCTCGCGTAGTTCGAGCAGCTCCAGCGCTCGAACTCGCCGGAGGTCATGCGGGCGACAGGCGTTCGCGCAAGCTGATCATCGGGTTTCGTGAGTGCGCTCACCTCCACACGCCGCACTTTGCCCTCAAGACCCGCCAAACTTTGCACGGTTGCGAGCGGCGCTATAACCTCCTGGTCTTCAATCCCGCCCGTCTCCACAATGCCGCGCACCACCAGCGTCGCCGGGGCTGCGGTCGAACGCGCCGCGCCAGCCGCTTTGACGCTCACGTTGTCACCCGGCTTCAAGCTCAACTCCCGGGCCAGTTGCGATCCCACCAAGCACCCTGATGCATCGCTTGCAGAGGGCCAGGCGCCTTCCACCCTCCAGGCCGGATGCAGTTGCCGGACTCCGGTGGTGAACGATTCCGAAGGAGAGATGGCAAGGGAGTGGTCAAACCACGTCCCGATCAGCACGAACCGGCGTCCCTGGACTCGCGCAGGAACATAGACGAACGGCGCAAAGGCCTCAATGCTGTTGCGCCAGAAAATCTGCTTGAGCTTCGAGAGACTGGCTTCCTGCAGATAGGCGCCCGCTCCGGCAGGACGGAAATCCACGCCCCCGAGCGAAATAGGGAACCCGTCCGCAGCGGGGCGGACCACGATATTCGCGCCCACCGAGCGCAGCTCCCGGTTCACCTTGTCTCCCACGTCCACAGCCATCGTCGCGAGCGTCGTGGCCACGGCGATGCCCAGGCTCACAGCGACGAGGCTGAGTATTTTTCGCCGGCGGCGGCGCAGAAGAGATTCACCTACAATTCGACGGATCATAAAATTAGCGAAACACCTTGGCCGCTGCCGCGAGCGCCGCTGGGGCGACCACGGCGGCGCCTGCCCCCGAATGGTATTCGAAGGGAATGGGAATCGGATTGCATCCTCCCCGCAAGCCGATGGTGGGCGCGTAAATGGCAGCCGAGCAGTTGCGGCAGATCACGTTGCTGCCGTTCTGGTAATAACCTTGCGTCCCACAGATCATGCAGGCGTCAAGCGCCACGTGGACCACGTTCGAGGCGTCTAGAATCGCAATCAGGCGGACCTGGACGCCATCAACCTCCACTGCGTAATGATGCAGCTTGTGATCCGCGAGCTCTGCGGTGGGAATGACCGCCCCGCTCTGCGCCATGCTCAGCGGCTCAGGCGGCGTCACGGCCTGAGCGACTCGCGAGTAGATGAACTCCGCGCTGATCAGCACGATAATCAGCAACCCCACCGCGCTTGCCACGGTTTTCCAGAACGCGTCGCGCCGCTGCTCGGCGATCGCCTTGCGCCGCTCGGGCGGCGGGAGGCTGCCCAGACTCGCTTCCGCCTGCACACCGCCATGAATGCGCTGGGCAATGATCAGGAAGAGGCAGAGGGCGATGATCACCACGAAAAAGAAAGCGTCGTTGTTGACGATGGGGCCGATCAGCGCCATCTCTTGACGGCTGGCAGGCAGCACCCCGGATTCGGAGAGTTCGTGAATGCCGGAGACGAGAAGTTGCAAAGCAACCACAAGCAAAACAAGCGTGGTAACGCTGAAAAACTTACGCAGATTAACTTTCAGGCTGCCCTTGAAAAACGCCACGCCAAGCCCCACCGCCAACCCCAGGCCGATGACGCCGCCAATGAAATTCATGAGCGCCGTGGTGTCCAGCGAAACCGCCGCGAGGAACAGCACCGTTTCAATGCCCTCGCGAAAAACCATCAGGAAAACGAAAAGGAAAACGCCCCACGCGGCGCTGCCTTCAGAAGCCTGCGAAAGGCCCGCCAACTTATCTTCAATCTCGCGGCGCATGCCTTTGGCCGTCTTGTACATCCAAATGACGACGGAGGCCACAAAAACCGCGCCCACCAGCATCAGCCAACCTTCGTAGGCGTCTTCGGTCACGCGCAGCCGGTTGACGAAATACCCTGCGGCGCAACTCGCGGCCACGGCCACGGCAAGACCCCAGTAAACGAAGCGGATCAACTGCTCCCGGCCTGTCTTACGCAGGTAACTCGCGACGATGCCTATGATCAAGGCCGCCTCGACACCTTCGCGCAAAGTAATTACAAGCGATTGGAACATGACGGTCCCTTAGACAAACGCTCCCGCCGCGGAAAAATCAAACGCGCACTCCTTTAACGATGGTAAGGCGTCGCCAAGTTGGCTGTCAAATGACGCATTGAAAAATAAGGGCTTAGCAGCCTGCGCCGCCCTTGGCTTTACGCCGTGACGCCACTCTGCGAGGGAGGAAACGATGGAGCATTCGAGAAGGGCGGACAGAAACCAAGCCTACAGCCGCTGCTTCATTTCTTCTTCTCTGCGGCCCAAAGCGCAGTCGATAGCGCGCGTCCGCAGAACGGACAGTAGTTGATGCCGATGTAGGAGTAGCCACGGCTGGCCGCTGAGCGGACGAAGTATTCCGTCTCAATCTCGTTCACGATGCGGCCATCGTCGATGCGCTGCTTGGCCCCGAAATAGAAAGCTCCTTCGTCAATCCACTGGCCTAACTCGTCGCAGCATTGCATGTGAAAAACTCCAAGTCGCAGATTGTTTGAGTGCGTGGCCATTGTGCCGAGTCCAGATTGCGGCCCACAGTCCACGCGTGTCTGATGTGTCTCGTAACGGCGCACATTCTCCCCGCGCGCTTGCCACCGGATTTTACCTGACCCTCCAAGACTATGTCTTCGCCGCGCTATGCGCAACCCGGCCCGGCGCGGGCCGGCTTCAAAAGCAAGGGTTTCCCCATTTTTTCTTCTTGAATTTATCCAAATGACAGAATTCCTATAAGTTGCTGTTTTTTAGAAGCGGATGGGGACGCACTCTGTGGTAAAAGGATTTTGCGAAAAATCCAAACCGCCAGGGAGGCTTAAAAATGGGGAAACCCCTGGGAACAATTGCTCTTGACACCGCCGTATCATGAACTTATCGTAAAAGCGGAATAGGCAGGAACTGACGCTCCACAATCGTGTTTTTGGAGGCTTGTCATGAACCTTCGCAGCGAGAAAATCTGCGTTCTAGTCGCGGACCAATACCAGGACTTGGAAGTGTGGTATCCCCTGCTGCGCTTTCGCGAAGACGGTGCAGAAACACAGGCGGTGGGCGCCGAAGCCGGAAAGGTTTACCTCAGTAAGAAAGGCTACCCAGTCGTGGCGGACCGGTCCATCGCTGACGTGCGCGCTGCTGAGTTTGACGCGGTGATCATCCCCGGCGGTTGGGCTCCGGAAACGCTGCGGCAGGATCCACGAGTCCTTAAATTTGTTCGCGAGATGCACCAGACGGGAAAAGTAGTCGCGGCCATCTGTCACGCGGGTTGGCTGCTGGCCTCTGCTGACATCGTGCGTGGGCGCAAGGCCACCTGCTTCAAGGCCATCAAGGATGACCTGATTCACGCCGGGGCGCATTATGTGGATGCCGAAGTGGTGGTGGACGGCAACCTTATCACGTCGCGCATGCCCACCGACCTGCCCGCGTTCTGCCGCGAGATTGCCAAGGCCTTGGTTGCCCGCCGCGCGCCTGCATCTCACTCTGAGCTGGAACGCCCAGGACGCCAGATGCCGTCCACCGCACCGTGAGCGGTCAACGGCCGAAGAACGCGTTGACGAGGTAGCTTACGCCAAGCGCTAAAAGGAGTATATTGGCCGCGAGCGTGAGATGACGATTGAAGTTTTTGTGGATCTTGCTGCCCCAGGATAGCAGCCACACGGAAACCACCGCAGAGCCGTAGTAGCCCAGTAGCCCACCGGCAAAGAACGGCGCCACGCGTCCATAGCCAATATGGCGGCCTTCGGCCAGAATGGGCCCCGCCAGCGTCAGCCAGTAAACCCAGGTTCCGGGCGACGACAATTCCGCCAGGGAAGCCGCGATCACGCTGACGTAGGTGACCCCCTCAGAAGCCGCCGGTGAGTTGCCAGCGTCGTGGCGCATTTCGTTGAGTGACAGCGTACCTAAAATCAGCAGCAGAAGCCCGCCGGCATAAGCGACATAGTGGGCGATGTTTTGCGGAATATAGCGGAAGAAGAACAGGGTCAGGATGAGCAGCGCAGTATCGATGAACAGCGGCGGCCCAATAAGAATTAAAAGGGCGCGCCGCCAGCGGTGAACCGCCAGTTGCGCGACCGAAATCAGGTGAAGGGGACTCGGGATGAGCCCGCCAACGATTCCCAACCCAGTTCCGAGCAGAAGCAGCCTCATAAACCTCCTGGTGCACCGGTCAAGGGCGCGCAAATACGAAGAAAGCGGACGCACCCACAAAATACCATTGATACGAATTTCAAATCACGCTTAGAGCGGCCTGCGCCTGCATCCAAATAGTCATGACGGAGGGCAGGGTTAAAGAGTCTGTGTGAAAACTGCGGCTGTAGCGGCGGTCTGTGACCGCCGGTCTTGTTTTTTCAAGTGCTGCGGCGCTCATAGAGCGCCGCTACAACTCAAATACGGCTGTTTTCACACAGACTCTTTGACCCGACCT
>NFUN01000116.1 GCA_002197525.1 Acidobacteria subdivision 13 bacterium RH2 MAG17b | reverse complement strand
CGTTTTCGCGCCCGGAAAGCCATAGGCTTTCCGCACAGCGGGGCGGCGCAGCCGCTTCCCACACCGGAATGTGCGGTTAATTTGGACAGCCCTGGTCTGCGACCGGCGGATTTCGGCGCTTATAGAGCGCCGCACCAGCAAATGGCCGTCGCCGACTTATGTCACTCTGTATAGAATGTCTGCAAAACTCCGCGCTGTTTCACAAGCAAGGAAAACGGCGCGGAGATTCGCGGTTGCCTACTGCTGGTGGAGGAGGTTGCGATGAGAGCTTATGTCCTTATTCTGGATGGAGTAGAGCGGACGGAAACCCACATCGTGGTGGAGTGAAACCGTGGAGGGAAGTCAACGCGAGGCTAGAATCGGATCTGCATCCGGCGCAGCCAGTAAAGCCCGGTTGCGGCCCGCAGCCTTGGCCCGGTAAAGCGTGGAATCCGCCGACTGAAGAAGCCTTCCATAGTCCGAGCATCCAGTTTGATCGCTGGCGGCAACGCCCAAACTGAGGGTGACCGGAAGTGAATCGCCCGTTGCGTTCACCGGCTGCTCGCTAACGACGTAGCGGATCCTCTCAGCCTGGTGGAAGGCTGCGTCGGCATGGCAGTCCGGCAGAACAATCACAAATTCCTCGCCCCCATAGCGGCCAATCGAATCATAAGCCCGCACCGACCCATGCATGCGGTGCGCCACCTCCCGGAGCACCTCGTCGCCCGCCAAGTGGCCATGTGTGTCGTTGACGCGTTTGAAATGATCGAGGTCAGCCATTCCCCCCCCCACCGACCCGCCGGTCCGGTGCACGCGGGCGCACTCCCTTTTCAGGATGTCGAGAATTCCAGCGCGATTCCAGACTCCCGTCAGTGGATCGTGCGTAGCTTCCTCGCGCAACGCTTCACGGGCGGCGATGAGCTGGTCCTGCAGATCGAGGATGCGTCTTCCGGTTCGAATCCGCGCTTGCAGCTCTTGCGCGTCGAAAGGTTTGGTTACATAATCGTCGGCTCCCGCATCCAGCCCAGCAACGAGGTCTTCTTTTTGGCCCTTGGCTGTGAGCAAGAGGACATAGACGTAAGATTGCCCGGGCTGCTCGCGCAGCTTGCGAATCACTTCGACGCCATCCATCGCCGGCATCATCCAGTCGAGAACGGCCAGCTTAGGCGAATCCGGCTGCTGGAGGACCTTCCAGGCTTCCTCCCCGTCGCAAGCGCTCACAACCTCGTATCCCCATTTAGCCAAATGAGCTTGCAAGATGCGCCGTGAAACAGGGTCGTCCTCAGCAATCAAGATTTCCATAGGTAGTTTCTCATATCACTTTCACGTCAAACATAGCTTTTGGAATTGGGTGGCGCATGCGTAGCGCTGCCGGAAGGCCGCCCTGACTATTTATCGGCGCTTCACTCTGCGATCGTTAGTAGTTTCCACACCCCACTCAGCCGGTTTACCGGTTAAAGTGAATTCACTGTCTGTGCGCCATCAGCCGCCCTTCAGAGTCTGCGTGACAACCGCGGCTGGTGCGGCGGTCTGTGACCAAGCTTGTCCAAATTACGGTCTGCCTTTCGCGAAGTGTTCTGCGGCTCCGCCGCTTCCCACACCGGAATGTGCGGTTGCCATGGTCTATGACCGCCGGTTTTTATTGTTCAATAGCTTCGGCGCTCCCCGACAGCGTCGGGGCAGGCTCCGAGCGCCGCACCAACTCAAATGCGGCTGTTTTCACACAGACCCTTCAGGGCGCGGAAGGCAATTGGTGTACCGGACTCTCCTGCTGCTTTTGCACCAAATTTGCCAACGCCGGCATGAGCCGTTCTACCTCATTCACCAAGGTTTCGTACGCCGAGCTGATCTTCTTTGGGTCGCGGCCGGGAATGCTCTCTTCGAGGGCCACCGCAGCCTGAAGGGCTGGGAGGGCTGAAAAATTCCCGAGCGAGCTCTTGAGAGTATGCACCACGCTGTCCAGAGCGTGGTAGTCATACTCCGCGATGGCCCGGCCCATCCGCTGTAGCAGGCCGGGATAGGTCTCCAGAAAAATTCCCACGAGTTCGCCCAGAAGTTCGGCGTTGCCTCCAATCCTGGCGAGAGTTTCTGGCATGTTCAGGGTTTCCGAACCGGTGGCAAGTGCAACCTGGTTTCCGGTAGAGGGCGGGGGACAAGGCAGAAAGCATTGGATCGCCTCTATAAGCTCCTCGCGGCGGATGGGCTTTGAAACGTAGCCGTCCATGCCCGCTTCCAAGCAGCGCTCCATGTCCCCTTTCAGGGCGTGTGCGGTTAAGGCGACGACCGGCAATCGCCTCCCAGAGCGCTTCTCCATTTGCCGGATTGCCGCTGTGGCCTCGAAGCCGTTCATCTCAGGCAACTGCACATCCATAAGGACCAAGCCGAAGGATTCCAACCCGGCCTTTTCAAGAGTGGCCAGAGCTTCCTTGCCGTCGCTTGCCACTTCCACCGCATAGCCGAGCTTTTGAAGAAGATAGAGAACCAGCTTCTGATTGGCCGGATTGTCCTCCGCAACCAAAATCCTCAGCGGAGAGCCAGCACGGCTTTCTGTTGTCCCGGCTTCCGCCTCTGAGGGTTGGGCTGCCGCAGCCGGGGCTTCTTCCGGCTGGAGCGGCTCCGCCTTAGCGGCAAGTGAAAAGGGAAGCGTAACGGTGAACGTAGCGCCTTGCCCAGGCTTGCTTTCCACGCTGATCTGGCCACCCATCATTTCAACGATCTTCCGCGTGATCGTCAAGCCCAGGCCCGTGCCTCCATACCTGCGCGTCGTGGACCCATCGGCTTGTGCGAAGGCATCGAAAATGACCTCCTGCTTTGCGCGCGGAATGCCAATCCCTGTATCTTTCACTTCCAAGCGCAGGCCGGCAGTGTGTAAGTCCAAAGACTCTAACTTCACATTCACTGAAACCGACCCACGCTCGGTGAACTTGATGGCGTTGCCAACCAGGTTCATCAGCACCTGCCGCAACCGTCCGGAATCACCGAGTACCTTTTCTGGAACCTGCGGGTCAATCGCCGAGGAAAGATCGAGCCCTTTCTGGCGGGCCCGCAAAGTGAGCGGCTTTAGGACGCTGTCCAAAAAACATCGAAGGTCGAAGAATTCATGATCCAGTTCGAGCTTCCCAGCCTCGATTTTCGAGAAATCGAGGATGTCGTTGATGATAGTCAGCAGCGATTCGGCGGAAATCTTGACCATATCCAGGTATTCACGCTGTTCCGCGGTGAGGTGGGTTTCCAGAGCAAGTTCGGTCATTCCCAAGATGCCGTTCATGGGAGTGCGGATCTCGTGGCTCATGTTGGCCAGAAATTCGCTTTTTGCCTGGGAGGCGGCCTCCGCGGCTTCTCGCGCCCGCTGTGTTTCTTCCTCAGCGCGCTTGCGCTCGGTGATGTCCATCGCGATACCGATGAGGCCCGTCACCTCTCCGCGGTCATCGCGCATGGGTACGGCCTGCCCCTCATAAACCGCGCCCCGAACTTCACGGGTCATCGTCACTGTTTCACCGGCCAACGCCTTCCCGATTTGATCCGAGAGGCCAGAAAGGTTGCGGTCCAGGTCGTAAACGGATCGCCCGACCAGCGCTCCGGGCTTCAACCCGGCGGCATTCAGCCCCTTGCCTTCGCAAAATGTGAACAGGCCCTGGCGGTCCAACGCGAACAGGATGACGGGAACGTTCGAGACCACCGTGCGGAGACGTAGCTCGCTCTGCTTCAGCGTATCCTCGGTCCGCTTCCAGGCCGTGATGTCCCGGGCGAAACCCAGAACGCCCACCTGCCGGCCTTCTTGGGTGATAGCCCGCGTGCTGACCTCCAGCGTCACCCAGCAGTTGTCCTTGGCCAAAATTACCAGCTCGAAAGTAGCGGGACCCTGCCCCGCCACCGAAGTTTTGATCCAGGCGCTCACGCTGTCGCGGCGTCCCGGCGGCGCGAGTTCCGCAATGTTCTTGCCAAAAAGCTCTCTCTGCGTGTAACCAGTGATCATCTCTCCGGCCCGGCTCCAGGTGATGAGGCGCCCTTCAAGATCATGGGTGTAAACAATGTCGCTGGAATTATCAAGGAGCTCGCGGTATCTCCTTTCGTGGAGGGCTTCGCGCTTGGCCGAGCGGCGGACGAATTCCGCGTACTCACGCTCCCGGCTTTTTCGATCCCAAAGCGCCCAGCACAACGCGACGACGGCGATTCCAAGCAGGGCGATTAACACCTGCGGGTTCATCACCATACCGAGCATCGCATTTGGTACTGCGCCTCCCCCTAAGAGCGTAGGGGAAACGAGGCTCAAGACCCCAGGAGCCACAACGCCCTTGAAGGCTGCTATTTGGCAGAGATTGATCATTGCAGACAAGGTTACCCCGCGCGGAGGTGCTCCATCTCAGGCTTTACAATGCTCTCGTAACATTGCGGGCACACTCCGTGCGTAAACTCGGCCTCCGAGTGCTCCGCAATGTAACTTTCAACCCGCTGCCAGTAGTTCCCGTCGTTGCGAATTCGTTTGCAATACGAACAGATGGGCAACAGGCCGCGCAGGCTTTTCACCTGGCTCAGGGCTTTTTCCAGTTCCATAACTCTCTCCGCCAGAGCAATTTGCAGTTGTACAACGCGGGCGCCGACCTGTACGCGGGCGCGCAGTTCGCGGTGGTCGAAGGGTTTGGCGACGTAATCGTCGGCCTCGGCCAGCAACCCGCGAACCATGTCCTCGCGACCGCCTCGCGCCGTCACCATAATGATGTAAATCGGTTGCAGGGGATGCCGGGAGCGCGTACGGCGAACCACTTCAAGGCCATCCATTCCCGGCATCATCCAATCAAGTAGCGCCAGAGGTGGAGCATCCTCGCTTGCGAGCGCCTGCATCGCCGCTAATCCATCGCCCACGGCGGTGACCTCGAACCCCCAGGACGCGCACATCACTTCGAGCATTCGCCGGGATACGGCGTCGTCTTCGGCGACCAGAATCTTCAATTTGTCCCCCTTAAGGCCAGCCGAGGGCATGCCGAGTGCGGCAAACGTGGAAATCTCCGGCTGGTTAGGCTCCCCGCCGGTAACCATAACGTCTTTATTGTCCTGCACGTATTCTCCTTACGCCGGCGATAGGAAGAGACTCGCAACCGACTCTCCCATTAACCCAAGTTCCGGCTCACTGGGATTATCGGCAGAGTCCAGCTCGACTTTTAGGGAAATAACGCAGCGCCTTGGGGGCCGGGCGAAGAACCGTGGCAGGAACTGATCCCGGCGGCAGACTGGCCAAGGTGTGTTATAGTCCGATTCTGCTCAATGCTAGAGCCCTCAACCTCGAGGAAATCGTGCCGCCCATGAGACAGGCGAAGCTCGCCGGCTACGCCATGCAGACAGAAAGGTCGCTGGGGCGGCGCTATCCGGAACCCCGTCATCCGTATCGCAATGATTACGAGCGCGACCGGGACCGCATCATCCATTCCCGGGCCTTCCGGCGACTGGAGAACAAAACGCAGGTTTTCACCACTCGCTACTCAGATCACTTCCGCACCCGCCTCACGCACACCTTCGAGGTGGCGCAGATCAGCCGCACCGTCGCCAGATCGCTGCGCCTCAATGAGGATATTGTTGAGGCGTTGGCGCTGGTGCACGACGTCGGCCATCCCCCTTTCGGCCACGCCGGAGAAGAAGCGCTCAACCGGCTTATGGAAAAGCACGGCGACCGTTTTGACCACAATCTTCACGCCTTGCGCATCGTGGAGACCTTCGAGCAAAAGTACGCGGGTTTCCCAGGCCTGAACCTTACTTTTGAAGTGCGCGAGGGCATCGTCAAGCACTCCCGTGATTACCGGCCTGAAGATTACCCTGAACTCCAGGACTATTTACTGAGTCAGCGGCCGCCGCTCGAAGCCCAGCTCATCGACCCAGCCGATGAAATCGCCTACAACTGCGCCGATCTTGACGACGGCTATGAATCCCGCCTGCTATCCCTCACCTTGATCCGGGAGAATGTCCCACTCTTCGACCGGCTCTACCGCACCATCGAAAAGCGCTACGCCGCAGCCGCCGAAAAGCTGAAATTCAACGAAGCCCTGCGGCGGCTGCTGGACGTCCTCGTCAGCGACCTCATCAAAACCACAGACCGCCGGCTGCGTGTCCGGAAAGTGCGATCCGTTGACAAAGTGCGCTCCCTTGAATCCCGTCTGGTTGGTCTCAGCCCCAGTATCGCTGCGGGGAACACCTCCCTGAAAAAGTTCCTGCGGGTTCATTTCTATGCCCATCCTGATCTCCTTGCAGAGCGGAAAGGCATCGTCCGCCGTTTGGAGCGTGTCTTCCAGCATTACCTCGACCGCCCCCGCTCTCTGCCGCCTTTCTACTTCGCCAAGACTCAAGCCGAGCCTGCGGCCCGCATCGTCTGCGATTACATCGCAGGAATGACGGACAATTACCTGCAGATGCAATACCGCAAGATTTTCGGGGAATAAGAAGGAGGCGGGCGCAATAAACCGCTGGTGGCGCGCAGACCATTTTGTTGTGTATGGGGTGTGGAGCGGGGCACCGGCGGCTGATGTTCGATCAAGCCATGGGTGGGGGGTGGGGCAAAGCTTGTCCAAATTGCGGTTTGTCTTTCGCGAAGTGTTCTGCGGCTCTGCCGCTTGCGCTGCGGAAAGGCTTCGCCTTTCCGGCACCCGGCAATTCTTACCGACCTGTTTCTCTTTGGGCGCGAAGGCCTAGCCTTCGCGCCCAAAGAGGATTACAAGAACGTGCGTCCCTGGCCGGAAAGCTATAGGCTTTCCACACCGGAATGTGCGGCTAATTTGATGGACAGCCATTGATGTAGGGCAGAATCTGAAACTGTGCGGCCTCGCTTGAGGCTAACCAACTTCGACAATATCGTCCTTGAATCCCTCAAAAATCCCCAGAAACTCTTCTTTCTCCTTCTTGGGGACATTATTCCTATCGAGCGCCGCGGCCGTCAGTTCCATCATGCGCTTCCAGTCCTCTTCGCTTATGCCGAGTCCAGTGTGAGCTGTCTTCATGTCACGGCCGATGTAAACGCAGGGTCCGCCGGTGAGCGCGCACAATTGGTCGATGGTCAACTGGCGGCCCCGGCTACGCGAATCCAGGCTGCGACCAGCGCCGAAGCGGGCCAACCGGGGGTCGGCTGCCATCAGTGCGAACAAATCGCTTATGACAGCCGCGATCACGTCGTATCCGCCGAGACGCCGGTAGAGAGTTTTTTCAGACTGATTCGTACTGCCCGGTGAAGGTGTTACCATGATTTCCCTTGCTCAGGCTCGTTCGCAACCACATGCCGTTCGGCTTGCCGCTTCGCAGAACTACTCGGTAGGGTATCCCGCTTCATTCCAGCCACTCCAGCCGCCGTCCATGGAAAGCACGTTCGTATAGCCCATCTTCTGCAGGTTGTCGGCGGAGAGAGCGCTGCGGAATCCGCCGCCGCAGTAGAGCACGATGGTTTGGGATTTTTCGGGGATGGCGTCCACGATGTCGCGCTCGATGATGCCCTTGCCCAAGTGGATCGCTCCGGGCAGGTGTCCGCGCTCCCACTCGTGGTCCTCCCGGATATCAACCAGGCAAAATTTCTCGCCACGGTCTATCCATTGCTTCACTTCTTCGACGTCAGTCTCCCGCACGCGACTCTTCGCGTCGTTAACGAGATTGAGGAATTCGGGCGAGTGCTTCATAGAAGACTCCTCCTGGCGGCGATATAAGGCATTGTGAATGTTGCATGAGCCAACCCAGGCAGCGCGCGATGCATCACGGCACTCTCAATCCAGATGAGCTTCTGCAAAAACTTATTTGGGGGAAGCTGTTCGGTATTCGGGGACACCTGCCTTAGGCGCGGGCGTTCCGCCCCCTGCTACTGCGGCTTGCGCAAATCCCTTTACCGCCTCGCCCCGGAAGCCGCGGTCCCCGGCCGCGCGCATATGACCCATCACTTCCATCGGCTTCGGGTAGCTGTTATCTGCATTCCAGAAGAGGAACCCGATGCCGCCCGCCTCAGCCGCCACGCGAATTTCCGTGCGGACGTAATCGGCGGAGTACGTTTTGGTCCGCCACGCAAACGCCTGCAGCCATGGGCGCAGCACCACGCCGCTGCCCTTCGTGGCTTCCTGGAAGCGCCGCATGGACTCGGAAATAAAGTGCTCCGGCGCGTCACCCGGGTCCGCGTAGCCATCGAAGTGAAAGAAGTGCGAGGGGTAGATCATCGGAGAGATCACGTCGCAGTGACGGGCAAGCTCGGCGATATTCTGGCCCGTGAGCGCCAGATCAACCGGCTTGGCCCACGCCATCACACCGAAAACGTCCAGAGACATCAGCGCGCCCATGGGATGCAACTCACCGTAGGCGCGGCTCACGAACTCCGTGATGACTTTGCTCCGAGGCCAGTCCGCGTGGTCTTTCTGGTAAGAAAACTGCGCATCGGCCTGGTCGCTTTGTGCAGGAAAGCGGACGTAATCGAACTGGATTTCGTCCGCCCCGTCTTCCGCCGCCATCTTGGCAAGATCCAGGTTGTACTGCTGCACTTCAGGCGACGACGGGTCCACCCAGTCCAGCTTGCCGGTTTCGAGCCAGGGCTTGCCCGTGCGGTGGGAGCGAATATCCAGTTCGGGATAGGTCTGGGCCAGGTGTTCGTCGCGGAACACCGTGATCCGCGCGATGACGTGCATATGAAGCGAGTGCAGCCAATGGATGAACCTCGGCAGGTTGCGGATCGTGACGCCTTCGTGTTGGGCGTACTTGTGGTCGAAAGGCACGCGCACTACGCCGTCGAAGTCCTTGATGTCAAAAACGACGGCGTTGCCGCCTACAGACTTCCACTGCTGGATCAGCTCTAGGCCGCGCTCGCTCCCCGCCGTCCATCCGGTAAGATAAATAGCCCGCGCGTCGAAATCCTTCGGGACCGTCACCGGCTTATCCAGAATCGGACGGACAGGGATACCGGGGATCACCACGCTTTCACCCGGCTGCAGCGTATTGCGTTTCAATTTGTTTACTTGGAGGATGGCATCCTCAAGATCGCTCCGGCGGAGGTAGACCGTCCGGGGCAGGTAGCGCCAGGCGAGCGAGGCCACGCTTTCACCGCGCTTCACCACGTATGGCATGTTGACCGTGGGACCGTCCAGCGTATAGGCCGCGGATCCCGCCTGCAAGCTTTGCGAGCCTGGCTTGGCCTGGTTCGAAGGTGGTGTTGCAGGACCAGTAGCCGGTAAAGCAGTTTGGTGCGGGGACGTAATTCCCTGGTCCGCGTTCTTCGACCGGCCGGATTTTGCTACCAGCCATATAGCCAGAGCAACCAGAAAGACCGAAACCAGAAGGCGGATCGCTTTTTTAGGGAGGGATTGTTGAAATTTTAGATTCATGGGAGTGTGTACTGATTCTTACCCGGCAAGCAGAGGTGCCGGGCTGACCGCCCGGCTGAAGGCGCTGCGCTGCCGCTTGAAACTCTTTCCGATCGTTTGCGTCCTGGCGGCCTTGCTTGAACCGTCCTAATCTTCCGCTTCGTTGAAGCTCGCACTATTGCATAGTGTTGTCAAAGCTTTATCGCCAGAGAACGGAAAAATCTTGAGTTCAGTCCAGAATGCCATTATTCTAGCCTAGTATTAACCCTCGTAAGCTGGCGCGCCTACTGCACTCGGAACCGGGCACGGTCCGGGTGATGGATCGAGCGCCATCGATTACAAGTAGTATGAACGGCGACCCCAGCAGGGAGCATTCTTCGTCTGACTCAACTCCACCAACTGGGCGCGGCAGTTGTCCCACAGCCTGTGAAGCGCGTCGCTACAGCGGTCGCAACGAGTAAGGAATCAATTAACCGGCGTACGCGTCCAGACGTGCACCATGCGGTTTGAAGTGGCGGCCAGGTACCGGCCGTCTGGCGAAAAGGCGAGCGTCTTGAGAGGTTCAGTGCTCTCGGAAAGGGTCTGAACCGACTTGCCGGTCTGGACGGACCAAACTCTCACGGTGGTATCCTGGCCCGCCGAGGCGATCCAGTTTCCGTGCGGCGAGAAATCCACCCACTGCACCGGACCATTGTTTCCGGGGAGCGTCCAAAGCAGTTTCCAACCCGGTGCCGAAAAGATGCGCACTTTGCCGTCGGCGCATGCCGTCGCCACCTTGCTGCTGTCCGGCGAGAATTCGATAGAAAGCACCGGGCCGCCGTGCCCTGCGAGCACGTCCACGAACTGGTGGGTGCGGAGCAGGACCACAATGGGGTTTGGCGAGGCGTTGGCTTCCACCTGCGCCAGAATCAACCAATGGCCGTCCGGCGAAAACTGATACAGGTGCGGGGGGTGGCTGAGTTGGGGAAGCGTGATGCGCCCCCCTTGCCCGGTAACGGGATTCCACACGTCGAAATTGCTGTTCTTATAAAGCACCAGATAGCGGATGCGGGAGAAGTAGCGCGCTGGAAGAAAGCCTCCGCCCCCGCCGACTTGGCTCACCTTGCCAGCCAAAGCGTTATGAGTGACATCCCACTGAAAGGCCAGTTCCAGGGTCCCTGCTCCCTTGTGATGGTGCGCTTCGGCCACGCCGCTCGCGAGCATAAAAAGGCTTGTGGAAGAGACGAAGCTCGCGGACTGAATCATGAGGTTCGAGACGTCCGGGAATCGCGGGCGCAGTATCTTCCGGATGCTCCCGTCCGCGAGGCTCGCGAGCACGACGCGGTTGCCTTCCGCCACAGCGAGGGTTGAGTTATCCGGGGAAAAGGCTCCTGCCGGCGAATAGTCAAGCGCCAAGTGTCCTTGAATCTGCAGCCGGTGCTGCCAGACGAATGCAGCCGGTCCGCCTGGAGCCGTCTCAACCTGGCCCGCGGTTAAAATGGCGCCCGCGACGGTCCACAGCGCGAGCAGGCCCAGCGTCCAGGGTAGGAAGAGCAAACGCTTCCGGAACGTTTTGTGATTAGACAATTTCACCTCGCGCGATCCGGTCCACGAGTTCACGGTCCGCTTCAAGGAATGGGTAGTCGCGCAGTTTGGCGCGAGGGACCCACTCGACCGCCTCGAACACCCGGTTCAGAATGCGCCCCTGATAGGAGCGAACGGCGAAAAACACCACCTCGACGTAACGATCTGGATACCGATGGCGAAGCCTGAATACTTCTTCGCCGATTTCGGCGGTGATGGCCAACTCCTCCGCAAGTTCGCGGCGAAGCGAGTCACGAAGATTTTCACGAGGCTCAACCTTTCCACCCGGAAATTCCCATTGCAAGCCGTAAGGGTCCGAACGATGCCGCTGGCAGATGAGAATCCGGTCCCCGGCCACCAGGATGCCTGCCGTGACAAGGATAGGATCGGCATCTGGCATGGCCCTGCTATTGTAGCAGAGGGCGGCTGGTAAGCAGACCGCGCCGTCTGCTTTCTTGCAGGAGATGCGGCGATGCGGCCAGCGAATTTTTGAAGTGCGATACTAACCGCTCGACTCCGTCAGCAACTCTCGGTACACATCAACCACCGCCGTCAGGTTCCTATCGTCTGCGGGGGATGACTGCACGCGGCGGGCGCCGCTGTGGAGGCAGGTTTCAATGGCAGCGCGCAAGGCGTCGAGGTTCGCAGGCGGAATAAGAATAACACCGGGCGGACGCATGCCGTTGTCGGTGGCGATCACGGGCGTGCCGAGCTGAAGCGCTTCACGGACGCTCAGGGCGTCTCCGTCGTAAAGGGTTGTACGAAGCAGAATGGAGCATCGCTGCATGGCGAGCAGCGTGGAATCGTGCGGCACGTCGCCGCAAAGCATCACGTGCTCGCGCTTCGGCAGGCGGGAGATCGTCCCCCGAAGTTCGCTTTCCAGGCTGCCCGAGCCAATCAGGACGAGTCCTGCACGGGGAAACGATCTGCGGACCGGCTCCAGCGCTTCGAGCTGGCGCGGCAGATCGTATTCCGGTTCGAGCAACCCTACGCTTAAAAGCACCGGGCTGTGCGACCGGTAGAAATCCTCCAGGACCGCAGGCAACGCGGCTCCGGCAGGAACGCGAACCGCCGTGTAAGGAGAGATCAAGCGCGTCTTAAACGGCGGCACGCCGCAACGGTGATAGAAGTCCCGGATTTCTTCGTTCACGGCGATGAGGCGGTCAAACCGCCGCAGGACGAAGGCCCGGCAAGTGAGCCGGTGCGCGCTCCTGCCCGCAGGTGAAGAAGGAAATCCGCCCGAGTGAAACGTGAGCACGGTTTTGCGGCGGGGGATGGAAGCGCAAACCAGCGCCAAAGCCAGCACGCGCGGCGTCAGGTCGCCGCCCAGGTGCAGGTGCGCAATGTCATACCGAAGGCGGAGGAGCAACTGCAAAACCTGCGGCGGCGTCCGAGGGTAATGGACGCCATCTGAATCCGGCCGGCGGTGCCGGGTGAGGTTGATCACTTCGGACGGAATTTGCCGTTCCCGCAGATATTGGCGGAGCGCAACCAGATGGGTTTGAATGCCACCGTATGGCGGCGGATGAGGTCCCAGCAGGAGAATTCTCATGAAAGCGCGGCTACGGGCAAAATTCGGAGATGTCGATGACAAAAGGCTCACGGGCCTTCGCGGAATCCAGCATTCTGAGGCTGCCAATCGTGGCGCGCACGCCGTCACGCACCGTCACGGCCGGAGCTTCCCCGCGGCGAATGCTGGAGATGAAAGAGGCAAGCTCTTCGGCGTAACCCTTATCTGCCCAAAGTTTGGTTTTGTTGCGGATCACGCTGCCCGCAACGGTGAACCGCTTGAAATCCTCCGTGGCGGCGCTGACGCCCTGCGCGAAAACCTCCACGCGCTCGCCGCCCGACCGCTTGGTCCCAACCGTGCAGTAGGTGAGGTTTCCGATGGAGCCATCCGCAAAGCGAAAACTCGCCGCCATGTTGTTCTCGCCAACCGGATCCTTGCGATCGGTCGGCAAACAATAGGCGGCCACCGAGACCGGCTCCGATTCAAGCAGCCAATACATCAAGTCCACGAAGTGGCACGCTTCGCCGAGGATCGCACCGCCGATTGAGGGATCGGCCATCCAATAAGAGCCGGAGATGCCGGGGGAATTCACGCGGCAGTTCAGCACCGCCGGACCCGTTCTCCGCTTCAGTTGCTCTTTGAGTTGGCGGTAAAACGGGGCGAATCGCCGGTTGAAGCCCACGGTGACGGAGCATCCGGTTTCGGAAGCAGCAGCGCACAATTCCCGGCATTCCGCCTCCGTCAAAGCCAGCGGCTTTTCCACGAAGGCGTGCTTGCCCGCGCGCAATGCGGCGATGGTCTGCGAAGCGTGCTCCGCATTGCGGCTCGCAATCATGACCAAGTCGATCTCCGGATCGCGCAAAATCTCTTCATAATCGGAGCAGGCATAGGCTGCGCCGAAGCGGCGGCCGTAGCTGGCTCCGCGCACGCCGCTCGTCGAATAGACGGCGCGCAGCGCGGCACCGGGAATTTTCGCAAGGTTCGGCAAATGAGCCCAGCGGGCGAGGTTGCCCGCGCCCACCAGCGCCACGCGCAGCGCGGCTTCGCGAGCCGGGCTAAGTTCCGTTCTCCGGCGCGGGACAAAGGCGGGAGCGGACGGACCCGCCTCAGCGGCGGGATAGCGCAGAAGCACGGCGAGACTTCCCGACGAGCGATCCATCACCTTTTCATAAGCCACGGGCGCCTGCTCCAGCGGATAGGTGTGGGTAATCAAAGGATCGAGGCGAAGCTGGCCCTCCGAGACCAGCCGCAGAAATTCCTCCATGTTCCGGTTTTCCGTCCAGCGGACATAAGGGAGCGGATAATCTTGCCCACGTTGCTCATAGGCAGGGTCGTAGCTTCCTGGGCCGTAGGCTCGCGCCATGAAGACCTTGATCTCCTTCAGGTAGGCCGGGAACCAGTCAAAGCGCATCTCGACCGCGCCCACCACCACCACGCGCCCGCGGTCACGGCATACCTCAACAGCTTGCTCACAAGGTATGGAAGACTTTGCCGCCGCGGCCACAATCACGCAGTCCGCTCCGCGCCCATTGGTGAGAGACTTTACCGAATCGGCCAGCGAGCTTCCGGCCAAAACCGCGTGCGGAGCTCCCAATTCGCGCGCCAGGTTGAGCCGCTCTTGCAGCAAATCGGTGGCGATGACGACGCCGCCCTGCACGCGGACCAATTGGCTGACCAACTGCCCGACCAGGCCCTGCCCGATCACTACGACTGTGTCCCCGATCGAGATTCCGGCGATGCGCACAGCGTTCAACGCGATGCTGCCGAGCGTGGCGAAGGCGGCGTGCTGAAAAGAAACTGAGCCGGGAATCCTGGCTACCAGCAGCCTGCCGGTACGGATCGTTTCGGCGTGCCCGGTCCCTTCGCCTCCGTAAGCCACGCGGTCTCCGGCGCGAAGATCGGCCAGGGCAGGATCCTTATCCACAATAATGCCGGCGCCCGAATAGCCCAGCACCGCGTATTCGCTGAATTTCGCTCTGACCTCAGCAATCGTCCGGACAGGCCCTGCCACTTTCATCACTTCCCAGACCTTACGCAAGTGACCAGGATTATCCGCCACCTCCTTCAGCACTCCTTCTTGATGAATGCTCGCGCTCTCCGTGCCGCTCGAAATCAATGAGTAGTGCGCCTGAATCAAGACGTGAGCGGGCAGCACGGCCGGGTCCGGAACCTCATCGACCACGATCTCTTTGAGACCCTTGCGAATCACTTGCTTCATGAGTTGCACCTTGAGCGAATGATTTTAATGCCTCGCCGGTGGCGTCGTGAGCCGGTCTTTGCGGGCGAGCAGCGCGGTGTAAAGCCGCTCGTATTGGTCCCGGACGCGCGTGAGCGAAAAATTCTCAAGCGCGAACGCCTTTGCTTTCCGTCCAAACTCCCGCCGGAGCTCCGGCGCGGCCAGAAGGCGCTCGATAGCCTCCGCAAGGCTCGCTGCATCGCCGGGCGGGATCAAAAATCCCGTCTCGCCTTCGTGAACCAAGTCCGGATTGCCGCCCACGCGGGTTGCCACCACAGGCAGTCCGGCGGCCATGGATTCAAGAATGGCGTTCGACAGGCTTTCAGAGTGCGAGGTCAAAACAGAAATGTCCATGGACGCCAATACGGCAGGAATATCGCTCCGGTCGCCGAGAAACCGCACTTGCCGCTCGATCCCCAAGGATTTGGCCATGCTTTCAAGCTCTGGGCGAAGCGGGCCGTCGCCGGCCAGCAGGAATTCCACGTTGGAATACTTTGCGGCCAGCCGCGCCGCGGCGTCGAGAAGCACCGGATAATTCTTTACCGGATTGTTCATCCTGGCAATCATCCCGACCCGCAAGACGCTCTCGGAACGAGGCAGCGCAGGGGCCGTTTCTGCGAAGGCTTCCTGCGGCAAAGCATTCGGAATGACTTTGATCTTGTGGTCCGGTAGCCCGGCCCGGGTGAGGCGGTCAGCGGCGGCCCGCGAATTGCACACCACACAGTCGGCGAGGCAAAAGGCTGCGTTCTGGGCGGTGACCTGACCTTTGCTGAGCAAGTCCCCCAACTGCCGCTGGCTTCCGATGACCACGGGCACTCCCGCGAACTTGGCAGCAGGAATCATCATGAGATTCGAGTAGAAATCGAATGAGTGGGCGACGGCAATTCGGCGAGAGCGCAGCCGCCTGCCAAGAGCCAGCCGCGCGCGAAGCGACTGCCAACCGTAAAGCTTGCCGCCAGGCGGGAACTCCGGTACGTCCCCCAGCCCGTTGTTAAACACACCCAACCGCCCGAGACATCCGAGCTCGACACGAAACGCTTCGCGGCGCAGAGCGCGAGCCAGGGTGACGAATTGGCGCTCACTTCCACCGGTTTCGAAGGTGTTGGTCATCAGGAAAACCGCCGGCCGGTTGTCGCTGGGCTCTTCCGGCATCTAATTCCGCCTGCGAAAGAGAAATTCATTCGGACCCAAGTTGTTCGTGACCCGCAAGTTGACCAGCTCAAAACCCAGCTCGCGCTTAGCAAAGCGGAAAATCTCGTCTGTGGCTGCGAATTCGTAAGGGTAGCCGCCGAGCCAATCACGGACGTCGGTCCAATAGTTCATGCCCCGGCCCGCAGAATACTGATACTGAGTAAATAGGGTGCGTGGATTCTCAAACGAAGCAAGCTTGCGCAAAAAGTGCCGCCCGAACTGCGCAAACTCCATCAGGAGTTTGATTGCACGGGGAGAACCGTTGTAGAGCCTTTTAACATACAGCCAAAATTCCGAACCCCCTCGCTCGCCGACCTTGTTATAGATGGAGAGGTAGAACAGTCCGGTATTTTCTACTAATCCCGCTGCGTTTCGGATGGCTTGCCACATGTCGCCGGTGTGATGCAGGGAACCCCAGGCGTAGACTACATCCGCCTTGGGTATCGCGTTGATGAATGCGGAGTCGAGGATGGATCCCTCGCGAATCTCCCAGTGGGCCGGGTCGCCAGCCCGCCGCCGCAATTCCTCGCAGCAGCGAACAGAGAGAGGGTCAACATCAAAACTGATGATGGTCCGGGCGCCCAGGCGGTAAGCGGCCAGTGAAAATAAGCCGCTCCCGCAGCCAACGTCCAAAAAGGACAGGCCGCGCAAATCCTCAACTTCCATGAACTCCTTTAACGAATTTGTGGCGATCCGCTCGCTCTCGGGATCGAGGTGGCAATCAAGAAATTCCTGCCAGTTGCGTCCGAACGAGAAGGTGATTTTTTCAGTCTCAATCTTCGGCATGATCCATTCAGTCCAATTGCTTATAGGATTGACTCCACCAGGTGGAGGGCGCAACCGAAGCGCCCTTAGCGATGCACAGGATGCACTCAGGAAATTCGCCGTCAGGCGGTCAATAGGCCAGGGTGAAGGCTCGTGCCCGCCTTGACCTGCGCTTGCGGCGGCGGGGGCCCAGAGACCTCAACGACGGGGGCTTCAAGAAAATTCCGGTGCCACAGCTCGAAGATGAGAAGACGCCAGATGCGGCTAGACCGGTCGCGCCGACCCGAAAAATGCTCGTCGAGAAGCTGCCGGACCGCCTGCGGATTGAAATAGCCGCGCTGAACAGTTCGAGGTTCAAGCAGGATGCGGAGCAAGTCCTGCCGGAATTCGCGGCGCATCCAGTGCACCAGCGGGAGCGCAAAACCCTGCTTGGGACGATCAATGACTTCTCTCGGCACGCCGAGCCTCTCCGCGAGCCGCTTCAAGATGTACTTCTGCTGCCCTGAGCGAAACTTCCAATGCAAGGGTAATTTGGTGACGAGCTCGACAAAAACGTGATCGAGCAGCGGCACGCGCGCTTCGAGCGAGCAAGCCATGCTCATCCGGTCCACCTTGGTGAGGATGTCGCCAGGTAGATACGTCTTGGTATCCAGGTAGAGCATGCGGCTCAAGGCGTCATCGGCTGGAGCGTGGTCGAAATAATTTTGAAATAGGACAAAGGGGTTGGGAGCGCGCTTCGCCCAGGCAAGGAAGTCATCCGCGACCAGGTGCCTTTCGCGAGAGGTCACGGGCATCCAGGAAATGTAGTCAAGGTAGCGGTCACGGACCGGGAATGACCGGTTATAGATCAAGTTCCGGCCGTAAAGACTCTTCGGAAGGCAGTGAAAGATTTGCTCCCGGTACAAGCGCCCTAGGACGCCAGGCATCCAGTCCCCGAAGCTCGGTTGCAGAACGAAGGGATAACGCTCATAGCCCGCAAAAAGCTCGTCACCACCGTCGCCGGAGAGCGCTACGGTAACATGTTGTCGCGCCAGCCGGCAAATATGGTAGGTCGGAATCATGGAGGAGTCTCCAAAAGGCTCTTCCATGGAGTGAGTGAGAAGGTCCAATGTTTCACTAAGGTTCGGCTCGACCGTAAGCTCGTGGTGCTTCGTAGCGAATCGCTCCGCAACGAGGCGTGCATGAGGAGCTTCATTAAAGTCCGCCCTGCCGAAGGCAACGGAAAAGGTTTCAACCGGCCGGGAGCTGTGGCGGGCCATGAGAGCCACGACGATTGAGGAGTCAACTCCCCCGCTCAGCAACGCGCCCAGCGGCACCTCCGCGATCAGCCGCATGCGGACCGCTTCACTCAGGCAGGCTTCAAGCTCTTCCAGGCATTCCTCTTCGGATTTTGGTTCGTGGGTTCCGTAAGCCGGTAAATCCCAGTATCGCTGAACAGTGGCGCGCCCGTTTTCCCATTCAAGCAGATGGCCGGGAGGCAGCTTGCGAATGTTTTTGAAGGCCGTCGCGGGCTCGAGAATATAACCAAAATAGAAGTACTGCAGGAGGCTTTCCGGGTCGGTTTCCTTCAATTCCGGAACCGCAGCAAGAATCACTTTGATTTCCGAGCCGAAAATCAGGCCATCGCCGGTGACCGCGTAATGGACGGGTTTGATCCCGAGCCGGTCGCGGGCAAGCAGGAGCGTTTGGTTGCGTTCGTCGAGAACGGCAAACGCAAACATCCCCCGGAGCTTCTGGACGCAATTTGATCCGTGCTCCTCGTAGAGATGGACTATGACTTCTGTGTCCGAGTGGGTGTAAAAGCGATGGCCGCGCGCTTCAAGCTCCCGCCGCAGCCCGGCGAAATTATAAATCTCGCCGTTGAAGACAACCCAGATAGTTCGATCCTCGTTGTGTACCGGCTGGCGTCCGCCGGCCACGTCAATGATGCTGAGCCGCCGCATCCCAATTCCTGCAGGACCGTTCGTATAAATACCTTCGTCGTCCGGGCCGCGATACACCATGGCCTGGCACATGCGGTGAATCGTCCCGGCGTCGATGTTGGCGCCACCTTCGCGATTTACGATTCCAGCAATTCCGCACATTGAGTGTTATCGTCTCCGCGCCATTAGTTACCGGGAACGTCTTGCGCCTCGCCCGCGTCTCATTCCACCAAGCTGTTTCACCGCGTCGGAACCGAGGTCCGCGAGGCCATCCCGTAGGCGTACGAGCGGGCCGCCTGGCGAGCCGATTCTGGCTCTTGAATTTCAACACTCTGATCCCTGGCAACCTGAAAGGCCGCCGTAGTGAGGGCCAGCATGAGGTAGGGGAAAAACGCGTAGGCATCAGGGTAAAAGAACCCCGCCAAAGCGAAGGCCAGAAGTGACGCGCGCATCGACGCTGCGAGCACCGAGAGTTCCGAGTCTGGCATCCGGCGCCGCACTTCGCGCAGATTTATAAACGCCCGCCGGAGCATCAGAAGAAAAATGATCAGAGCCGGCAAGCCGACTTCGGCGCTGAAGGTTGTGTAAACGTCATGGGTCGGCTGCCATGTCTTTGAGGCCGACTGAAAGTCGCCGGGACCAATCCCAAAAAGCGGATACTCGGCCGTATAGCGTAAACTTTGGATCAGTAGAGCCTTCCGGGCTTTGTAGGAACCGTAGGAGGCTTCATAATTCTCGCTTGGATTAAACGTGCCAGCGAGTCTGTTTCCCAATTTTGCTCCGGCAACCAAAAAGAGCACTACGCCTACAGCGACAGCCCCAAAGACAAGAAACATCCGTCGCGCCTTGACTCCATATTCCCAAAGACATACGCCAACCGCCACAGCGAATGCAAGAAACCCTCCCCGTGATCCCGTCGAGAAGGCGGTAGCGCACATGGACAGCATTGCCATGGCCCATATTCCCTTACGAAACACGCTGTGAGTGCGGAAAAAGAAATAAAAGCAGAACGGTATGGTTAAAACGACGGCAAGCGCTAAGTCGTTCGAGTTCGAGTAGTTACTGCTTGACATGGCCGCGCTCAGGCGCCCTTTGGAACCGCCGCTCACCAGTGAGAGCACTGCGATCACTGCTACCGACGCAGTCTGGACAAAAACCAATTTCCGAAGCCGGTCTATAGTCCTCACCGCCAGGGCCATCGCGAAGACAATCAGAACAACCTGAGCAAAAATCATGGTGATGTTAATAGCCCCTCCCTTCCAAACCGGCGAAAATATGGAAGCAAGGCCCATTTGCGTCACCAGAAGCAATATAAGCACCACTTCGGGAAGTAGGGCTTCTCCGAATTTTCCAACATTCAGTAGCAAGGCTACCAGGGCTCCCAAACCGACAACTTTGGCGGGATGAATCAGGTGCAGACCCGGGACCCACACCATCGGAACAGCGTAATAGATGAAGAAAAAGGCTAGAATCCAAAAAAATAGGCCGCCAAAAGGTTTCCGTTGGCGAGCTTGCGTGTTGGTTGCGGTTGCAGCCATTGTTTTCTATCGCACCCAGACCCGGCGCTTGCCGGTTAAAAAATAAAAAAGGGCTACGGCGGCCGCAGCGTTCAATAAAATAAAGGCCAGTGCAGCCTCAGAAGCGCGCTTCAAAATACCCCAGCGCGGTTTTCCTGGCTTGAGCGCGGCCGAGCCGTAAAACAGGATCTGGGTTAAAGCCGAGACGCGGTAAATGGGAGCGGAAAGCGACAATGAGGCGGCCAGAAATGCCAAAAGAGCAAAAGGGACCAACAGTCTCAGTAGCTTGTGGCTGACAAACTCGAACCGGAGCGGATTGTCCCGCGTGAGCAGCCAGGGAGCGAGTTGTAGAAGCTGGTAATTGCCCGTTAACGTCCGCACTTTACGCCGGAATTCCTGGTGCGAAGAAGCCAAGCGGTCCCACGCCCGGGCGCGTGGTTCAAAGATCACCCTCGCCCCGCGCCTCGCGATCTGCAGCGGCTGATAGACGTCGTCCAGCAGGGTATCTTCCGGCAAAGGCGCCAGCAACGATCTCCGGGCAGCGTACAAGGCGCCTGTGGCGCCCACCACAGATCCGGATTCGCTCTCCCACCGCCGGATCATCTTTTCGAATCGCCAGTATAGGCCAACTCCAGTTCCTGACTGAGGTCCCCCGGGATTTCCCAGCATGAGTTCTCCACTAACGCACCCCACAGTGGGATCAGCAAAGTTGGATACCAGGTACTTTAACGCTTCTGGTTCCACGATCTGCCGCGCGTCCGTGAAAACAACGATCTCACCTTCCGCCTCTTGGATACCACGATTCAAAGCCGCCGCCTTGCCTTCATGTTGTGGAAGGATGAAAACCCGCAGGCGGTGGTCCTCATAATCCCGCAGAATCTTGTTTGTCCCGTCCACCGAACCATCTGAGACGGCGATAATCTCCAACCGGTCCGCGGGATAATCCAAGGCAAACAGGTTGTTTAGTTTTTGGGAAATTGCCGCCGCCTCGTTATGAACGGCCATAATAACGGACAGGCGAGGGACAATGGATTCCCTGCGCACCGGCTGCGAGCGCCACCGGCTCCTCAGGTATAGCGCCAGGGGGTAACCGATATACGTGTATGCAATAAGTCCAAAAGACAGCCAGAAAATCCACTTCATTGCGCTCCCCGTCCGAGGAGTATCACCTTAATCGTTTGCACGAATATCCAGAAGTCCAAACCGATCGACATGTTCTTGATATAAAAAAGGTCGTATTGCAACTTTTGGCGGGCGTCTTCGACCGTATTCCCATACTTGTAACGGATTTGAGCCCAACCTGTAATGCCCGGACGGATGATGTGGCGAAGATTGTAGTAAGGAATCTGTTGGCTGAGTTGCTCTACGAACTCGGGTCGTTCGGGCCGTGGGCCAATAAACCCCATGTCACCCTTGAGCACGTTCCACATCTGAGGAATCTCATCGAGACGAAGGTAGCGCAGAATGCGGCCCACCGCCGTAATTCGAGGATCGCCATCGGTAGCCCACGTCGCCCCACTGCCCGCTTCAGCATCGGCTCGCATAGTTCGAAACTTATAACAAGTAAAAACGCGCCCTCGCTGTCCTACCCGCTTTTGGCGATAGAGCACCGGTCCGGGCGAATTCATTTTAACCGCCACTGCGATGAAGGGAATCAGCGGCAGACACAGCGCCAAGCCAATGAGTGCAACCGCGAAAGAAATCAGCCGGCGCAGCGCAAGGAATAAGTAATTCAGTCGAAATCCTTCCGAGAAAATCAGCCGGCTCGGATGGAGTTCATGAACTTCGATTTTGCCCGAGATCTTTTCAAGCAGACCGGTGGCGTCATCAATCTTCACGCCGGAAAGCCGCAGATCGAGCAGTTCTCTGACTGGCATTTTACCCCGGCCATCGCTCATAGCCACGATGACGTGGTCCACCGCGTTTTTCTCCCGAAGAGACATCAACTGTGAGGCTAGCTGCTCACGCGTCAGCGATCCATCACTGGCTGCTCCTCCCCATCCTACAACTTCGAGACCAAGCTCTGGCCGTTTTTGCAGCGCCTCCACGAGCCTTTGGGCCCGGTCGCCCGAGCCGAGCACATAAACTCTTTCGCGTAGGAACGGCTGCGAAAGAAGCCATCCATAAAGCCACCGCCAGCCGATTAGGGAAAGCGTCAAAATCAAAAGGCCTAAGAGGAAGACGTCATTGCCAAGCAGAAAGCCGGGTATGAAAGCTTCTATCGCCGCCAACACCAGCGACAGGATGCCCAAGGCGATAAAAATGCGGAAAAAAGTCTCGCCGCCTGAGGGAACACGCTGCGTGTCGTAAAGGTCAAAATAGTAGAAGCAGAGTAATGCGATTCCTGTGATCGCCAAGACCTTATACAGGCCGTTTTCATATTCCAGAACGAGCGCTGAATCTTGGCCCAGCCGTATGAAAGCCGCCACGATGAAAGACGAGCAGACAATGACTGTCTCGCCAAGAACCAAGACGAGAGTCCGGATGGGGTAATAAACGTTAAACAGGCGAACCACAGATGGTTATCCCCTGGAACCGTTTTTAGCAATATGCTCTTCCGCCGGCCTGTAATAGTAGGCGCTGTAAGGGGCTTGAGGCCTTACCTGATTCAACACGACACCTAGCAGATGCCGGTCACGAAACATTTGGCTCGCTTTTTGTGCGATATCAAACGGAGTCTTTCCGGAGTGCACTACCATCAGTACCCCATCAGTAAGGTCCGCAAGCAGACTGGCATCGGAGAGAGGAACGCATGGGGGTGAATCGATTACTATCCAATCAAACAGTGGCGCGACGCGGTGCAGAAGGCCTTTCAGCCGGCCGTTCCCAATCAGCTCCACGGGGTTGGAAACCGATTTTCCCCCAGGAATAAAGAAGAGGTTCCCCGGGACCCCGCGTTGAAAAATACGGGGCGCATCGGTCTCACCGCACAGAAAATCAGCCAGGCCTGGGCTCCGCGCAGCACCCAATAACGCGTGAAGGTTCGAAATCCTCAGGTCGGCGTCAATCAGCAGTACGCGGCGGCCGTGCTGTTGCACAAACGCTTGTGCCAGGTTAGCGGAGACAAAGGTTTTACCTTCACCTGCGAGGGCGCTCGTAACCAGCAACGTTTGTAGAGGCAGCTTCTCGCGCATCTGGGTGAGCTGTGTCCGGAGCGTCCTGAATTCTTCCACGCCGGTTTGTGCATCTCCAGGGTTCACGAACAGAACCATATGAGGGTCTGGTTTCCACGGCGACTGCGGACACTCTGCCATCCATCCCTCAAGAGTCACCCCGTCCATGCGCTCCAGCCCACGAACGGGCTCTGCCGCTGAACTCCTACTATCGAGGTCTGGCTCCGGGGCGGTCGGCAAGGTTTTCTGGAACAGAGAATCTACAGGTTGAGCGTCATCCCCTCCCGTCCCTGGGGGAAGATCTGCTGCGCGGTCCTGCTCCGCCTTTCTTAAGGCGTCGTGAATTCGACTCATAAACTTCCCTTCCTAATCCGGCCCCATGCTATTCAGGCCTGCGCAACCGGTCCATAAGCGTGGCCCAGTTCCGGGATGCCTCCATGCTTGCGGATCCTTGTCCTGCAGGTTGGAGGTTTTCTGCCGAACCTGCGTCGGCCGGAGTCAACTCGAACTCTTCGGCCACCCCCTGAACGATCTCGGCGGTGACCGGCCTGCGTTGATCGGCAAAGGCGCCAATAAGAGCGTGTTCGCACAGTACATTAACGATGCGCGGAATACCCCGGGAGTATTGATAAATCGCCACGATGGCTTCCGGTGTAAAGATCAACTGGCCGTCGCTTCCGGCAATGCGCAAGCGGCTGTTGATGTATCCCGCAGTTTCCGCTGATGTCAGCGGATACGTCTTCGACCGCAGCGTGATGCGTTGGCGAAGCTGGCGAAGCTCAGGCTGCCTCAGCTTCACATCCAACTCGGGCTGGCCAGACAGGACGATTTGCAGAAGTTTTTCGCTGTAAGTTTCGAAGTTCGTAAGCAAGCGAATTTCTTCGAGGAGGCTAAGGGACAGATCCTGCGCTTCGTCTACAATAAGAACCGCTGCCTCACCAGCCCGATAGCGTTCTAAAAGCCATTGGTTTAGCCGCAACAACACTTGGCTCTTCGACCGGGTATCGCAAGCTATTCCAAAATCAGCCATCATGAAATCAAAGAACTGGTCTTCACTGAGGCGCGGGTTGAAAATGAACGCCGTCGCATGTCCCTCCCGGTGCAACCACTCGAGAAGCTTGTTAATGAGAGTTGTTTTGCCAGTACCCACCTCTCCGGTCAGCAACACAAAACCCTTGCGCCTTTGAATACCGTGCGTCAAGCACGACAGGGCCTCCTCGGTGTGAGGCGTAACGAAAAGGTAACGCGGATCCGGACTGACATTAAACGGGTTTTCGCGCAACCCGAAGAACTTCTTGTACATGCAGCCTACTTTCGCCCCGACGGGAGTAGCTTACTGACGGCTGCCTCCAGTTTGTGCCGCTTCGCCAGTAAATCTGACTGCCCCCCGCGCCCATCATCCATTGAAGGCACGAGAGCGAGCGTAGGCACTCCCAGAAAAAACTCGACGTCGCGGTCGTCTCTGAGCGCCTTATCCTTCATCTCAAACAGCAACGCCATGCCAGCTCCCAGCAGAAGCCCAACGGCAAGGCCTCCTGCCGCAAACCGTAACTTATCGGGAAATGAAGGCTTCTGGGGCAAATCCGCAGGATCAAGAACCTGAAATTGCTCACCCTCTTGGCGCTTCTCAAGGTTGGTCGACATCTCAGACTCATTTTCTTTAGCGAGAAGGCTATTATAGAATGCCAGCGCCGTTTGATAATTGCGAGTAATGTCCTTGTACTGCTGCTCAACGGTGGGCGTCAGCTTCAACTTTGCCTCATAATAGTTGATCTGGCTTCGAACCCGCGCTTGCTCGCGCTTGCTCTCCTTCATCGCTGCATCGATAGAACCCAACTGAGCGTGAAGCCGCCCGATCTCGGGCGGCTCGCTGAGGATGTTCGCTGACTGGACCGGAGCCTTCGTCTTATTAGCTGCGTCCACAGCCTGTTGCTGGGCTATCTTATTTTTCATGTTGGCAATGTCCCGCTTAGCGCTGACGACATCCGGATAATCCTCCGTGTACTGAGTGCGAAGGGTTGCCAGACGGTTTTCGAGGGTAGCAAGTTCTTGTTGTAAAGTCTGCGGGCTAGAACCTGTTTGCGAAGCTTTCCACGCAGCGACCTGTTGAGTCAAAAGAGATTCTGTATAAGTTCTGTCGTCCTGATAACGTCCGAGGGCGTCGGTTAGGCTGTTCAATTGCGCCGAAAGTGTTCCGAGCATCCGGACCGTTGACTGCTCTTGATCCGGAAGAGAGCCAAAGTACCGCTGCTTGAATCCCGCAAGTCTGGCGTCTTCCGCATCCAGCTTTTGCTTCGCCAACTGCAGTTCCATCGCAATGAAAGTCGCCGTGCCTTCGGCCCGCGACTCTCGAAGCCGCAAGTTTTCGTCCACGAACATCGAAGTAATCTCGGAGCAAACGGCCTGGGCGCTTTGGGGATTGCTCGCCGTGAAGCTTATCCGAAATCCTGGTACGCTCTTGTTCTGATCTGTTCCTCCATTCGCGAAGCTCACAGGCGTCACCGAGATATCCTGCCGCATCCGCGCCACCAATTCCTCTATGGAAACCCGATGAATATCAGACCGGTAGAGCCCGTAGCGGTCGATCAGAGGCTCAAGGCGCGTGCGGCTCAAAATCTGTTCTTCCATATTAGCGAGTCTGGAGGTCAAGTCATTCCCCACAACCGACGGAACAAAGCTAGCGGGCACCTTTGGCTGCTCGATCAAAATCAGACTGTTTGAGGTGTAGCGAGGCCGCAGGTGCCTGGCAATCAGGTAAGCGACGAACGGTCCTAACAGCGCCGGAATGAGGATCACCCAAAGACGGCGGCGCAGAATGGCGGCATAATCATCAAAATTGAGTTGTCGACCCAAAAGCATACTTGTTAACCCCCTACCTTTGCCCTGCGAGCTGCAAAAGATCTTAAGATCAGAGTCCGATGGGGTGAGGCTTGAAAGTTATCCCCACTCCGAGGATCTGCGAGGCCAGATTGCCCGCGCAGAAAGCGGACGTGCAAGGCCCGGAATTTGTAGCCTGCCGCTCGTATTCGTATCCAACATAGAAACTGATGTAACGTCCGATGTCCCGGGTTAAAACCGCGTTGCCGAACCATGACGTATACTGTCCGGCAGACGGGACGCTGCTAGTGGCGAGCGGCGTGTTTCGAGCATATCCGCCGTAAACCGTTCCTGACCATCGCTGCGTCAATTGCCGCGTCCAATTTCCTGAAACGATCGTGGTATTGGTTCCCGCGACAACTCCTGAACCCCCTGTGGCATAGCGGCTGACAAACACCCCCAGCGTATTCCGGCGGAGCGCATAAGTTAGAGCGCCAGTACCGGAAGCGGACACGCTGGTAAATGATGCCAACGGGCTCGTCCGGTAAGTTAGCAGTTCCGGACCGCCGTAAAGCTGCAATGCCAGTCTTCCCGTAATCTTTCGCCCATACGCCAAATTCAACATCTGTGTCCGGAACGACTCGGCCAAGCCAACATAGTTGAACGCTCCATAGTCGTACATCAATCCGAGGGTATCTCGTGCAGTTAAACTATGTTGCACTCCCAAGAAACCCATCGCATTGTTGCCGCTGATGAAACCGGCTTGGTTGCTCCCTGACTGTAACGTGCCAAACGAACCGCCCACGGAAATCTTTGTCCTGGCCGTGGCGCTGTAAACAGCCTGAGCTATAGCAGTGTTGTTGTAAGAACCGAACTGGCTGGTCAGGATTGACTGATTCGGGCTGTACATCGGATTAACCAGACCAGCCCCCATGCCAACTCCTAAGCCGCCGGAAATCCCGGCACCCATCCCGCCCATCCCGGCGCCGATCCCGCCGAACCCGCCGAACCCAAACGCCGCCTCGGGAAGATAGCTGAAGATGTCGGATAGGCTTACTTGAAAGCGGCGGAATTGCTTCACATCCGTCACATTAAACTCGTGGAAGGTAGCAACTGGCGCAATGCCGTTATCATAGATGAACGCCCCGCCCACGTAACCGGCCTCGATCTCGTTGGTCTTGCTCTGATGAACCAGCAAAAGCTGAGCCATGGGAATAGTCGAAGCCGAAAATGTCTGTTTGGCGTTCGAGATGTATTGAGGATTAGTCTCTCCAACCTCACTGAGGGAAAACACCGGTTCGAAGTAGCTGCGCCCCTCAAACGCCGAACCTAGCGTGTAAAGGTAGGCGCCAGCCAGGGGATGAGTATCTGGTTGAAGCTGCGGATTCGACGAGCCTGAAGATCCGGGTGTCCCCACGCCCTGCGACGGCGCGGACTCTCCACCAGCCTGGGAAGATGAACCTCCCGGCAAAGACCCTTCCTGCGCACGGGTCAGCACAGACAGGCAAAGTAGCCCGGCAATCACTGGAATTAAACACCGTCGGCAGCTCATCATTGATTCTCTCAGACCTCAAGCGCTCTTGTTACGGCACAACTATAGTGTCGTTCGGCTTTAGTTGAATATTCTCCTGAAGGTCTTTGCCGCTAAGCACGGCTTTGTAATTGAAGGGGAGCTTCACCTGCTTCCCATTGACCTTGCGCAGGATGTATATCTTGTTCGAATTGGCGAATTCAGTGAACCCCCCGGCAGCAGAAAGGGCTTGGAGGGCGGTCATTCCTGGGAGCAGCGGGAAAACTCCGGGACGCGGTACTTCCCCCAGCATATAGTAGCGCTGGCTGTTAACCGTCGCGACCACCACCGTAACCTGAGGATCTACAAGGTACTTTTTGAGCTTTTGGGTTATGGCAGCGGAAAGCTGCATGGCTGTCAGACCTGACGCCTGAATGTCGTTAACCAGGGGCAGGGAAATCCGGCCGTCGGGGCGGACAGGAAGACCCCGAAACGAAAGGTCGGGTTGCTTCCACACGGTGACATCGAGCACATCATCGGGATGGATCACATAGTCCGGGCTTGCTGGAATCGTGGGTGACTGGGTTGACGAGTGGGAACCGCTTTGCTGGCCGCCACGGCGGTTCTGCCCGCCCGCGGCGGGCATTGCTGCCACGATCAAAGCTCCCAACCATACCGCCATCATATACGCCTTAGATTTTTGCTTCATATCTCCAACTCCTGAAAAGCAAATCATGAATTCGGATTTTCCACACCGATCTGCTTCAACTTATAAAGCAGGGCTTTGTAACTGATACGGAGATCCTCGGCAGCGCGTTTTCGATTCCATCGGGTTCGAGATAAAGCTTTTAGAATCAACTCCTTTTCGGCTTCTCGCGACGCAGCTCGAGCCGCCTGCTTCAAGGAACATCCTCCGCCGTTAACAGCCTGTTCAAACACCACAGTGCGAGCTTCACTCATGCTGTTGAGAGCCAAGCCTTCGTCGCCCAATGCGACTAGTCTCTTCATCGTGTTCTCAAGCTCGCGGACATTGCCCGGCCAAGCATAGGCCTGAATCCAGCGGCTAGTCGCAGTGCTTAACTGCGGGCGCGGCCTCCCGAAAGCTCTGGAATATTTATCCAGGAAAAAATTCGCCAGCGGAAGAATATCCTCCGTGCGCTCCCGGAGCGGAGGCAGCCGGAGAGACACCCCGCTCAGGCGATAGTACAAGGCATTCCGGAATCGGCCGGTTTGCATGGCTCCTTCCAGGTTCTGGCTGGTCGAGGAGATGACGCAGGCGCCTAACTGAAACCTTTCCGGGCCGCCATTCACCCCAACAAACGCTTCGAGAAGGCGCGCTTGGCTGGCCGGATTCAGATCGCCTATCTCATCAAGGAAAACCGTGCTCCGGTCGAAAGCATTGGCTTCATTGCCCGGCATCGGAAGCTGATTGAAATCCTCAATCTTCAGGCCAGAACATCGCAGTTTGATGAACGGGCCAACGCGCCGTCTCGAAAGCTGATGAATCCTTAGAGCAGCAACTTCTTTGCCTGTCCCAGTTTCACCGATTAGAAGAACTGGGATTTCAGTAGCCACAAGGTCGGCAATGATCGATTCGATGGCCCGAATTGCAGGACTGATGCAAGGCGCCAAAAGACCTCGCTGACTTGATTCAGCAACAAGTTGATCGGCAGTTTGTGGAGGAATCTTTACCAGCATGCTTAAACTCCCTTGGCCACCCTGACACGGCTCACTAATTGCTGAATGCATCCAAAGTTAGGCAAGCCGCCTGCCATTCTCTGGCCGGTTTCGCGTTCGACCGGAAGTATTGATAACATACCCATTTCCAAAAGCATACAATACTATGGCGTGATTTACACAGAAAAGCCGTGTTAAGATATGCCGAATAATTTCCCTAATTAGGTAATTTTTTTCACTCTCGGGGCATTCTTTAGGACTAGTAAGCGGGTGTCTGACGTGTTATCTTTGGCTCCGCTGGAAGTTTAAGGTACAGCGGGCTAGTTTCACCTGCTTTCTTTGTGCCGTTCGCAAAACGAGCATCTGGTGCAAGCAAATAAGGGTTCTATGTATCTGGATCAGCAAATTCTCGCTTATTCCCCGACTTGCCGTGCTCTGATAATCCCGCCGATTCTTGAAATGACCCTTAATCCTGTTGAACTATGGAAAGCCAATTGCAATCCCTATTCCTCCGCCAGCTTGTATATGAAGCGGAATGGAATTACTGGTAATGAATAACGCGCACGAACGAAGCGTGGCGGAAGGCCTTGAACTGGAGAGTTCGAGGTCTGCCACTTGGATATTATGGCCTGGAGCCGCCTTAGCAGGATTACTCGTATACCTATACGCCGGCATTCTCTATAGACTGGTCGAACAATGGTGGACGGATCCTAATTTCTCCCACGGTTTTTTCGTTCCGGCCTTTTCCGCCTTCCTGATCTGGAGAAACCGGAAGCGGCTGGCGGCGATAAAAGCGCGGCCGTCATGGTGGGGTCTGCTGATCATGGCTGGGGCGTTAGCGCTGCTGATCTTTGGTGTGCTCGCAGCGGTGCTGTTTGTGTCCCGCGTTTCACTGGTCTTTCTGATTGCGGGGATGGTGGTTTACTTTCAAGGGTGGGATTTTTTTAAGGCGGTTCTTTTCCCCTGGGCGTTTCTGTTTCTCATGGTTCCTCCTCCAACCTTGATTATGAACCTGGTCACGATTCCGCTTCAATTTCTGGCTTCGGACTTGGCTACGTGGTTTCTTCGATTCTCAGGGGTGCCCGTCTTGCAGGACGGCAACGTCATCCAACTGCCCAATATGTCTCTCGAGGTGGTCGAAGCTTGCAGCGGCATCCGATCTCTGGTCTCACTCGGGACGCTGGCCATCATTTATGGATATCTCTTAGAGAGCAGCTTGGTCATTCGAATCTTACTGGTAGCGTCGTCGGTCCCTATCGCCGTGCTCGCTAATGGACTCCGGATTATGGGCACGGGGTTGACGGGCATGTACTGGGATCCCAGCAAGGCGCAGGGCTTTTTTCATGAGTTTTCTGGCTGGGTGATCTTCATTCTTTCTTTGATGGCGCTGTTTGCGGTTCACGCAATTTTTCGGGGAACTGCACGTGCAATAAGAGGGTTTAGATCGTGAGAGAATCCGGAAAATCGTGGATTAGGGGCCTTTTCCCGGTGCTCCTCCTGTTGGTGGCAGCGCTTTTCTTGCACCGCTACGTTCAGGCTGAGGTATTGCCTCCGCATCAAGAATTGGCGTCTTTCCCATCGCAAATCGGACCATGGGATGGCACGGCGCTGACCATCCCTTCTGGCGACTTGGCTATTCTCGGGCCGGGCGAGTTCATCGAGCGCCTCTATCGTGATCCCGGAAGGCCGGACGTGGACCTCTTCCTGGCTTATTTCCCGCGCCAAAGGACCGGAGACACGATCCACTCGCCGAAGCATTGCCTTCCAGGCTCGGGCTGGACGCCTGTGCAATCCTCGGTCATTACAGTTCCTTGGGGCGGCGGGAAGATACTCCGCGCCAACTACTACGTGCTTCAACTGGGATTGAGCCGCGAAGTTGTTCTTTACTGGTTCCAATCCCACGGTCGCACCGTGGCTAGCGAGTATTGGGCGCGGTTTTACCTGCTGGCCGATGCTCTGCGAATGAACCGCACGGACGGTGCTTTGGTTCGCGTGATCACCCCGGTGGCCGATGGCGAAGCTCTCGCAAGCGGAAAACAGAGGGCTTTGACCTTTACCCGTCTGATCTTGCCGCTGCTAGGGAAATATATTCCGCAGTAAGACTCCCTGCCTGGCGGTTGAGGCAGTTTGGCCGATGATTCTTCAGGGGTTAAGATTGGTTTAGGCCGTGGCTACGCCGGAAGCCTGTGCGAGTTGTTTCAAATTGAAGCTCACATCCCGGCGCATCGCAGAGGTTTCACCTCCTCCGATGCACGGTTGGATAACCGTGCACGGTCCGGTCTTGAAGTAAGGAGATCAACCATGAGCAAGCAGCGTCTGTTCATCCTTCTCGCCTCGCTATTCCTGGTGGCGTGTGTGACCGGATGCCATCGCGATCCCAATGCGCAAAAGCGCGAGTTCTTTCAAAGTGGCGCGCGATACTACGCCAAAGGTGAATTCCAGGACGCCGCGATTCAATTCACCAACGCCACTCGCATCGATCCCAAATATGAAGAGGCGCATTACCAACTGGCCCGGTGTTATTTGAGGATGGGATATTGGAAACCGGCGTATCAGGAATTATCCCAGGCTGTACAGTTGCGTCCTGATGATCTCAAGGCGCAGCTCGATTTAGGAAATCTGTTCCTAGCCAGCCGTCACTTCAAGCGAGCTCAGGCCCAGGCCAAGCTCGTGATGCAAAAGGATTCGAAAAACGTCGAAGCGGTGGTTTTGATGGCCAACTCCAACGCTGGCCTTTCCAACATTCAAGCTTCTCTTCAAGAAATGCAGGATGCGCTGCAGCTTTCGCCAGACCGGCCCCAAACCTACCTGAATCTCGGTGTTCTTCAGCTCGATGCGAAGAAGGTAGATCAAGCCGAAGAAAGTTTCAAAAAGGCTGTGCAACTTGACCCAAAATCTATTTCGGCCCTGATGGCCCTCGGAAACTTTTACATGCAACAACGCCGGTGGCCAGACGCGGAGCAGCAATTCCAAAAGGCGGTCACGCTCGACCCGAACAATCCTTTGCCTAGTGCTGCACTCGCCAGGCTATATCTTATAGAAAACAAACAGCCTCAGGCGGAGCAAGTCCTAGTGGAAGCGAAGAAGGTCATGCCGGACAACCCCTCGGCCTATCGCATGCTCGCTCAGTTTTACTTTGAGACGGGTCAAATGGATAAGGCTGTCGCCGAGTACGCTTCGCTGACCCAACAGCATCCGAAAGATGTGGTCGTGCAGCGGGGTTATGCCCAGCTTCTGATTCTCAATCACCATTTCAACCAGGCGGCGAAGGTGGTTTCTGGAATACTCAAGAGCAACACCAAGGATTCGGGCGGCTTGATTCTTCAGGCCGAGATCGACGAAGGACAGCAGAAGCCGCAAGATGCGATCAATTTGCTACAGGGTGTTTTGAAGGGCGAACCGCAAAACGCCCCCGCGCTCTACTATCTGGGTGTTGCGTTTAACATGACAGGCCAGATAGATCAGGCGGAAAGCCAGTGGCGTGAAGCGGCGCGCCTGAATCCAAACATGGTGCAAGCGCAGCGAGCTCTGGCTGGCGTAGCAATTCGTAAGGGCGATGTGGACCTTTTGAAGGAATCCTCTGAACAAATAATGCGCATTCTCCCCGGCTCTCCCGACGGCTACGTGCTGCACGCGAAGGTAGATTTGCAGCAAAAAGACGCCGCCGCCGCTGAAGCCGATCTCCAAAAGGCCATGCAAGTAGCGCCGCAAAGCCCTATCGGTTATGCCGCCCTTGGAGACCTGCGTTTTGGCCAAAAGAAGTTCACGGAAGCGCAGAAGCTCTATGAACAGGCTCTCTCAAAGAGCCCCGGCTATAGTCCAGCCTTGGACGGCTTGGTTAACATCGACCTTAGCGAGAAAAAGCCCGACTTGGCAATTCAGCGCGTCAACCAGCAGATCGCTCAGGCCCCGGCGAGCAGTCCGTTTTACTTGACGCTGGCAAAGGTGTATGGGTTCACCCACGATCTTCCGAAGGCGGAAGCGGCGGCGGCGCAAGCGGTTCGGCTCGACAAAAACAACATGGCGGCTTATTTGCTCCTCGGCCAGGTGCAAACCTTGCTCGGCGCGATCGGCCAGGCCGCCTCAACCTACCAACAAGCCATTCAAGTGAACCCTCAGGATATCCTGCCCTATATCGCGCTCGCCGAGTTGGATGATAGCCAGGGAGATTGGCAGAAAGCTCAGGGTCTATACCAGAAAGTGCTCCAAATACAACCAGACTTTGCGCCGGCGCAAAACAACTTGGCCTATCTCATGATCCAACACAATCAGAATCCCGACGTTGCGCTTTCCCTCGCCCAGGCGGCGCGCCGCGCCATGCCGGAATCTTCCGCGGCAGCGGATACGCTGGGCTGCGCTTACTATCACAACGGACTCTATCAGCTCGCCGCCGGGCTACTCAAGGATGCTCTTCAAAAGGCGCCCAATGACCCCTCTATCCACTATCACCTGGGTCTCACTTACCAAAAACTTGGGGACCGGACCAGGGCGAAAGAGGAGTTTGAGCGTGCCCTTCAAATCGATCCAAAATTTAAGGACGCGGACGCGGCGCGGCAAGCCCTGGCGGAAGTCTCTAAGGGGTAATCGTGGAACCGCCCTCCGAAGCCGGTCAAATCCAAGCCGGGGACGAGCCTCGGCTGAAGTCTTCCCGGTGACAGCCGCTTTGTGCTGAACGGGCTGGAATTTCGTTCTTCAAGAATACGGCCCGGTAGCCGATATTAAGGTGAGGGACGGCCGAAAGCTAGGAATTGTTCTTCCCTTCCGATTCGGAACCCGGTTGTAGCCGCGCCTGCGTTCCATGACCCTGCGTTCTTTGAGACCGCTGGTATAGGCCTCGTCCAAACGCAACGCAATGAGTGAACCCTTCCTGAGCGTCGTGATTCCCGCATACAACGAGGCTGCGCGCATCGGAAGTTCCCTCGAACGTGTCCGTGACTTTTTCGCTACAAAAAGATTTTCTACCGAACTGATCGTTGTGGATGATGGATCCACCGATGAGATGCCCGCTCTCCTTGAGAAAGTCTCCGCGGGTTGGCCAGGCATGCGTGTTCTCCGCAATGAACCCAATAGGGGCAAAGGCTACAGCGTGCGGCGAGGTGCACTCGAAGCTCAAGGGCAATACGTGCTTTTTACTGACGCGGACCTTTCCGCCCCGATCGAAGAAGCGGATAAGCTGCTCCATACGCTGGAATCATCCCGTGCGGACGCGGCGGTCGGCTCCCGCGCCCTCAATCGGAAGTTGATCGGTGTGCGCCAGCCCGCGATTCGCGAATGGAGTGGCAGAGCCTTCAATATTCTGGTTCGGGCGGTAACGGGCCTTCCGATTCGCGACACGCAGTGTGGCTTGAAGCTCTTCCGCAGGAAAACTACCCGGCGCGCCTTTGAGTTACAGCGTGCTGTGGGTTTCGGGTTCGACCCCGAATTACTCTTCCTGATCCGGCAATCCGGAGGCAGGATTGTTGAAGTTCCAGTGCGCTGGAATGATAATCGCGCCACCAAGGTGCGTCTGCTGCGCGACTCGGTCCGCATGTTTCGGGAACTGGTTGAGTTGCGCTGGCGAGCCTGGACCGGAACCTATCGCCGGCAACTCATGTAGTGGAGCGCTGCTGCGCGCCTTCGTAGCGGATTAAATGGAGCAGGACTCATGCCCGCCACAGTCCAGACCGCCCCTCCAAGCTCCGTCAACAAGCAGGCGCATATCAGCGTGCAGCGCTATTTTGAAATTTCTCTGCTGCTCATGCTGGGCACAAGTTTCTTGACGCTTGCCTCCACCGGAAAGTTGGATGCTGTCTCCATCGCCTTATTTTCCGCAGCGTTGGGTGTCAAGCTATGGGGCTATGTGCGGGGTGAGTCGGGTTACCGGCTCAGTCCACGTGCGGTCACGCTTCTTTCAATTCTGTATATCTTTTTTTTCCTTCTGGATTTCCTTTTTCTGACGGGCGGTCCGGGCCTTCTCGACCGGATGCTCGCCGCCACCGTCCACTTAATCCTTTTCATCACCGTCATCAAGATTTTTTCAGCGCGGCGCTACCGGGACTATGGATATCTGGCGGCGCTTTCCTTTTTGATGATGCTGGTGGGCGCGGTGCTTACGGTGAGCGCAAACTACCTCATCGGCCTTACGCTCTACGTGCTGTTTGCCATCTCGATGTTCATCAGCTACGACATAAAGCGCGGCATCGAGATGGCCCACCAGGCGCCGCGAGGCCCTTACCCAAATCCGGCCCGCAATCGCGTGGAGATCGAAAACTCCCTGGGCCTCACGGCCCTCGGGCTGGCCCTGGGAATCGCCGCGGCGGGCTCCGTGCTTTTCTTCGTGATTCCTCGCTACCACACGTCTTACTTCAGCAATTTCACGCTTCAAACTCAAAACGTCACCGGCTTCTCCGAAAGCGTGAATTTGGGCGATATCGGAGCCATCAAGCGCTCGAATCTGGTAGTAATGCGGGTGAAAGTGCCGGGCGATCCACGCGAGTTCCAAGGCATCCGCTGGCGCGGCATCGGGCTTACCAGCTTCACGGGAAGCGCGTGGTACAACGAGAATACGGCTCAAATGTGCCTGGGACCCGCTTCACCGGGGCGCTTCGTCTTGCCGCCGCAGGCCGGTTGGAACCTGCGGCCTCAGCGTTTGGTACGGTACCAGGTTCTGCTCTCCAGCGTTTCCACGGACGTACTGTTTGCCGCCGCCCAACCCCGCGAAATCTTTGGCAACTTTCCCGCTCTTGGCATCGACGAAACCGGTTCCCTGCACGATCCGCAGCACTTCGGCGCGCCGATTGGATATACCGTAGTATCAAACATCGCTCTGCCGCCCCCGGACCTGCTACGCCGCGCCGGGCAGAATTATACTCAGGAGATCCGTCTCCGCTATCTCTCGCTTCCGAAGCCTGATCCGGAACTTGCGGCGCTCGCCACGCGAATTGCCAAGCCTGCCTCAAACAATTACGACCGCGCCCTGGCCGTTCAGAATTACCTTCGGAGCAACTACGGGTACACTCTGAATCCAACGGGACTCGAGTCTGCCGACCCGGTGGACAGTTTCCTTTTCAAGTTCCGCAAGGGTTATTGCGTCTATTTTGCAGCCGCAATGACGTTGATGCTCCGCACCCTGAACGTGCCGGCCCGGATTGTGAACGGGTTCCAAACCGGAACTTACAACCCCATCGGCCAGGACTTCGTGGTGCGCGCTCGGGACGCGCACAGTTGGGTTGAAGCGTATTTCCCCGCGTACGGTTGGATACCCTTTGATCCAACTCCAGCCGGCCCCGCCCAAGCTGCTGGCTGGACTACGTTCGATGATTATCTGGATGCCGCAAGCTTGTTCTGGAGCGAATGGGTCATCAATTACGATTTTGCGCATCAGGTCTTACTGGCTCAGAAAGTGGATCGGAACTCCCGCCACTTCCGGCTGGCGGCGCGAGCCCGCTTCGACCGCCTCCAAAGGCAAGGCGCCCGCTGGGCTTTCCGGACCGAACAGGATCTGGTCAACCACGAATTCGCCGTAGTGCTGGGTTTGCTCGCGGCCTGGCTGGTAGCCTACCTTTTCACGGTGGGTAAGATCTCAACGGCGGGCCTTCGCTGGCAATGGGCCTGGAAGTTTGGCGGCCAGGACCGCCCTGTGAATCCGCACGAAGCCGCGCGCTGGTACAGCCAGTTTCTGAAAATTGCGCGCGCCAAGGGCTTCCGGAAACGCCCCTCACAGACGCCGTGGGAGTTCGCCCGCGGCCTCGCACCGTCTCCGCTCGGACCGGGGGCAGCCGAATTCACGCGGGCCTACAACTCCCTCCGCTTCGGCAGCGAACAAATTCCCCGCGCCCAGTTACGAGCTATTTTCTCCCGCCTCTCAAAGGCCTGACGGTAAAGGCATGGCGAGGGGAGCGCAGACCTCCGTCTCTGAGGTCTGCGGCTTGTGTGGTCATCGCGTCTACAGGGGTGTATTCTAGCGCCGTGTCTCGGTTGCGTCGCCCTTTTCTTTCCGACCGGTTCTTTTTTATCACCGTGCGGCTGCTCAAGCGGCGCAGGGGATTGACGATTGACCGGGTGAATATCCCTTCGGATTCGGAAACGCGAATCTGACCTATGGCCGTGGGGCACGGTAGAAAAGAACCGCAGACCTCAGAACCGGAGGTGTGCGCTACTCGCTCATGGAATCGACTTCCCGCCATCTATCACAAACACCTGGCCGGTCGCAAAGCGATTCTTTGCCGCGAGGAAGACCACCATGTCCGCAATGTCCCCGGCCCCTCCGCCCTTTCGCAGAGGGGTCGAGCGGATTATTTTTTTGAACGCCGGGTCGCTCTCCTCACCCGGAAAAAGAATCGTCCCAGGGGCGATGCTATTGACGAGTATGTGCGGGGCCAAAGCCTTGGCCAGGCATTTCGTCAGCATAATCACGCCCGCTTTCGAGGAACAGTAGTGAAGGTAGCGCGGCCACGCCTGGAGGCCGCCTACCGAGGAGATGTTGATGATCTGCCCCCGTTTTTGCGCCATCATGCGGCGCGCGGCAGCTTGCGCGCAAAAGAAAGTCCCTTTCAGATTGATTCCGAGAATGCGGTCCCAATCGCGTTCGGTGAGCTGGTCCCACTGAGAAGGAAAGAACACAGCGGCGTTATTCACGAGCAGATCGAGGCGATTGAAGCGGCGGTCGAGCCGGGCGAACATGGCTTCCACTTGTCTCGGCTTTGAAATGTCAGCGGGCGCCGCCACCGCCTCCGCGCCCAGCGCCTCAATTTCCCGCACAGTGGCCAGCGCTTCGCTCCGGGAGCGGTAATAGTTCACGGCCACGCGCGCGCCCGCCCGGCCGAGCTCGATTGCAATCGCGCGTCCGATTCTGCGGCCCGCGCCGGTGACCAGCGCCACTTGACCCCGCAGAGGATGATCTTTTACGTTTGCCATGCCCGATTCCCCTTCCTTGACCCCTCAGGTCTGCTTGCCTATTGAGAATTACAAATTATAGTGGCGGATTTTTTGTAGCGCCGGTGTCCCCACCGGCGTCTTTCGGCGCTGAGGACAGCGCCGCTACAGCCGCAGTTTTCACACAGACTCTTTAACCCCGTCCCCCCTCATCCCTAGCCCTTTCCCGTTGTTCACTCAATGAGTATTAACTTTGATGTTGACTCAGGCCGCGCTGCGAAGCCATACTTTTCCAAAAGGCTTCCGCGAGGAGCTGCCATGACGGCCGACGAGGAACTCAACCGGCTGGAAGATAATCTTCGCCGCTTGAAGATCGAATATGAGACTTACTTCAACGGCGGATCTCCCCGGCCGCCGAATGATTTGGTTTTCCGTGTGGGAAAAACCGTTAAAAAATTCAGCGCCGGGACCATGGATTTGACCTTCCGGCAGCGTTTCCGCTTCAATCAACTCACCCAAAGCTATGCAGTGCACAATGACCTGTGGCGCAAAAAGTTGAAGATGAAAGAAGAGGGCATTCAACCCGTAATCGCACGCGCCCACGGAGGCCGCTCGAAAGGCGCGGACTTCACTATTGAGTGGTCCGATCCGGACCAGGAAAAAGTAGAACAGCTTCTACAAGCGGTTGTCCGGGCAAAGTCTGCCGCCGGCCAATCGGCAGACGATCTCGATCCCCAACTCTTCGCAGACTATATCCGCGATAAAACCCGCCAGTTCAAAAAATCCCTCGATTGCGACCTCATCCGGTTTTCGGTGACCGTGGAAGAAGGCCGGGTGAAGTTGCGCGCCGCTCGCGCCTCATAGGCGCG